>CAZZWE010000063.1:0-15271 GCA_964657675.1 uncultured Steroidobacteraceae bacterium
CCCCGCGGCCGTGATCTGTGGTTGATCCTGGCCGCGCCTTTGGCGGTTCCGGGTTTAAGCGATCAGCCGCAGATCGCGCGCCGTATTCTTGAGTTGGTGAACCAAGCCCGGGCCGCGGGTCGCAACTGCGGCGGGAAATACTTTGCACCTGTGCCGCCGCTGAGCCTCGACAGCGCACTGAGCCGCGCCGCGTTGGACCATTCGCGTGACATGGCCTCTCACAATGAGTTCGAGCATCGCGGGCATGATGGCAGTACGCCGGCGGCGCGGGTCGAACAGGCCGGCTACGGCGAGCACCGAATCGTGGGTGAGAACATTGCCGCAGGCGCCATGACGGCTGCCGAAGTGACTGAAGGGTGGCTCAACAGTCCGCCCCACTGCGAAAATATTATGGACGGTCGATTCACACAGGTTGGGATCGCGTACGCGGAGAATCTGAAGAGTGCCTCCGCGGTGTTTTGGACCCAAGACTTCGCATCACACCGCTGAGTCGATGATCTCCCGCAAGCCTTCCAGCAACTCGGTGGCGATGAGCAATTTTTTCGCGTCGACTTTGGCCAGCAACTGGCTGCGCAGTGCGTCGGCCTCGGTCTTGACCTTATCGTAGATGGCAACGCCGGCCGGCGTCAGCACCACCCGCTTCACGCGCCGATCGGTGGAGGAGGCCTCACGCACCACCAGCCCCGCTTTCACCAGACGATCCACCATGGCCACCATGGTGGCGCCTTCGACGCCTAGGCGATCGGCCAACTCCGACTGGGATAAGGGGGTATCGGCCTTCGCGGCGATCGCGATGGTCATCCAGCTGGCTTGGCTCACGCCCAAGTACTTCAACCGCCGATCGACTGCCTGTCGCCAGGAACGGGAAGTGCTATGCAAGGCATCGCTGAACCGCTCGTCGACGCTCACTCACAGCCTTTGAATTGGTTAGATCTCTAATTAATATAGCATGAATCCATTGAGTGAACGAATCAGGGAACCCTGGCGACGGCGCGAGGTCCGTTAAGCATGAAACACGCAACTTTGATGTCGACTCGTGAAATCGCCCATGGGCTTTTACCGCGCCGGTCGGTGACCGACGGGCAGTTTCTCAAACCTACCGATCCCGCCATTCTCGCGATCACGGACTTCGCGCGGGAGCATCCCGCAACCGTCGATGATGAACGCCAGATCGATGACGCCTTGGCCGATATGATCCGCATCGGGGTGCGCGCACTGCTCGTGGTGCGGGATCAACGCGTCGTTGGCCTCATTACCTCGTACGACATTCAAGGCGAGCGGCCGCTGCAATTCCTGCAGCACTCAACTTATACCCAGCACAGCGATCTGCGCGTCGCGCATATCATGACGCCGTGGGAGAAGCTGCTGGCGGTCGATTGGGATGCCTTGCAATCGGCGCGTGCCGGCGAGGTGTTGCAAGTGATGGAAGAGGCGGGCATGAGCCATATGCTGGTCATCGAAACCGAAATGAAAACCGCCATGCCCATCGTTCGGGCGCTGGTGTCCCGGGCACGGCTGGCCCGCCAGCTCGGGGCGCGTCACGGAGCGGCGGCCTAGAGAGTCAGGTGCGCAGGTAGCTGGCGCCGTTCACGTCGATGATGCTGCCGGTCATGGCGGGCGGTGCGTCCAAGGCGCAAAACACCGCAGCGCAGGCCACCTCGTCGGCCTTGGCCACGCGTCCCAAGGGGTGCTGCTCCAGGATGGCCGATGCGTTCGGACCACTCAAGTGCCCGATCGCCATATCCGTTTCAACCCAGCCTGGCGCGATGCAATACACATAAATGGATTGGGGTGCGAGCGCCTTGGCGAGCGACTGGGACAGCGAATTCAAGCCGGCCTTGCTGGCCCCGTAGGCGGGAGAGTCCGGCTCGCCGCGAAACGCGCCGCGCGAGGAGATATTGACGATGCGTCCGCGGCCAAAGGATTCGCCGTGCGGTTCGCTCGGAGCATGCGTTGCCATATGCTGAGCAGCCAACAGCGACAAATTGGCAGGCGCAAATAGATTAGCGCCGAGCGTGGTTTGCCACGCTGACTGCCAGTCCGCGTAGGGCGTTGTGAGTGGCGGATGATCCACGAACAGACCGGCATTATTGATGAGGATGTCGATGCGGCCGAACTGCTGTAAGGCGCTGTGCCACAACTGCGTTGCCGCTCTTGGATCCGTCAGATCCGCCGCGATCAGTGCATGACCGGATCCTGACAGGGTCTGCAGCGAGGCCTGCGCCGCCTTCCCATTGCCGCGATAGTGCAAGGCGATGCGATGGCCGCGTTCGGCCAATTGTCGCGCGATGACAGCACCAATGCCGCGCGATCCGCCAGTGACCAACGCAACTAAAGGACGCATCCGCTCTCCTAGGATTTGATCAAGGTGACGGTGGCGATGCCCGCAAACGTCATCAGCAGTGAGCCCAGCAAGTGCACCGCGATGGCGCCGAGCGCAAAACCGGTGCGGCCCGCCTGCAACAGCGTCACCACTTCGACCGAAAAGGTCGAGAAAGTCGTCAAACCGCCACAAAAGCCCGATGTCACGAACAGCCGCCACTCGGGCGCAATGCTTGGCGCCAGCGCAAAAAAAGCAATCGCCACACCGATGATGTAGCAGCCGATGAGATTGGCGGCCAGCGTACCCGGCGGGATGGCCGGGAAGTAGCGATTTAAAAACATCGCCAGGTACCAGCGCAACAGGCAGCCCAACGCACCCCCGATCGCGACAGCGGCAAAGGCACGGCCCATCATGAGATTTTCAATCGCATCGCGAACCACCGGTAAATAGGTGCGCCATAATAAAGCGGAACGCCCAGTGCCAACAGCACAGCGCCCAGTCCGACCGCATCCGCGCCGGCGCCGACGATGGCCCACAGCGAATACAAGACTGCCAGGATGCCAACGGCGGCCAGGGCGGCGCTGCCTTTGCGTGCGCCCGTCAACGAGCCAGTCCACTGCAGTCGCAGCAACGCCAATGCGCACAAGGCGTACATCACCAAACAGGCGGTGGTCGACAGCAAGATCATGAAAGTGAAGATTTTCACCAGGGAGTTCTGGTAGGTCGCCAGGATCAACAGCGTCACCAGAGCGCTGCCGAAACACAGCGCAAATCCGGGGGTGCCGCGCGAGGATTCGCGCGCAAATATTTTGGGAAACACCCCATTCTTGGCCATGGCGCTCGGCAGCTCGCCTTGCATCAAGATCCATCCGTTCAATGCGCCCAAGGCGCTGATGGCGACAAACACCGCGACCAATTTGCCGATGCCGCTGCCCCACACCTGATTGGCGAGATCGACGAAGGGTGCGTTCGATTGCGCCAAGACCTGCTTCGGCACCAGCAATATCACCGTAGTGCAGGCGAGGGTGCACAGCAAGGCCGTCACCACCGTGCCAAGCATCGTGACCCGCGGGATGGTGCGCCTCGGATCGGCCACCTTGTCGGCGGGAATGGTGGCGGATTCAAAACCAAGCAATGCCCACAGGGTCAGCGTCGCGGCCGCCGTCACGCCGCCGATCGACAGAGGCACCCCGCTGGCCGCTGCAAAGTCGGGCGTGCGCACCGACCATAGCCCAAGGGCTGCCACCGCGATCAAGGGCATCATCTTCAGCACGGTGGTTACGCTCTGCACCCACCCGGACGCGCGCACTCCGACCCAATTGACGAAGGTCAACAGCCACAGCAAGACCAGCGTGATGGCGGCCGAGGCACCCGGTACCCGCGCAATCGATGGCAGCAGCGGCGTCAAAGCGCTCACCGCCGCGGTGGCGATGCTGGCGTTGCCGACCCAGATGGAGATCCAATAACCCCAGGCCACCAAAAATGCCGCCAAAGGTCCGAACGCCAAATGCACGTAGGCGTAAGGGCCGCCCGCTTCCGGGAAGGCATGGCTCAAGCGCGAAAAAACGATGGCCAGCAAGATCGAACCCAAGGCCGTAAACAACCACGCAATCAGACTGTTCAAACCGTAAGGGGCCAGCGAAGCAGGCAGCAGAAACACTCCGGACCCGATGGTGTTGCCGATGACCAGCGCCACACTCATCCAAAAGCCCAGGAGTCGCGGCTGTTTGGAAACATTGGCAGATGGCATCGGCCAGATCCTATACTGGCTGAGTCGCTGTCACAATGATTGGAGCCCGCTGGATGAATTTGAACTCGCTCGACACAAAAGAATGGCACGCGCGTGCGAAGAAAATTCGCTACGAAACCCGACACTTCATCGACGGTGCCTATGTGGATTCGATCGCGCGCGGTCGCTTCACCGTGATCAATCCGGCCACCGGCGAGGCGCTGTGCGAAGTCAGCGCCGGCACCAGCGCGGATATCAATCTGGCCGTGGCGGCCGCGAAACGCAGCTTCTCCTCGCGCATCTGGAGCCGCATGGCACCCCGGGAACGCATGGCTATCATGGCCAACTATGGACGCTTGATTCGCGAGCACACTGAAGAATTCTCGCTGCTCGATACGCTTTGCATGGGCAAGCCCATCAACGACATGGTGACCATCGATGTCCCGACCTCGGCGCTCAACTTCGAATATTTCGGTGAGTTGATCGATAAAATAGAAGGCTCGGTCACGGCGACGGCCTTCGATGCCTTTCATTACATCCTGCGCGAACCCTTGGGGGTGGTTGGTTGCATCGTTCCTTGGAACTATCCGCTGATGATGGCGACCTGGAAAGTGGCCCCGGCGTTGGCAGCGGGTAACTCGGTGGTATTGAAGCCGGCGGAGCAATCGCCTCTGTCGGCGCTGCTGATGGCGCAGTTGTTCATTGAAGCCGGTGGACCCGCGGGCGTATTCAATGTGGTGAATGGGTTGGGCGAGGAGGCGGGTGCTGCGTTGGCGCTGCACAACGATGTGGCAAAGATCGCGTTCACCGGTTCCACGGAAATCGGCAAGCAGATGCTGGTATATGCCGGCCAATCGAACATGAAACGGGTGGCATTGGAGTGCGGCGGTAAAACTCCGCAGATATTTTTAGCGGACCTTCCCGATATCGACGCGGCGGTGACTTACGCCATCAACGGAATTTTCGGCAACATGGGTGAAGTCTGCAACGCCGGATCGCGGCTGCTGATCGACAAGCCGATCGCGAACGAGTTTATCGCTCGCTTTATCGAACGCGGTAAGACCGCGTATCGGGCAGCCGATCCCCTCGACCCGTCCACCAACCTCGGGCCTCTGGTTACTGCGGAGCATCGCACCCGCGTGCTGGGCTTTATCGAACGCGGCAAGAGCGAAGGCGCGCGCTTGGAATTTGGCGGCAACACGCCGGACATGCCGGGTGCCTTCATCAACCCCACGCTTTTTTCCGGCGTCAATAACCGCATGCGCATCGCGCAGGAAGAAATCTTCGGCCCGGTGGCCGCCGCCATCGAAGTCGATGGCATCCAAGAGGCCATTGCCATCGCCAACGATTCGATTTACGGATTGGCGGCGTCGGTGTGGACCAAGGATTTGAACGTGGCCCATAAGACGGTGCGCGATCTGGAAGCCGGCGTGATTTGGGTCAACTGTTTCGATCATGGCGATATGACGCAACCCTTCGGTGGCTACAAGCAATCGGGCCAAGGTCGAGATAAATGTTTGGAAAGTTTAATGTCATATACCCAGACGAAATCTGCGTGGATCAACCTCGGTTAACGCTCGGCGTGACAATAACAAGGTCAGCATTTGACATTATCGTAAATGCGAGCATGACCCCGCATCGCTATAAGTGACAGTCCTACAGATATTGGACGCGTTTCCCTTGAGAATGCCTGCCGTCGCCCCGATGTCGGCGCTAAGCAGGGAAAGGCGGAAAGCTATGATTGACGTGGAAGTGATTCGTTTACGACAGTTGCGCCGCACAGCGCTGCTGACCCGCCAATTGGCACGAACCATCGGCGCGACGCTGCAGGGTGACAGCGCTTTTTCGCGCGGCGCAGTAGCCGCCTGGAGCATCGCTCGCTTGATCAACGGCAGGCTCGGTGCCCATCCTAATTTGAGTTGCCAGCAGGGACCTAGCGCTCTGCAGACCTCGATCGATGGCGTCCTGGCGACGCTCACGGGGTGGGTTGCGCTCAAGCAGCGTAAACCGCATGCGGTATTCGCCCAGCAACTGCAATTGTTGGCGCGTGCGCTGAACGATACACGCTCGCTGACTTGGTCTGCGGATCTTGGCGCTGACTTGGGCCGAGCACAATGGCAGTTGTTGCGCTTACAACAAGAGTTGAGCGGCGGCGTGGCGCAGGAGAAAGGCGCACACACCGAATCTCAAGTCGAAGTGTCAGGCACCAGGGCGGCCCGCCCGGCGGACTGGCCCTACCTTGCAATCTAATTAGACTTTCAATTGCGCCAATGCGGACCTGGCGCGCAACGTTTGCGGGTGATTCCCACCCAGTTGCGATTCTAGATCCGCAGCGGCGCCTTTGAGCACGGCCGCTGCGCTGGCATCGCCGGCTTTTTCCAACGCTTCGCCCAGGCGTTCCCGCGTCAGTGCAGATTCCCACACGTCGGTTGCATTTTTTTGCCGCAAGGCGAGTGCGTCGCGCAGCGTGGCGATGGCGGCTGGGATTTCACTGCGGCGTAATTGCGCCTCGCCCAAGCTGTCGAGCGCCTCAGTCAAATACCACTCGCCCTGCAAGCCCAGTTTGCGAAATGCCGAGGACACGGCGGCTAACTGAGTTTCGGCACTGGCCGGATCGCCCTGAGCCAGGGTCAACTGCGCCAAGCCCAATTGCGCGCGCAGGGTAATGAGGTGATTGGCACCATACTGCGCGGCCGCCTTGTCATGGGCGGTGTTGAGCGTCAGCGCTGCAGCGGTCAGATCGCCCGAGGCAATTTGCGCCTCGCCCAGGAACAATTGGTTCTGCAAAGCCACAGGACTGCCGGCACCGGCGTATTTGGCAGCCATGTCGACCGCCTGATGCAATGCCGTGAGCGCCGGCTCGATGCGATTAGTAATCGCGAGGACCCGGCCGTAGCCGCCAAGCGCTGCCGCCGTGGCGGCCGACCCTCCGGCCAGTGATTGCTCGCGTTCGGCGGCGGCCTTCAGCAAGCTCTCGGCCTCGCGTAAATGTCCAAGCCTTTGTTCCAAGGTGCCGGTATTGGCCAGGATGATTTGGGCGTCCAACGTGTCCCCCAGACCGATGGCGCGATAGATCGAACTGGTCTCGTGGTACGCCTCGAGCGCTTCGGCATAGCGGCCTGCCGCAGATAGGCTAATGGCCAACGAGTTATACATCACGGCGGTTTCCCGATGATCGTGGCCCGACCATGCGATGCGTTGTGCGATCGCTTCGCGACTGGAGTTGATGGAGCCTTCGAAGTTGCCCTGGGCGCGCTGCAAGCGGATGCGCACGATCAGCCCCTCCAGCCGTTCCTCCTGATATTGATTTGGGTGTTGTTTCCAAAAAGCCTCGGCTTGATCCAGCAGTGGCGCTGCGGTGTCGGCGTGGCCAGCCAGCAAGTCGATGTTCGCGAGCTTCTGCTGTGCGTCCGCGCGTGCCGCGGGATCCGCATCACCGCCACTTTGGGCCAGATAGCCGCGCAGCAACACTTCGGCGCCAGAAACATCTTCGAGCGCGCCGTATAAATCTGCCAGCGTCAAGACGATTTGTCCGGCCAACTGCGGTTGATCTTTGTATTCGCGCAGAACTCGCTGGGCACTTTCATCGATCATGCCCTTGGCCGTCAGCGGCTCGGTGCTCTTCTCGGCAATGGCGCTGCGAAACATGCGGGTCAAACTGTAGCGAACTGCCTCTTCGCGCGCAGCATCGCGACGCGCCGCATCGCGTTCAATCCGGGCTTTTTCGGCCTGCCATGCCGCCGTGCCGAACCCCACGGCCAAGGATACGAATACCGCGCAAGCTGCTGCGACCGCCCAACGGTAACGCCGCAGAAAACGTCCGAACACATACAAGCGTGCGCCGCCGCGCGCCTCGACCGGCTCGCCGTCCAGGGCCTTTTCGATATCGGATTGAAACGCCGCCACGGTGGCGTAGCGCAGGGCGGGCTCCTTGCGTAGCGCCTTGGCAATGATGGCGTCAAGGTCGCCCTCGACGAGTCGCGCCGACACGGGCGCATCCAAATTGTCCAGTGCCGCGCGGCTCGCCTTCGGTGCCGGCCTTTGCAACACCGTGCGCATGGCCTGCAGCATGGGCGTATCAGGTCCCATCCAAGGATGGGTGCCAGTCAGCAACTCGAATAGCAGCAATCCCAATGCGTACACATCGGTTGCGGTGGTGATCGCCTCGCCGGTGAGCTGTTCGGGGGCTGCGCAGATCGGCGTCATGGGCATGGCCGACAGCTGCGTCATTCGCGCACGTTGTCCGTCGAGCAATTTGGCAATACCGAAATCCAGCAGTTTGACCGTGCCGTCCGGCGTGACCAAAATGTTGGAGGGCTTAAGGTCTCTGTGCACGATTAAGTGACTATGTGCATAGGCGACCGCCTCGCACACCTGGATGAAAAGCTTCAAGCGATCGGCAAATGTCGTGTGATTGCGCGCGCAGTATTCGGTGATCGGGTGTCCTTCGACGAACTCCATCACCATGAAGGGACGGTCGTCGAGCACGCCGCCATCGTAGAGACGGGCAATGCCCGCATGCTCGAGTCGTGCCAGGATTTGCCGCTCGGCCTGAAATCGCTCGATCTGAGCGGCGGCGTCGCGTTGCAAAAGTTTGACCGCTACGCGCTGGTCATAGTCGCCTTCGGCGCGTATCGCCTCATACACATCGCCCATCCCGCCATGTCCGATGTTCCGTTTGATGCGCCACGCACCGAGACGCATGCCAATAATGGCGTCGGGAGGGGCTTCTTCGCTGTAAACGCGCGCGGGCGTCGCCATGAATTTGCTGGACGATTGCGCGGCGCGCAGCAGACTTTCAACTTCTGCGGCCACGCGCGGATCATCGATGCTTCGAGATCTTAAGCTGGCGAGTTGTTCATCGGCGGGCAGCTCCAGCAGCTCGTCCAAGCATTCATCGACCCGGGCCAATTGTTCGGGCGACAGTCCGGATATCCCTTGCGTTGAATTCATGATTCTTATCCGAACGCCAAAAATAACTTATTGCATAACGCGCCCAACAACACGGGCAATCCCTCTAGAGGAACCGCGATGTCACCCTCGCTGCCGCGAACCTCGATGTCGCACAGCAAATTATTCTTCTGTGCGATCACCTCATGAAGCGTGTCTTGCCAGACCGCCTGATCGCCAATCCCAGACAGCCAGCTCGCTTGGAACGGCATCCGGCCCGAACCCCACGCCTCGACCGTCACATGCCCTACGTGCGGCCGCATACTTACCGTAATGGCAGAGAACCCGGCGGTCAAGAATTGGCAGGTTTGCTCATCGCCGGCAATAGGGTTTCGCTCGATCAGAGGCGCCGCAAGGATGCCGGTAAGCTCGGCCATGGGCAGCATCCTTGGGTCGCAAAGGCTGATGGCCGGATTGGCAGTGGGCTGGGATAAAGAGCCGGATTTCGAGCAGGCACCCAATGCGCATGCTGCCAAAATCCACCCCGCGCAGATGATTAGCAATCTGATGATCACCGATGGAACAACCGGATTCTTGCGTGGGACCCGCCATCGATAGTCTAGAATTCTGGCGTGGAAGAAGATCCCTTACTGCCGCACGATGCGTTGGCCAAATTGGAGGCCAGCGGCGCATCGCCTGACGTCCGCCGCATCGCTGCGGAACTGCTTCCGGCCTTCTATCAACAACTGCGGCGGATAGCGCAGCGGACGCGGTCACGCTACGGGGCCGGGCACACCCTGCAGACCACGGCCTTGGTGCACGAGGCGTATTTGCGTCTTGGCCAGGCTCGAAGCTTCAGCGACGAGACGCATTTCCTGCGTGCCGCGGCGCTCGCCATGCGCCACGCGCTGATCAACCATGCGCAAGCGCGCTTGGCCGAGAAGCGGGGCGGCGGCGGACAACATGTCACCTTGTCTCATGTGGGCGAACTCTCTGTCGATAGCGACGAGGGCATGGTTGCCTTGAATGAAGCCATGCAGCGCCTGGCAGCAGAAATGCCTCGCTTGGCTGACGTGGTCGAGTGCCGCTTCTTCGGCGGTTACGGGGAAGAAGATACCGCCCGTGCTCTGGGCGTGTCCCTTCGCACCGTCCAGCGCGATTGGCTCAAGGCGAAAGCTTGGTTATTTCGAGAATTGAGTCAAATCGACCCGTAAGGCGCCAAGCGCAGATATATGACGTCGGCGTCCGATAACGCCTACACCAAGGCTCGCAAAACACCGACCGCGCCGGGCTGTATTGCGATCGCATACTTCGCGCATCCAATGTCCGGAGGTGTGAGATGCGAAACGAAAATCAGCCGACTCCGCAGAGCCCGGAACAGCCGCCCCTGGCGCCGTATGATCCGCCTGAGCCCGCTCCGCAGGCCGCAGCCTGGCGCCAAGCATTGAAGGTCATCGGCTATGCGCCAGTACGCGATTTGCGTGTTGCCAAAAGTCACTTGATCAAAACCACCCATCGCCGCCCGGGCAGTCACCACATTTGAGCGTGGCACGGCCCAGCGAAGGTCAGATGGACAGGAAACAGGTTGTTGCAATCGGCATCGCGTTGCAGACGCAAGTGCTGAAGACCTGCCCAATTCATCAACAAATTTACTTCGACGATGAGGTCAATCCGGCCAGCGCGTTTGCGCTGGCCATCGAGTTAGTGCGGCAACACAAACCGTTAGTCGAAGAATTTGGGAATGATGAACACGCGCTCACCGATTTGTTGAGCGACACGCTGGGTACCTCTCCCGTGTGTTGCCCTCAATGTGCGCCCATCATGCAGACGATGTATCAGTCGATGAGCGACTCGCCCGCGGGCGCAGCGAACGGCTAAGTTTGCAGCGGCGCGACGGCGGCTTTCAAGGTGCGGTCTAAATCATCCAAATCGTAGGGCTTGGGCAGGCTCGATATGTTGGCGAGCTTTTCACCGGTTAACATTTGCACATCGATGGCCCCGAACCCCGAGGCGATGACGACGGGCAGACGCGGATACTTCTTCACCACCAGCTTCGCCAATTCCAGGCCCGACATTCCGGGTAACCGCACATCCGTCATGATGACGTCGATACCAGAATCGGCAATTTTCGGGATGGCCTCCTCAGCGCTGCCAACGGCGGTCACCTCATGACCCAGTTCGTGTAGATACTCGACTGTGATGCAGCTCACTTCGTCGCTGTCTTCAACTAGTAGTACGTGCATGGGGTGCGCAGATTACCACACGGGTATCAGCGGCGCCGCTTCATTCAGGCGGCGCCGTGCATTTTGCCCGCCAGTGCGTGCAGAATCTCCGCCTCGCCACACACACCAACAATGTGGGTGCCGTCGGCCACCAGCACCGGATGTCCCGAGCTTTGGCGCCAGCGGATCAAAGACCGCAACGACAGTGACGCAGGAACTACCGCCAACGCGGGCGCATCGTGCACGACATCGTCCTCGCCTGAAACCTCGCGCAGCGCGTGGACAACGCCGTCTATTTGCAAGGCAAGCGCGGCACCGTCGCGGTGAAGTTGCAGGCGATAGCGGCGCGCCGCATCCAGCCAAAGATGCTCACCGTCGCTGTGCAGGTGCGCGCGCTGTCGCATGATCATGCCCGCGGTCAGCACATTGAGTGGATTCATGTGGCGCACGAATTCCTCGACATACGAATCGGCGGGCGACAACACGATGTCTTCGGCTGTTCCGGTTTGAATGATGCGGCCGCCTTGCAATATCGAAATACGATCGCCCAGCTTCAGGGCCTCGTCGAGGTCGTGGCTGACGAACAAGATGGTCTTCTTCACCCGTAGCTGCAGCTCGAGCAATTCATCTTGCAGCTTGGCTCGAATCAGCGGGTCGAGCGCGGAGAAGGGTTCATCCATCAGCAATATGTCGGCATTAGTTGCAAATGCGCGCGCCAGGCCGACGCGCTGCTGCATGCCGCCGGACAATTCGCCGACTGCGCGATCGGCCCAACGCGTGAGGCCCACCAATTCCAGTTTCTCATCGACAATCCTGGCCAAACTCGTAGCGCTTTCGCCGCGGATCTCCAGGCCGAATCCCACGTTGGCGCGCACCGTTCGCCAGGGCAGCAGACCAAACGATTGAAACACCATGGCCACACGTTGCCGCCGAACCCGTCGCAGCTGCGTCTCATCGCAGCTGGCGACATCGATGGCGCTGTCGCCGTCCGCGATCAGAACTGCGCCACGCGTGACGCGATTCAGGCCGTTCGCCGCCCGCAGCAGCGTTGATTTGCCGGAGCCGGACAGGCCCATTAAAACCGAGATCTCGCCCGCGGCCACTGCCAGGCTCGCGCCCGCGACGCCGAGCACGACTCCATGCCGTTGTTGGATCTCATCCCGGGTCATCCCGCGATCGAGCGCCGCCAATGCCTCACGCCGGTGACGGCGCGCGTCCCGGTCGCTTGGCATGAACAGAATATCGACCGATTTGAACTCGATGGCAGAATTCATTTCGAGCCGCCGGCTTCTTTCGGCCTGCTGACGCGGTCGAGCACAATGGCCAGCAACACAATCACAAAACCGGCTTCAAAACCCATGCCGACTTGTACGGTATTCAATGCGCGCACCACCGGTACGCCGAGACCGCCGGCTCCCACCAATGCCGCGATGACAACCATGGACAGGCTCAGCATGATGCATTGAGTGACACCGGCCACAATGGCGGAACGGGCGCTCGGCAGTTCCACTTTCCACAGCAACTGCAGGCGCGTGGCGCCGAAGGCCTCGCCGGCCTCGAGCAAAGTTTTTGGCACCGCCGATATGCCCATATGCGTCAGGCGAATCGGGGCAGGTAGCGCGAAAATAACCGTGGAAATGAGGCCCGGTACGACGCCGAGGCCGAATAATACCAGCGTGGGAATCAAGTAAACGAAGGTCGGCAGGGTTTGCATCAGATCGAGAATCGGTCGCAGCGTGGCAAACAGTCTCGGCCGATGCGCAGCGGCGATGCCCACCGGAATGCCGATGAATGCGGAGGCGAGCGTAGCGACGGCGACCAAAGCCAAAGTCTCCAACGTGGCAGACCAATAGCCCTGATTCAGGATGAACAATAAGGCTAATGCTACGAATAGGGCCAACGGCACCGAACGCCTCAGCGCATAAGCCAGCACTGCGGCCAAGCCAATCAGAACTGAGGCCGGCAACGCATTCAACGCCCATGTCACCGCAGCGACGGTGCCGCGGATGACCTGCGAGATAGCGTTGAATACCAGCGTGCCATGCGTCTTGATGGTGTCGATAGTCACCGTCATCGCATCGCCCACCGGCAACTTATGGCTGGTGATCCAACGTTCAAACCCGGTCGGGCGGGTGTCGATGCGATCGTGACTGCTGGCCTCGGCGGCCGGTTTGCCATCGAAGGTGGATACGCCTTCGAGCCAGGTTTTCAAGGTTGCGGGGTTGGCGCGCAGCCAGCTTGCGGCAGCGGCAGCCGGCGTTTCATGCCGGTTTAGAATCGCATCCATGACCTCGCCTTCGCCGCGCACCGAAAATTTCAGGTTCCGCAGCAGCCGGCCGACATTGGGACACTGTGCGGTATACCCCTTGCGGGTCACTGTGTAGATGACAGCGCCGCCGAAATTCGGGCCGAACACGGCATCGCCGCCCGACAGATAACGCAGGTCAAATCGCATATTCATCGGGTGCGGTTCCCACGCAAGAAACACCACGGGTTCCCGGGCCTTGGTCGCACGCTCAACCTGCGCCAGCATGCCTTGCTCACTCGACTCGACCAGATGGAAGTCACGCAGCCCATACAGGTTCTGCTGCAACATCGACAACACCAATCGATTGCCGTCGTTGCCGGCTTCGATGCCGTAAATAGAATTATTGAGCGCCGGCGCGAAACGCTGGATGTCGTTGAAGTCGCGCAGCCCCGCCTCGTAAGTGTAGGCGGGAACCGCCAGGGTGTACTTGGCGCCGCTCAAGTTAGGTCCTAAGACCTCGATGGAGCCGTCATCCATATAACGTTTCACGTCTGCTTCCTGGGTGGGCATCCAGTTGCCCAAGAACGCGTCGATATCGCCATTCTGCATCGAGGCAAAGGTCACCGGCACGGATAGGACCGTCACAGTCGGTTGGTAGCCAATCGACTCAAGGATTTCGGCAGCCAACGCCGTGGTGCTGGTGACATCTGTCCAGCCCACATCGGCCAGTTTCACGACCCGGCAAGCGGCCGGTTCATCCGCGAATGCGGAATTTGCGAGGCTTACACCGAGGCACAATGCCCACACTGCCAGCCACTGCATGGGCTTGACCCCAGCCTGGGCCCGATAGCATGATTCCGCGTTGTGCCGAGGGGGCTTTGAACGAGCGTTTAATGAGATCGGCAACTCGCCCACCAATATTTCCCAAGTTGGTTGAAAATTCACGCTAAAGTTATACTTCTACAGCCTACGATCCACCCCGTAAAGCCCGCTCCCATCACCTCAACGCAGCCCGAAGGTCGCCGAAATTGAACAAGCAGTCAACCGCCGTCGCAGAAGAAGTTCCGCCTCCGTTGGAAGAGATGCGACGCAGGCAACTCGTTGAAGTTACCATCGACAGCCTAGCGGAACTTGGCTTTGTCGGAACAACCTTGGCGCAAATCGCAGCCCGCGCGGGCGTGTCGCCGGGGTTGGTGGCCCACTACTTCGGCGACAAGGACGGATTGTTGGAAGAGGCGTTCCGCTCGCTGGCACGGCGGGTCGGGACCCATGTGCGTGCGCGCTTACGGCACGCGGCCACACCACGAGGCCGCATCCAAGCCGTCATTGACGCCAATCTCGCGCCCGAGGAATTCGAACGGCGAACCGGCACCGCGTGGTTGGCATTTTGGGGTCAGGTGCTGCATGTCGAGTCACTGAAAAGAATCCAGTCGGTGTATCAGCGCCGCACCCTATCGAACCTGCGCAATTCGCTCAAACGACTCGTGCCGCCCGACGAGGCGCAGAGTTTAGCGGCGATGATTGCCGCCATGATCGATGGCGTATGGCTGCGCGCGGCGCTGTCCGGCTGGGGCGAGGCCGACAGCGAGAGCGCACGCGCGCTGCTGACCGCATTTGTGGATGGCCACCTCAAACAATCTGCACCATCCGCCACGTCCGACGGCGCGCGCACGGCGCCTCAAGCGGGTGAGAAGTTTGCATCGATCAATCCGGCCACGGGCGAAGTGCTCGGCATGGTCACTGTCGCGGGTAGTGCGCAGGTGAATGCCGCCGTGGCGCGCGCCGTGCGCGCGCAGCCCATTTGGGCGGCGATGACGGGAGCCGACCGGGCCCGCATCTTAAATCGAGCCGCTGCAATT
>CAZZWE010000063.1:15281-24513 GCA_964657675.1 uncultured Steroidobacteraceae bacterium
GCGCAATCACGAACTTGCGGAACTCGAGAGTCGCGACACCGGCAAACCCATTCAGGAGACCCGTGTCGTGGACGTGGCGTCCGGCGCCGATTGCTTCGAATACTTCGCAGGCTTGGCGCAATCCTTGAGTGGCGAGCACATTGATCTTGGGCCCACCGCTTTTGGTTACACGCGGCGTGAACCGCTCGGGGTGGTGGCCGGCATCGGCGCGTGGAATTACCCGCTGCAGATCGCGTGCTGGAAGGCCGCGCCGGCCTTGGCGTGCGGCAATGCCATGATTTTCAAACCGGCAGAGCTCACGCCGTTCACTGCGGTGAAGCTCGAAGAAATATTGCTGGAGGCCGGTTTGCCACCCGGCGTGTTTCAGGTCGTGCAAGGTTTCGCAGAAACCGGCCGGCTTCTGACCCGCCATCGCGATATTCGCAAGGTGTCCCTCACCGGTGAGGTGGGGACTGGCAAGGCTGTCATGAGCGATGCCTCGCAGACCCTCAAACAGGTGACCTTGGAGTTGGGCGGTAAGTCGCCCTTGATCGTGTTCGAGGACGCCAAAATCGACAATGCGGTGGCGGGCGCGTTGCTCGCCAATTTCTATAGCTCGGGGCAGGTGTGTTCCAACGGGACACGCGTGTTCGTCCACCAGTCAATCAAGGATGTATTTCTCGAGCGGCTGGTCAAGCGCGTCAACGCCATGCGCATTGGCGACCCCATGGATCCCAATACGCAAGTGGGCGCGCTGATTTCCGAACAACACATGCTCAAGGTGCTGTCCTATATCGAACGCGGCAAGAACGAAGGCGCCCAACTGCTTACCGGCGGCACGCGGGTGACTTCGGGGGAACTAGGGCGCGGCTACTTTGTTGCGCCGGCGGTATTCGATCGATGCCGCGATGACATGTCCATCGTGCGCGAGGAAATCTTCGGGCCGGTCATGTCGGTATTGGAATTCGATGATGAAGGCGAGGTGGTGCAGCGCGCCAATGCTACGGAGTTTGGACTCGCAGCCGGCGTGTTCACCAATGATTTGACGCGTGCGCATCGCGTTATCGCGCAGCTGCAAGCGGGTACTTGCTGGATCAATCAATACAATGTCACGCCCATCGAATTGCCGTTTGGCGGCGTGAAGCTATCGGGTTTAGGGCGGGAAAATGGCCGGGCCGCCATCGAGCACTACACTCAATTGAAAAGCGTCTACGTCGCAATGGGCGATGTCGTTGCGCCGTACTGAGCCGCGCCCTTGAGCCTGGACAATTTCGACTACGTGATTGTCGGCGCCGGCTCGGCGGGCTGCGTGCTGGCCAACCGCTTGAGCGAGGACGGCAAGCACAGCGTGTTGTTGTTGGAATTCGGCGGCTCGGATCGTTCGATTTTCGTACAAATGCCCTCAGCATTGTCGATCCCGATGAACATGAAGCGCTTCAACTGGTTTTACCATACCCAGCCTGAACCCTACCTCGATGGTCGCCGTATCCATACGCCGCGCGGCAAGGTATTGGGCGGCTCCTCATCGATCAATGGTCTGGTCTACATTCGGGGTAATCCCAGCGACTTCGACGGGTGGGAGGCGCAAGGCGCAACCGGTTGGAGTTACCTGGACGTGCTGCCGTATTTCAAGCGTGCCGAAACGCGCCAGGAAGGCGGCACTCTGTATCGAGGCGATCATGGGCCGCTGCAAACGCGCTATGGCTCGCTGCGAAATCCCTTGCATGCCGCGTGGCTGGCCGCAGCGCGCGAGGCCGGCTATCCACACAGCAAGGATGTCAACGGTGCGCAGCAGGAGGGCTTCGGCCGCATGGACATGACCGTCGGTGGCGGTCGGCGCAGCAGCGCCGCCAATGCCTACCTACGGCCCGTCTTGGCACGGCGCAATTTGAAAGTGCTGACTCGCACGCTGGTCAGCCGCATTCTGTTTGAGGGACGACGTGCAGTCGGCGTTGAGTATCGGCGCGGCGGCGACACTCACCGGGTCAATGCCAATATCGAAGTGATCGTGAGCGGCGGACCGATTAATTCCCCGCAGCTGCTGAAGCTTTCCGGTGTGGGCCCCGCCGCGGAACTTCGTGAGCACGGCATCGCGCCGGTGCTGGATCTCGCGGGCGTGGGTGAGAATCTGCAGGATCACCTTGAATTCTATTTCCAGTTAGCCAGTAAAGAACCGGTGACCCTGTATTCATCCATCGGCCTGATGAGCCGCGCCTGGATCGGTGCGCGGTGGCTGCTGCGCAAAGATGGACTCGGCGCCACCAATCACTTCGAGACTTGCGGCTTCATCCGCAGTCACGCAGGAATTCCTTATCCGAACATTCAATATCATTTCCTGCCGCTGGCAGTGGCCTACGACGGATCAAGCCTGGCGCAGGAGCATGGCTTTCAGGCGCATGTCGGCCCGATGCGATCCAAGAGCCGCGGCTGGGTGCGGCTGACCTCGAAAGATCCTGAGGATCAGCCGCGCATCCAGTTCAACTACATGAGTCATGAGGACGATCGGGCGGAGATGCGGGCCTGCGTGCGGCTGACGCGCGAGATCTTCGCGCAACGCGCCTTTGATCGATACCGCGGGCGGGAAATGCAGCCCGGTCCGCAGGTGCAGTCCGATGAGCAAATCGATGCCTTCGTTCGCAGCAAGGTGGAAAGTGCCTATCATCCGTCATGCACCTGCAAAATGGGCGCCGCAACCGACCCCATGGCCGTGGTTGATGCGAGCACGCGGGTGCATGGGCTCGAGCGACTGCGGGTGGTCGATTCGTCCATCATGCCATCCATCACCACTGGCAATTTGAACGCGCCCACCATCATGTTGGCTGAGAAAGCCGCCGACCACATCCTCGGTCGAAAGCTTCTCGAACCGAATTCGGTACCTGTATACACGGCACCGAATTGGCAAACGTCGCAGCGTTAGCGGATCCTATCGAGCCTAGTAACGCTGCCTGAACTGAATGCCGAGTCCCAAGGGCCGCAGTGTCGCCACGCGCGGAATCAGAAACCCGGTGGTCGGGTCATGCTTGGCATACGACTCCGGGTTGATGTCGCCCAGATTAGGTCTCGCATTGGTCAAATTCGTGCCGTAGAACGACAGCTGCGACTTGCCCCATTCGAGACCCAGCGAGGCATTGAACACCGAATAGCCGGCACGTACCGGCGTTGATCCGGTGAGGTCGCCGCTGGCGGCTCCAGGGGCCGGGCAGGGAAAATATTGGACCGTAGAGGTGTTGAGCTGACAACCGGCGGTGCCTGACACGCTATTGCCGACATAGCTGCCATCGAGTTGCAGAAAGCTGGAAAACGTTTCGTTGATGGGCACCATGAAGCGTGCGCTGGCATTGGCGGTCACATCCGGGACCTGATAGACGCGCGAGCCCGTGGGCTGCCAATACAAAGCACCGTCGGAGATTTTGGCTTCCTGCAAGCCGACGCCGGCGTGCAAGTCGATGTACTGCGACGGGCGGCCCTCAATCTCCAGTTCACCGCCGCGCACGCGCGCATCGCCGGCATTCACGATCAGTGTAATGTAGCTTTCCGGCGCGATGATGGTCTGCTGGATGTTGTCCCAGTTCATTTGGAACACGGCGCCGGTCACGACCAGGCGGCTGTCGAAAAATTCCACCTTGCCGCCAATTTCGAAGTTCTCGACGGTGTCCGAGTTGTAGGTCGTCGGCGTGTTCACGGTTTGATGAATGGCGGCAAAGAAAGCGTCCGGACCGCTGGGCAGGGGCACGCCGGCGCCGCCGGCGCGGAATCCCTTCGAGAAGGAGGCGTAGGCCATGGCGGTGGGCGTGAAATTAAAGCGCAGCGCCACTTTCGGGTCAAAGCCGCTTTGGTGGGTGTCGGGAACCGCGAGATCCAGATAAGCAAAGTTCAATGCGCCCGCCGCCAATTCATGGCCGGTCTGCGTTTGATGGTAGTAGCGGCCGCCCACGGTCAGTTCGAACTTGTAAAAGTCATAGTACAACTCACCGAACAAGGCCTGATCGTGATGGTAGCTCGGCTGCTGTGAAGTCCAACCGAGGCCGCTGCCGTAAGTCGGGCAGCTGGTATCGGTGACCGTGGTTCGGCAGTAAGAACCGCCCACCGCCGCATTGGTGTTGAGCCCCAGCTGTTGAATCAGTGGAATGCTGCCTGAATCAAGTTCGGTATCCGAGAATGAGCGCGATAGATACAGGCCGGCGACGCCCGAAAGCCCGAACGAAGTTTTGTCGAAGTTCAGTCGTGTCTCGCTCACCGTACGCCGGTAGCTGACGACTTGGGTCCAAGGAAATGCTTGGTTATCGGTATAGAGCTCATTAATGCCGGGAAACGATCCAGACCAGTCCGCGCTCAAAGCATCGCGCGTGCCTTCCGTGCCATCTTCCACTTGAGTGGCGCGGCGGTCGAAGTAGCTGAGCGACTCGTGCAGGCTGTAGCCTTTGCCGCGGTACTCCAGCGTCAGCGTCGGTAGGTAGTAGCGGTCGCGCGCCATTTCCTCGACATCATCAGTCCGATCCATGGTGAAACTCTGAATCGAGAATCCGGGCAGGGGAGCGTAGGGCGCTTGCCATCCATGCCAATCCGTCTCCTGCGCCATTACTCGCACGCCTACATCGAAATCGTCATTGACCAACCAGCGTACTGCGATCGAGCCGCCATATGAATAATTGGCGCCGTAGTTGCCGCCGTCATAAAGGGTGGCGCCGGTGTTGGGATTCACGGCGTCGCGGTGCATGAAGCCGCCTTCGTGGTCGTAGAACCCAACCACACGAACGACCAAATGATCGTTGATCGTATGGGAACCGGCGCCGTCGACTGAATAATCCGGCGAGCCGGCGCCCGAAGTGCCGCCGATCTTGGCGCTGGTATGGATGTCGTCTTTCCCGGGTGTGGGTTGCACCGTGATCATACGAAGCACGCCGCCCAGCGAGCCCTGTCCGAATAGGGTGCCTTGGGGGCCTTTGTCCACTTCGATCTGCTGGATATCGGCTACGCGCGGATCGAGCGAATCGGGCACCGGCGTGTCATCGATGTAAACGCCGGTGGTGCCGAACCCTTGAATGCCCCGGATGGCCACGGTGCGCGAGTCAACAAAGCCCCAATTGGCCGTGCCGTAGGAGAACGACAGATTCGGCACCTTGGTGGCATAGTCCTCGAACGAATTGATATTCAAGTTCTCCAAAGATTTTTGTGAGAAGGCGGTGATGCTGACCGGCACGTTCATGGCCGTTTCATCTTTCTTCCGCGCCGTGACGGTAATTTCCGTCAGCTCGCCGGAACTATCCGTGGTGCTATCGGCGACTGCCGATTGGGTGAAGTGCGGGCTTGCGCCGAACGCGCTGAGCAACAGAGCCGACACAATAACGCGACGCAGAGACGCCGACGGCGCCAGTTCGATGATTCGCATGCTATCCCCTGAAATTTTATTGAGCGTCGATTGTTCCCACGAACGCGTTGAACGTTCGATCAATCTTCGCACTCCCTAGACTCGAAACTATCTTGTCTCAACCCGAGCGGAGACGCAAGGTTATGTATATGAAGACTTAATTATTTAAAAACAACGATATAGGCCCTATAACTCAAGCGAATTCGCGCATCCGGGAAGTTTTCGTGGATTGAATGGGCGTTTAAAGTCACGCGACGCCCGCCGAATTTCTGCAGACCCGCTTGCCACAGAAGTCGCAACCGAGCTTCACATGGCATAATTGCGCCCTCGCCGGATACCCAGGGTTTTCCTCTGCGTAAATGCAAATTCGCGTTTTTGACGCTGCCTAATTATTCGCTGATCGCCGTCGCTAACGCGCTCGAGCCGTTGCGTATGGCCAATCGCGTCGTGGGAGAGGAAATCTACCAATGGTCCATCATCAGTTTGCAGGGCACGCCGGCCGACGCCAGCAGCGGCTTGCAACTGTCCCCGACCCACGCACTTAAAAATCTTGGCGAGGTCGACATTCTGTTCGTTTGCGGCGGAATCAATGTGCGGGATGCGGTATCGCCGGCGTTGACAGCAGAATTGCGGCGCTTAGCGGAACGTCAGGTGCCGTTGGGCGGTTTATGCACCGGCGGCTATGCGTTGGCCAAGGCGGGTCTGCTCGACAACTACCGCGCCACCATCCATTGGGAAAATCTCTCGGCGTTGCGCGAAGAATTTCCGCGGGTGCGCATCAGCGATCAACTGTTCAGCATCGACCGCGAGCGCTACACCTGTTCCGGAGGTACCGCACCGTTGGATCTCATGTTGACCCTGATCGAAACGCGCCTAGGCTCGAAAATCTCCAAACGCGTTGCCGAGCAATTCATCATGGATCGCGTTCGCAATGACACCGATAAGCAATATGTGCCCTTGCGAGCGCAGATCGGTGTATCGCACCGCGGCCTCATCCGTGTGGCGCAGCTGATGGAGCAGCACATTGAAAAGCCCCTGTCCTTGGAGGCCATCGCCAAGTCATCCGGCTTATCGCGGCGCCAGATCGAGCGTTTGTTCAAGCGCGATCTGAACTGCGTACCGAAACGCTACTATTTGGAAATACGCTTGCGCCGAGCCCGCGAGTTGCTGCTGCAAACGGCCATGCCCATCATGGATATCACGGCGGCCTGCGGCTTCCAATCACCACCGCATTTTTCGAAGTGTTACCGCTCGCAGTTTGGCCATCCGCCGAGTGCGGAACGCAAGGTAGCAACAGACCGCGGGCCGAAGCGTTTGTTGAGCTGATCCGTCGCCGGCTTTAAGGCTGACTACAGCACAGGACGAGCCGCGTGCCGCCGCTCTCAAGCGGCTCAAGGCGCAAGGAGCCTTGCAGCAGTTCGGCCCGGTGCTGCATCAAATCGGTCACCGTCGGCGGGCCGGCGCCATCATGCGAAACCGCTGCGCTCAGCCAACTGGGACATATGCGCAACGTGACCTTTATCGATCGCGCGCCGGAGTGCGAGATCGCATTCGCCAGGACTTCCTGCACGAGATGATAGACGTGATCGCAGCCTTCGGCTGATAACGACACGGGAGCGGTTTGCGACACGTCGAATTCCAGTCGCGGTCCGCTCCAATTTTCCGGCACCTCGGTGAGCAACCGGATGGCATGCACCAAGCCGCCGTGCAATTCACTGTACGGCGCAAAGCCGCGTGCAATCTTGCGGCAGGACTCAATCGCCTTGCTGGCGATGATCGAGAGCCGTTGCAGATCTTCGGAAATGTCGCGCTGACCGCGTTCCACGACCGTGGCCAAGCTTCGCGCCAGCAGAGCGATGCCGACCAGTTCCTGTCCCAACCCGTCGTGCATCTCCTTCTCAAGACTGCAACGCTCACGATCGTGACAGTCAGCCAGCGCGCGCTCCAATTTCTTTCGGTCGGTGATGTCCTCACCAATGCTTCCGGCCGCCACGGGGCGTCCCATTGAATCCTTCAGCAGTATGTTGTTCCAACGGACCGTGCGGCGCTCACCCGTGCGAGTGAAGATATCGTTTTCGTGATGCCAGGTCTCCGGCAGGCCTTTGAAGATATCCGCGAACAGCGGCCGCAAGTCTTCTATGGCAGGCGGCACGAATAGCTCGTGCCAGTTGCGGCCCTCGATTTCAGGAAAAGACCATCCGGTGAGTCGCAGGAAGAACTCGTTGCAGTAGGTGATTTTTGCGTCGCGATCGATGGTCACCGCGATCAAATTGACCTTGTCGAGCAGGTCGCGAAAATTGCCTTGCGAGCCAGGTGAGAATGAGTCGAGCGCGACGGCAAGCGCATGGGAGCGGCCACTCGCTTCGTTAACAGATCTCATGATCGATGCTTGATCATCGCGAGTTCCTGCCTGTTTGGTGTGCACACGGTCCGCCCTTCGGCGTGGAATTTCAAGTGCCGTCGCAATAATGCGATCCGGCTGATTATAACGGCCGACTTTGCGCCTTTTGCGCAATTACTGCGAGGTATCGAACCTCCAGCCCCCGTTTCGGGTTTTCGGGCTTCCACTGCCAGTTGCGGCCCTATAAAGGGGACGCTTTGATGGCAAAACAACGAGCCGTCAGGCCTCATCCAGGCGCCTGAAACGCGCGTTTTTCAACGCTCGTTAATGGTGCGCGTCGTACTGACATAACGACGACGAAACCGCGGAAAAATACCGATTTCTGAGACCTGGTACATACCTGGCGCGAGCTTGGAAATGTAAAGTTCGGCCCCAATAAAGGTGCCAGCGCCGGAGCATCTGGTTCGGCGGGAAATAGAAGTAAATTCAGGAGAATGTCATGGTAGAAACGATCGCCCGTTGGGGCAATAACGCGCTGATAGTTGCCTTGTTGGTAACCACTTACGCGGTCTTTATTTCGCTGCGCTAAACGCGCCGGACGCCTTGCGGCGTCTTCTCACTGCGTAAGAGGTGCCGGCTCTACAGCCAGTTCCTCGGCAGTGAGATGTTTGGATTTCCAAAGCACTACGCTGTAGTAACACACGTAGTACCCCACCAAAACGTAGAACAGGCCGAACATCGATGGACTGCTGACCATCGAGGCGGCGATCGATGCGGGCGCGGTGTCCGAGGCTGTGTTTTGCCCGCTATGTTCAACGCTGTACAGCTGAATTGCTCGATAGACCAATCGCCCGAGAAATAACAGCGACACCGCCAAGCCCGTGTAAGTGTGCGGGACGTAGAACAACTGTCCGTCCTCTCGAAGATAACGCGTTCGCGATGCGCCAAACAGCGCCAAGGCGACACCGGTGATAAGTCCGATCGCCATTCCTTCCAAATAGTGGGTCGAGCGCAGGGCAGACGTGAGCAACAAACCGCCGATGAGCAGCAGCAGTCCGATGCGAAAGCCCATGCGCACCGGTGAGAGACGCTGTCTTCCAAAACTACGGCGCAACCTACGGTAAACGCTCCACACCACCAGCGCGGCCAGTAGGAAGGGAAAGATTTGCGAAGGCGTCAGATGCATTTTGCTGATACTAATACAGGATGGCAGGTGGGAAACCAAGCGCAGCGGACAACTCGGGGCAGCTGATTCGCGGCGTGGGTGCGTGGGGTGCCGTGGCGGTGAACGTCGCCAATATGATCGGCACCGGCGTTTTCACCATCCATGGTGTAGGCGGCATATGCACCCAGTTTGGCTATATCTACTTTATCAACGCCGCGGCCAATCTCTTCGTCGGGCGTAAACAATATCCTGATGGTGCCATGCTTTATTTCGGGATGGTTCATCAGCTGGTAGCAGGCATCCATTATTTCGGCTACCCCGGCTTTATTATCGGCACCCAGCAGTGTGGTACCGCTGGCAGTGATCACATCGCCGCCTA
>CAZZWE010000064.1:0-24086 GCA_964657675.1 uncultured Steroidobacteraceae bacterium
AATCAACACGTCTAATAGGGTATAAATAGCTTCAATGGCCAATATTTTACTCATATCGTCGACAATCACAGATGCATGACGCGTTGAATAGCGACCTTTTTGCGGCTTCCGTCGGAATCATAGGTTCGGATGTGCCTTGCGAAATGGTCCGGGCGGCAGGCCTGCGCCCCATCCGCCTAAGGGGCGAACCCGACCGACCGTCAACCCACGCTGATCGGCTTCTCGGCCGACGCGTCGATTCCCAAGTCCGATCGATTGCTGAGTGGCTGCTCGAGCGCAATCACCACGGCATGCGCGGCCTTCTGATCAGTCATGACAATCACTCGCACCTTCGACTGTTCGCGGTCCTGCGAGCAGTTCGGGCTTTCGACCCATCCGCGTTGCCTCCCATTCACTTCTGCGATTTTCTGCATTCTTCCGATGCCGCCTGTGTGACCTATACCCGAACCCGCTTGCTCGAGCTGTGCGAACTACTATCGCAGTGGTCAGGCAGCGCGATCAGCGAATCATCACTGCGATACCAGATCGTCGCCGCCAACGCGCAACGGGCAACACTGCGCTGCCTTGCTGCGCGACGACGCCAAACTCCCCCCACCCTGAGCGGGTCAAAAACCCTCGGGTTATTGAATGCAGCTTGGCGTGACGAGAATCCGAAGCTCCCGATTGCGAGCCTGGATAGCGGCTCGACATACCGCGTGTTCCTCACGGGCAGCAGCCATGACAATGCCTGCGCTTACGAGGCCATAGAGGCCGGTGGTTGTGTGATCGTAGGCGAAGATCACGATTGGGGCGACGCCGCAGTGGACCTCGACTTGGATGAACAGCAAGAGCCCATCGCAGCCATCTTGACTCGGCTAGCCCGCATGCCTCCGGCTTCGGCCAAATCCAGCATCGTGGCGCGAGCAGCTTACGTGGTCTGCGCGGCGCTGAAAGCGGGGGCCGACGCCGTGATCGCATTCATCCGCGAGGGTGATGCCGGACCGCGATGGGACATCCCCGATCAACGCCATGCCTTGGAAGCTGCCGGATTGCCGCTCTTGCTCATCGACGATCAGCCCTATCCCAGCGACTCCGCAGCCCTCACCGAGACAGTCAAATCATTCTTGCGCGTAAGCTGTAGATGACCTCTGCGCCAGAGTCACGTTGGCGACGAGAGGGATTGCGTGTGGCAGCCGAGGCCTACAGCTACCATCGCGCGTGGTTCAAAAGCGTACAGAGCCGCGTCGCTGGCGGTGAACCATTTGCCGTCATCAGTGCGGAAACACCGCTCGAGATTTTGCGGGCCTTCGACATCCCCGTAGTCATGGTGCAGTGGTGGTCCTCGTTGATCGCAGCGAAGCAGAAGTCGGCGCAATATTTGGGATACTTGCGCGAGCGCGGCTATCCGGACGATCAAGAACCGTATTTTTCACTGGCCTTTGCCTCGGTGTTCGATAACGATCCGAACAGTGCGCCGTGGGAGGGCCTGCCTCGACCTACCTTGCTCATCGGTGATCCACGCGACGACGACCAGGCCAAAATCTACGAGTTATGGGCGCGCGAGTCCGGCGCCATCTCGTTCAACTACACGCGCGCGCAATTCAACGACGCCCCGCTGCAGTGGTGGGCCCTAGGTGCCAACCGCTGGGAGGCGCTATTCGAGCCTGCGGTACTCGATCTGCATGTGGCACAGTCCGAACAGCTGATCGAACTCCTCGAGCGCATCACCCGCCGTCAGTTTTCGCTCGACCGACTCCGGCACGTAATGGATTTGGTCAACGAGCAAGAGTCCTGGTTCGCACGGGCGCGCGATCTCGTCGCGCGCACCACCCCCTCCCCGATCAGCGTTACCGACACCTTTACCAGCGTCATGATGCTCCAATGGCATCGAGGAACCGAATGGGGACGTGACCGCGCCAAGGATTTTTATCAAGAGATCGAGCAACGGGTCCAGCATGGGCGGCCGGCTTGCCCCGATGAACGGATCCGGCTGCAGTGGATCGGAACGGGCCTCTGGTTCGATGTGTCATTTTATGATTCATTCATGGCCTCGCACCGCGCGGTGTTCGTCTGGTCGATGTACCTCGCCTTGGCCGCCGATGCCTACATTCGCGAGGACCATGGCCAGCCATTGCGCACCCTGGCCGCTCGCTATGTGGGATTTATTCAGTACTTGGAAATGGAACCATGGCCCTCGGCATGGTACGTGAAGGAGGCTTTGCACCATCAGATTGATGGTGTCGTTTCCTTGGACGGCAGCCCTTTTGTGGAGGCCGCACTGCAGCGTGTCGGTATACCGGTGCTCAAACTCGCGGCGAGCAATGTAGACAATCGACGCTGGAACGAAGCGGAGATGCGTCGCGCGGTCAGTGAGTTCATCGAAGGCGAGGTGACCGCGAAAGCCCAGCTCCGGCGGGAGACGGCACGATGAGCCGTCTATTGAGCGGGTTCAAAGTTATCGATTTGACAGCTCCGCCCGCCTACGACTGCGCTCGAGCACTCGCCTCGTTCGGCGCCGAGGTGCTACGAATCGACAGCCCGCAGCAGCTCGAACGGCGCGAGTCACACCCCTGGCGGCAGCACCTCTGGAACGTGGGCAACATCGGCAAACGGTGTGAGCCACTGGACTATGAGCATCCGTCCGGCCGCGACGCATTGGAGCAAAAACTCGCGGGCGCCGACGTGCTGATTGAATCCTTCGAGGGGTGCGAGCGCAGGCGCCTCGGACTCGATTACGCCACGTTACATAGAAAGTTTAAGTCGCTCATTGTGGTATCGATCACCACGTTTGGTACGCAAGGTCCGCGATGTGAATGGCACGGAGGCGAACTGATCGCCCAGGCGCTCAGTGGTGTGCTGCTCACCTGCGGTTACCCCGATCGTGCCCCGGTGCGCGAACCATTGCATGCAAACTTCTTTGCAGCCTGCGCCACGGCCGCGTTTGCTGTGGTCACCGCGCGGCGTCATCGGCGCATTACGGGCCTCGGACAGCACATTGACGTCGCTGCTCAAGAAGTGGGCGCCAGCCGCAATCTCACGCCGCTGATCGCCTATCAGTTCGACCGGCGTGAAATTTCCAGAATGGGCCCCGCATATGGCGTCCGCGGCGGCGCACGGGCCATTTGGGATCTGCGCGATGGATATGTGTACTTCACTGTCATGCCGGGAAAATTCGGCGCGCCGGCCAACCGGGCATTATCGAAATGGCTGGACGACTTAAGTTACGAAAACCCCTTTCGAGAGGTCGACTGGGACCAACATCGGCCGGGCCCTGCCGGCCTTCCCCCGGCGTGGGAGCCTGCGATTAGCGCCTTCTTTGCCGACCGAACTCGGCAAGAGATCGATGCTGAAGGTCGAGCACGCGGCCTGACGGCAACTTCGCTGCGGGCACCCCACGAGGTAGCCGCGCATCCACAGCTACTCGCCCGGAAATTTTTTGGCCCCGACGCCACGCCTCGCTATTTTGTGCGTGACGGCGCGAGCGCTGTGCCAGCCACGGTGCAAAGCGGCATCCGGGCGGCGCAGGACGATCGACCCTTGGCAGGCCTCAAAGTCCTGGATTTTTCCTGGGCCATCGTCGGGGGTACTGCGACCAAATTGCTGGGCGATCTTGGCGCGCAGGTCATAAAAATCGAGAGCGCACACCGCATGGGACTGGAGCGCATGGTCGCCGATGTGTCGGTCTCCACCCCCGGCAATCCTGACGACAAGCCGTGGTTCTCGCATGTGAACACTTCAAAACACAGCATGCTGTTGGATCTGAAAAATCCTGCGTCACGCGCAATCCTTGAGCGTCTGATTGACTGGTGCGATGTGGTGGTTGAGAACTTTTCGCCAGGCACGATGCAAAAGCTTGGCCTTTCTTATGAGCAGCTTCGTGCTCGGAAGCCCTCCGTCATCATGGCCAGCGGGAGCGTCTATGGTCAGACCGGTCCGTGGAGCCAGAACTGGGGCATCGACGGCACCGGCGCTGCTTTGAGCGGGCGGATGCTCACTCACGGTTGGCCTGACCGGACTCCCGTGCTGCCGTCCGCGCCCTATGGCGATTGTGTTCTGCCTTATTTCTTAATGACCGCTCTAGTGGCGGCCGTCGAACATCGAGATCTCACCGGCCAAGGCCAGCATATCGATGGAGCCATGTTCGAGGTCCTGGCTCAGCAGATGTTGGCCCGGATTCATTGCGTCGGCTCTGCGCCGGTATCGCCTCGGACCGGCAATCGCGAGCCTGATGCGTGCCCCCACGGAGTGTTTCCCTGCTCCGGCAATGATCGCTGGATCGCCATCGCCGTAACCGACGACTCCCAATGGCGCGCGCTCTGCCGCTCGCTGGACCTCGAAGAATTCCTCGACGATCCGCGATATGAAACGCTGCAAGCGCGCCAACGATGCGAATACTTGATCGAGCAGCAGTTGTCCGCCAAGACGCGAATCGCGGACGGTCTCGAGTTGATGAGTAAGCTGCAGCAAGCCGGCGTTCCCGCCGCCATCGTGCAGTCGGCGTCCGCCGTCTTCGAGCAGGATCCACAAATCGCATTTCGCGAGTTTTATCAAACCGTGCCGCATCCAATCCTTGGCCCGTTTCGACATCAGCGGATTCCGGTGGTGTTTGCCCATTCCTCACCACGCATGACGGCGGCGCCACGCCTCGGCGAACATACTCGCGAGATATGCGTGAAATGGCTCGGTATGGATGAAACGGCGTTCGCGGCCGCGCAAGCGCAAGGGGTTTTTACATGATCCCCGCTTTGAACACCAAGCACGCCGAATTTAAGAACCACTGGCCGGTTCTTGTCGGCGCGGCACTCGGCATGGTCGTTGGTGTGACGGGGATCGTGCCGTACACACTCGGCATCTTCCTTCCGCATTTCACCGCTGAATTTGGTTGGCAACGCGCTCAAATCGGCTTCGGCCAATCGTTGCAATCCTATGCAGCTGCATTGGCCGCTCCGCTTGCCGGATGGATTGTGGATCGTTTTGGACTTCGGCGCCCAGCCGCGGTTGGCCTATTGAGCTTCGCAATCCTGCTCGCGGCACTGTCGTTGAATCGCGGCAACATCGCGGGCCTGTGGGTCATCATGTCTTTGATGGGAATCAGCGCCGCGCTCTGCGGGCCCTTGGTCTTTACTCGAGCCGTTAATTTGCGCTTCGACGCATCTCGCGGCTTGGCCCTGGGATTGGTGCTGGGCTGCGTCGGCATCGGTGCATTCGTCTACCCCGTCGTTATGGCACGCGTGGTCGAAGCGCAGGGCTGGCGGGTGGGCTTGCGAAGTCTTGGCGTCTGGGTCGCACTCGCCACCGGGGTCGTGCTATGGCTGCTGGTGCCTGTCTCGCGCTGGCCCCGAAACTCCATCGTCACTGCGCCTACTCCAACAGCAAGCCCGAGCGATTGGAACCGGGTGTTGAACACCGCTATCTTCTGGCGGCTCGCGGTAGCCTTCTTTCTTGCCGCGGCCGCGCTTTCCGGCTACCTGCTGCATGTTTCAGCTTTGCTACGGGGCACCGGATTGACGGCGCTGCAAGCCGCGACCTTGCAAGGTTTGCTTGGCCCGTCCATTGCGGCAAGTCGCCTGCTGTCCGCCACGCTCGCGGACTACATTTCCGCGCCACGTCTCACCGCGGCCTGCATGCTGCTGGCCGCTGGCGGCGGCGCCGCGCTGGCGGTGGCGGGCGCGAAGTTCGCCGTGATTGCGGTGCCGCTGCTGGGTTTTGGCTTTGGATGCGAAGTGGACATGATGAGCTACATGATCGCGCGGTACTTTCCCTTGCTGCTATATGGACGTACTTACGGGATCATCTATGCGGCCGCGCTGATCGGAGCCGGCACGGGACCCGTGTGGTTGGGTGCGATGTTCGACCGTTTTGGCAACTACACCAACGGGCTGTGGATTTCGGTCTGTGCGCTTCTGATCGCCGCCATTCTATTCATCACGGCACCGGCGCCGACACGACGAGGGGCGCCAGAGCTCAAACCTTCCGGCGACGCCTCGGCTGAATCACCGCGTTAGGCTCAGGCGTCGCTGATTCAGGATGATTGCCGCTGCGAATGTGCAGACGCATGGCCAACTCAGCTTCCTCAGCGCAGCCGGCCATGATGGCTGCAGTGACCAGTCGATGCTGCCGGTTGGAACGCGCCATGATGGTCTGCGTGTAGACACGCTGAAATGAGAGTCTGTACGTGGGAATCCATAACCGCTCTAGAAATGTCTGCAGGTAGGGATTGGCTGCCCCGCCGATGATTGCCACATGCCACGCCTCGTTCGCCACGGCGAAACCTCTTGGATCGCCGTCGCTTTCAAATTTGTCCAAACGGGCTTGCAGGTTGCCGATCATCTCGCGCGTGTCCGAAGCGGCACTTGCCGCCTGACGCGCTGCGAGCCCTTCGAGCACTTCGCGTGTCGCGAAAATCTGTTCGACTTCCCGCGGGTCAAGTCGCCGCACCGATGCGCCGCGAAAATTCTCGATAACCACGAGGCCTTCTCCGGCCAGCCTTTGCAATGCCTCGCGTACGTGTGTACGAGTGGTGCCCGTTTCATGGGCAATTTTAGCTTCGACTAACCGGGCGCCGGGAGCGAGCGTGCCTTCGCGGATGCGCTGCTTGAGCACATCGGCGACATGGGTGGGACGAACGGTCTGCGCAGCGTCAGGCGATTTGCTCGACATGAGCCTAGTATGATCGATTCGGCGGCTTACGCGTGCGCCGGATAAGTCACGTAGCCTTCAGGACCCTGCGAATACCAAGTTTTCATGTCGTCCGCATTGAGTTCCAGGTTCTCGGCAAAACGCCGTGGCAGATCCGGGTTCGCCAGAAATTTCCGTCCATAGGTGATTGCATCAGCGACCCCGCCGGCAATGGCGGCCTGGCCTCGAGGCAAGTCATAATCAGAATTGAGCACCAGCGCATTTTTGAACGCCTTGCGAATCAGCGGAGCCACGGGCGGACGATCGCTTTTTCCAAACGTGCCGTTGGGTCCCGGCTCCCGCAGCTCTAAAAAAGCGAGGCCGAATCGATCCAGCGCCGCGGCTGCGGTCGGAAACAGAACGTCCTGGTTGCTGTCGTCGCATCCCTGCGAGTCGCCGTTGGGGGATAGACGCACCGCGGTGCGGTCGGCTCCGACGGCATCAACCAACGCTGAAATGACCTCACGCAACAGGCGAATCCGATTCTCAATCGATCCGCCGTAAGCGTCGACGCGCTTATTGGAACTATCGCGCAGAAACTGATCGATGAGATATCCATTTGCGCCATGCAGTTGGACTCCGTCGAATCCTGCTGCGATCGCGTTGTTAGCGGCGTTCACATAATCGCCAATGAGGCGGGGAATCTCCTCGATGGCCAAAGCACGTGCTTCAACGTAAGGCTGCCTACCTTCATAGGTGTGGGCCTTGCCGGGAGCGGTCGTCGCGCTCGCGGAAACCGGCTGCACGCCGTGGAGCGAGGGATGAACGATGCGACCCATATGCCAAAGCTGCGCATAGATTCGGCCGCCGGCCTGATGAACGGCGTCAGTCACTGTCTTCCAATGGATGACGTGCTCAGCAGTCATGAGGCCGCCGGCATAGGGCCAACCACTGCCCTCGACACTGATGTGGGTCGCTTCGGAAATGATCAGTCCGGCCGAAGCGCGCTGCGCGTAGTACGTCGCCATGACATCGGTCGGCACGTGGTCTCGTGTGCCTCGACCCCGGGTCAACGGCGCCATCCAAATGCGGTTCGGACAAGTCAGGCGGCCGATTTTTATAGAATCAAATAACGTAGTCATGAGCCATGCTAGCAAAGCCGCAAGGCGACTGTACGGCCTATTCGGCCAGAGCAAAAGCGGCGCTTCACGTACACTAGGTGAACTTATGTCCCGCCCCCAAGAGCCGCATTCCTTGCATAAATCCGCCGGCATTCGGCGCGTCAAAGTCGGCCAACGGGAAATTCTGACCGAAGGCTTTCGGCGCGTCGTATTTCAGGATTTGTTCCACTATTTCATGACGATCACGTGGCCTCAGCTGTTTGCCACCTTTGCGGCCTTTTTCCTGACTTTTGACGCGCTTTTCGGCTGCGCCTATTATTTTGTGCCTGGCTGCATCGCAAACCTCAATCCCCCGGGCTTTGCCGGCGCTTTTTTCTTCAGTGTGGAAACGCTGGCGACCGTCGGGTACGGCGACATGCATCCGCAGACTGTCTACGGCCACAGCGTCGCGATGGTTGAGATCTTCGTGGGTTTGATGTCGCTGGCGGTCATCACAGGTCTTATGTTCGCGCGATTCTCACGTCCTCGCGCCCGCTTTTTGTTTTCCAGAAGCATGGTCGTTCGCCCCGTCGATGCGCAGCGCACCCTCATTCTGCGAGCCGCTAATTTGCGCTTGAACGTGATTCAGGATGCATCCGCCAGCCTGTACATGATGCGTAATGAAGTCACTGAAGAGGGGTTTCGCCTGCGGCGTGTCATCGATCTACCGCTTAAGCGCTCGACGCAACCGACTTTCAATCTCGGCTGGACCATCATGCATGTGATTGACGAGTCAAGTCCTCTATTCAATGAAACGTCCGTCTCGCTGGGCGATTCGGATGCGGCCTTCGTTGTCAGCATGAGCGGAACCGATGAAAGCACGGGACAGATGCTCTCGGCACGGGCCGACTACCTCCACAGCGACGTTCACTGGAACTCGACCTTTCTCGACATTTTGATGGAAGACTCGGACGGCACACTTCACATCGACTACGCAAAATTCGACGAAGTCGAACCCTATGTGAAGGGCCAAGCCTCCTGAGTAGAGGTCTGCATACTTTCAGCGGCAGACTTTTTCACAGCAAATTTACAGGCAACTAAAGCAGAATAGCGCTAGCGCGCGAACGTAACGGCCTTACAGGTAATCCACTCCAATGCAGACTCTCGCAACTCCCTCTGAAACGCCCGGCAAACCGAATTGGGCCACCCTCGCCGCGCTCGGCGTGGTGTTCGGCGATCTGGGCACGAGCCCCTTGTACACTTTACAAACCGTCGTGCAGGCGACGGGTGGGCAATTCACGCCGGCAATTGCGCTTGGGATTCTGTCAGCGATTTTTTGGACGCTCATCATCACGATATCGCTCAAATACTGCCTGCTGGTGATGCGTGCCGATAATCACGGTGAGGGCGGCATTCTTGCGCTGATGTCACTGATTGGTGCCAATAGCTTGACCTCCAAGGCGGCGCTCTATACCGGCATGGGACTGCTCGGTGCCGCACTCATCTATGGTGATGGGGCCATTACTCCGGCGATATCCGTGCTCAGCGCCCTCGAGGGTATCAACGTGGCGACCTCTACCTTGAAGCCATTCATCATGCCGATGGCAGTTGCCATCCTGCTCGGCCTTTTTGCGACTCAGCGGTATGGCACGGAGAAGATTGGCCGCGCCTTTGGTCCTGTCATGATGCTGTGGTTCATCGTAATCGCCCTGTTAGGGGTGGGCGCCATCGCGAAGCACCCCGGAGTGCTGGTTGCCATCGATCCTCGCTATGCCATCGAGTTCTTGCGGCATTCGGAAAAAGACGGCCTGTTGATATTGGGAGGCGTTTTTTTATGCATTACCGGCGGTGAAGCCTTGTATGCAGACATGGGTCATTTCGGGAAGCGTCCGATACGACTGTCTTGGTATCTGATTGTATTGCCCGCGTTGCTGTCAAGTTACGCCGGCCAGACGGCCTATCTGCTCGACCAGGGTTCGGTATCCGGTAATCCGTTTTTCTTGATTGCGCCCGCCTGGTCGATTATTCCCTTGGTCGTGCTCGCAACGATTGCCACCGTCATCGCCAGCCAAGCCATCATCACCGGCTCGTTCTCCATGACGCGACAGGCGATGCAGCTGGGCTGGCTTCCTGGCGTATCGATCCGTCAGACCTCCGACAAAGTCTACGGGCAGATTTACGTACCCGTCGTCAACTGGCTGCTGATGGCGGCGACCGTTTCCATCACGGTCGCCTTCGGCACATCGGATCGCCTGGCCGGCGCCTATGGCACGGCCGTGGCAACAACCATGTTGCTGACCACCATTTTGCTTTACAAGGCGATGCGCGATGTGTGGCGGTGGCCCCTTTCGGTCGCGTTGCTGGTCACTCTCTCGCTCGTCATCGTCGACACCAGTTTTTTCATCGCGAACTTATTGAAGATCGCCGAGGGCGGATGGCTGCCCCTGACCTTCGCGGCCATCCTATTTTTCATCATGGTCACCTGGCGACGCGGGGTTGACGCGATTCGCGCCAAGCTAACCCAGCCGCCGGAGGTCGGAGCCGCATTTCTCGCGGAGTTGAATGCAGGAGTGATTCCACGAATCAAGGGCGCGACGGTTTTTCTCACGCGCAGCCCTCAACGTGTGTCCCGATTGATCATCGACCACGTACGAAGCGTCGGTGTCCTGCCACAACATGCCGTTGCGCTCAGCATTTCATTTGAAGATACGCCTCGAATCGTTGGGCCGCGGTGTTCCCAAGTGGAGAGTTTGGGAGAGGGTCTGTGGCGGGTAGTTGCGAAATTCGGCTTTCTGGAAATTCCCAATCTTCGAGAAGCTTTGAAAAACGCGCGTGAACTCGACCATGCAGCGATTGACTTCGACCAGGCGCGATTCGTAGGCACGCGCGACTTAGTCGTGAGCAAACCCCATCAGTCGGTGATGTCGGCATTCAGAATGGAGCTATTTGCTTTTCTGTATCGAAATTCGGTCAAAGCCGTCGATCGATTCAATTTGCCGCCTGAACATGTGGTGGAAATCGCTCGGCAGATCGAGATCTAAGCCTTTGCCTATCAGCCTTGCTGCGGGGCGCGCGGTGCGGGTGGTTTTCCGGTCGAGCTTTTTACAGTACTGCGCCTTGATCGGGGTGCGATCTCGGTGCGATGTACCACGGGGTACGCAAACTGCGCCAAATGGGATTGTATGCGCCGCAAGTCTCGCACCACGCGCAGTAGCTGACCGCTCTCCTCGGCGACGCGCTCGGCAGATTCACCGCCGGCACCCCGCGCAGCCTCGACCACTCCTCGCAGACGCTTGACGCTGAGCGCCGTGGCCTGCGCTTCATAATTTCGAAAAATGCCTTTGCTGTCGACCAGCTGACGAGCGGCGAGCGGTTCGCCGCTCAGGAATACACTGACCGCGAGGGTCATGCTCGACATCAGTTCCTTGTGCATGGCCGACACGAGGCTTTGTTCTTCCGCTGCCAACCGTTGCCCCGCTTTCATATTGCGAATCGAGTAATCCATCATGCCGTTGTAGACGATGTCGGCAATGTGCTCGAGGTTGATCACCGCCGCTAGAATGTCCTGGCCTCGTACATTCTCGCTGCCGCTGTCCATGTCTTGCTCGTCCCCGATGTCCGCAAGGTAGAGCCGGATGGAATCGGCCAGCTGATCGACAGAGCGACCGTTGCTCACGATGGCTGTCGCGGCGCCTCGGTTCTCATTGACCAGTACTTCGGGCAGACGCTGCAGCATCTCCGCCACCATGTCCGCCATGCGCAGCGTTTCTCGCGACGCGTTCGCGAGGGCAACGGTGCCGGAACTCAAGCCCGCCGGGTCCAAGTACACCGGCGTCGCGGGGTTGGCGCTTTGCGGAAGGTCCGGCAGCGTCCGGGTCAACAGCTTCGCGAACGGTTCGACAAACAATAGAAATGCCAACGCCAAGCAGACGTTGAATATCACGTGAAAATCAACCACCCGACGACCCGGGTCCGCATCATATTCAGCGATGAGTCGCGCCAACGGCCCGACGAAGCCGATGGCGAGCACAACGCCGCTCATCCGAACCAACAGATTGCCCACGGGCAGACGTCGCGCCGCCGGCGTGCCGGCACTGACCAGCGGGGGCAATGCGCCACCAAAATTGGCACCCAGTACCAGAGCCAGTGCTCCCGGCAGCTCAATCACGCCAGACGCGGCAAACGATGCCACCAATAGGACGATGGCAATGCTCGAGTGACATGCCCACGTTAACAGGGCCGCGACCAGAATGGCGAGGACCGGATCATGGTTAAGACCTTGAAGCGCTGATTTCAGCAGCGGAGCACTCTCGATTCCGGACAGGGTATGAACCAACCCTCCCAGCGCCATGAGCATGAGCCCAAGGCCAATCGCGATGCGGCCGCCGTTCTTCGTTCGGCCGTCGCTCGACCATCGGAAAAACAACACACCGAGCAACACCAGTGGCGGGCCGATATAGGCCGTATTCAATGTGAACAATTCGCACAGCACCGCCGTGCCCACATTGGCGCCGAGCATGACGGCAAGCGCCGGCGCCAAGCCGATCAGGCCGCTTGCGGTAAAAGAGGTGGCGAGCAAACCCGTCGCGGTACTGCTCTGCATGAGCACTGTGATGCCAAAGCCTGTGAGGAATGCGCGATATCGGGCCCCTAAGTTGCGGCCGAGAAAGCGTCGCAGCGTCTGGCCAAATCCCCGCTGCACACCGCTGCTGACCATGTGGGTGCCCCATAGCAGCAATCCGACATGTCCAGCGAGTTCGATGAGGGCGAGGCTACCATTCACGTAACGTGACCCTAGCGAACGAAGGGACCCACCAGCATTCGAACTTTGACGGCGGAAGGTGCGTCGATAGCGAGCGCCGAATCCTCAATTTCCTCGCGAGTGAAGCTTTGTGCTTGCACCACGCCATTGACGGTCACAGTGACTTGAACGTCTTGAGGCTTCTCAGTCGCGGGTTGCAGCGCGACTTGCGCATCGGCAACCTTGCGATCGGTCAAAGCCGCTTCGATAGCCTGCCTGATGGTGGCTAAACCTTTTTGAAATTGGTCGGTCATAGTGATTTGAGTATCCTGGTCGAGCGGGTGATCGCGACGAGTTGAGTATACGTGCTAGCGCGAGTCCAGTTGCCGATTTGCAGGTTTCGAGAGCTTTCGCGCCATCATTTTGAGGTACGCCTTGGATTTAGCTTCTCAGCAGGCCCTTCAAAGGACCGTTGCACTCCGAGCGATCGCAGTCTGTTCAGTTGGTGCGGTGCTGTACTTCGCTCGCGCTGCATTTGAACCGATTGCCTTGGCCTTGCTGTGCGCGTTGGTCCTGTCGGGTCCTGTTGAGGCATTGCAGCGGTTTCACATACCCAGGGGCTTGAGCGCAGGGATAATCCTGATGGCCGTCCTGGCGATCGCACTGGGGCTCGCCGACTTTCTATGGGTACCTGCACAACACTGGCTTGATAGGGCGCCTTTCGACGTCGAGACCATTAAAAACAAGCTCAGTCCAATCACCCACTTTGTAACCCACGTTCAAGATTTGAAGAGCAGCGCGCAAAGCATCGATCGCGCGGTGCTCCCTCCGGTCGCGATCTCGAGCGCGGTGGTGGATGCTTCGCCCATGACCATGTTCGAGGCAACGCGTGCCGCCGCGATCTCCACCCTGGCATTTATAGTGGTGACGCTATTTCTACTGATCGGCGGTCCGCCGATGTTGGCGAATATGGCAGCGGCGTTGACCAGCGATTTAAAATCCGCACATATCATCGACGTTTTAGAAAAGGTACGGCTCGAGGTCGGACGTTTCTATGTGACGGTTGCTCTGATGAACGTCGCGTTCGGTTGCGTAACGGCGGGTGCCATGGCGCTGTGCGGAATGCCAAATCCCGTACTGTGGGGCGCAGTCGCTGGGGTGCTCAATTTTATTCCTTACGCCGGCTCGGCGACGACGCTGGTCTTGTTGGGCTTGGTGGCCTTAGTCTCCTTTGATAATCTCAACCGGGTGTTCGCGGTCGTGGCGAGCTACCTGATTCTGACGGCGGCCGTTGGCCAATTGGTTCAGCCGTTACTGGTCGGACGCCGCTTACAGGTGAATCCTTTACTCATTTTCTTGTCCCTGTGGTTCTGCGGTGTTTTTTGGGGTCTGGCGGGAATTATTCTATCAACGCCGATTCTGGTCGCCTGCAAAGTGATCGCGGAGCACGCTTATCACGGCGAAGCGGCGGTGAAGTTTCTCAGTCCCCCGCCGCTGTCCACAGCATTCCTCGCCAAGCTGCGGCGGCCTTGATATCGCCTGCGTTAGGCCGAGCAGCGCAAAGGGTGACGAGCTTAAAATACCGCATGATCGCCGCGCTCGACCAACACCGATCCGTTGGCTAGCGCCGCGTAATAGTCGAACAAGGTTTCCTGTCCCGTCGAGGGGGTTGCGGCGGCATCGTACTTGTTTGCCGCGCCATCCCAGACCAACATCGATTCCGTGGCGTAATAACGCCCGATGCGCGCGAGTTCAGCCTTCTGGGCCAGTGACGGTATGACTCTGCCCAAAGTGCCAAGCACGCCCACAATGACGTCGAGCATCGCCACGGGCACATGTCGCACGCGCGGCTCGATTCCCAACAGCGAAAACAGGTGCTCTGCCTGTTGCAGCGGAGTCACTGCCTCACCAGGTCCGCCGATCGGTAGGATTCGATTCCAACGCTGCTGATCCTGAAGGCAGTCGACTAAAAACTCGGCCAAGTCATGATCGCTGATTGGTTTGCAAGACGTTAAAGTTCCATCGCCGAACACCAAGTATGGCTTGCCGCGTTTGATGCGTTCGACTTGCCCAGAAAGCGATTTGAAGAAAGCCGTGGCGCGTACGATGGAGTAGGTCATTCCAGACTCGACCAAAGCTTTTTCAAAAGCCAACTTGGCCAGCTGAAATGCCAACACCGGCTTTTGGACACAGATGGCCGACAGCAGCACGAATTGGTCTACTTGCGCCTGCAACGCAGCCTCCAGGGCGTTCATATGCGCTTGGTGATCGACCGCCCACGCATCTAGAGGCGTGCCAGTTCTTGAAGCCATGCACGAGAGGACGGCATGGAAGCGCTCGCCTCGAAACCCCTCGCGCTGCAAGCCCAGCGGGTCAAGGAAATCGACGAATCGAACCTCCGCGCCGGCGAGGCGCATGATGTCGCCCTCGGCCGGCGGGTTGCTCCCCGCGGACCTCGCGCGAATCAAACAGATGACGGTGTGGCCGCGGCGAATCAAGGCCTGCGCAGTTGCACGGCCGATGGTTCCCGTTGCTCCGAGTAACAGAACACGCCGGACCGGCAATGAAGGGGGCTGGATCACAGCGCTCAAATTTGCGGCTTATCGCGTCCACGCGCAAGATCCCGTAGCATAGTTTTGGTGAAGCGCGCGCTCCTGATCTCCACCGCCGCCTTGGGCACTGTCCTGATTGCGGCGCTACTGTGGGCACGAGCCCCGGATAAATCTCGAGCGGTACTGCGTGGAAAATACGATGACCCATCGACCCACTACCTGGATGTTGATGGCACGCGCCTGCGCGTACGCGAAACCGGCTCGAAGGACTCGCCGGCCATTATCCTGCTGCATGGCTTCGGCTCCAGCCTTGAAACTTGGCAACCCTGGGCACAAGCGCTGAGCGATCGCTACCGCGTCGTGCGTTTTGATCTTCCCGGCTGCGGGATTTCGGACCCGGACAGTGAAGGTGACTACTCGGACAGCCGCACGTTGGCTATTTTGCGGCACCTGATGGAACAGCTGAACATTCAAAGCGCGATACTCGTGGGCAACTCCATGGGAGGGCGCATCGCGTGGCGTTTTGCAGCCGCTTATCCCGATCAAGTCAGCAAACTTATTTTGATCTCGCCCGACGGGTTCGCAAGTCCAGGGTTCGCATACGGCAAGCGTCCTGAGGTTCCGGGCACGCTAAAATTGATGAAATACTTTCTACCAAGGGCGTTCATTCGACCGAATTTGGCGGCCGCGTATGCGGATCCCGCACGACTCAGTGATGCGACCATCGACCGCTACTACGACCTGCTGCTGGCCACGGGAAACCGCGCGGCCATGATCGACCGCATGCAGCAAACGCTGCTGGCGGATCCGGTTCCGTTACTTCGGCAGATCCGCGCACCCACGCTATTGCTGTGGGGCGAGCAGGATCAGCTGATTCCTTTCAGCAATTCGGCCGACTACTTGCGCGCCCTGCCCAATGCCCGACTGGTTTCCTTTCCGCACTTGGGGCATGTCCCCCACGAGGAGGCACCGGACGAATCTCTCAAGCCGCTTGAATCTTTCTTGGCGCAACGCCAATGATCCGAAAACTATTAAAGTTTTTGCACGAGGTCGGGGCCATGGGGGTCATGGGCGGGTTCGCCGCGTGCATCGTCCTGTTGATGAACGCTCCCTCCGATTCCTTGATCGCTTACGCCGCAGTCATGCGGGAAGTCGCTTTAATCAACCGCTGGGTGCTGGTGCCCTCGTTGGCCGCCGTGCTGATCAGCGGGTTGCTGGCCATCGCCGCCACCGACGCCTACAAGAACGCCGCCTGGGCATGGATCAAGGCACTTTTAGGATTGAGTACTTTCGAAGGCACGTTGTTGACCGTCGGCGCGAGCGCACGGCGAGCCGCCGAACTTTCAACGCTGGCGCTCACCGGTCAAGGCGATGCGGTTGAACTGGCGCAGGTCATTCACACCGAATGGGGTGGGTTGTGGGTGCTGTCCGCACTGGCCGTCATCAATATCGTGCTGGCGGTCTGGAGGCCCAAAATCTATCGGTCAATCCAAGGCTAAAAACAAAACCCCCGGCACTAAGGTAGTCAGCGCCGGGGGAATTCCTCAAGTCCCTTGAGACTGCGCGCCTGCGATTAGGCCGGCTTCTGCGCCCACACTTTGCACCAGCCGCCTTGCGGCACCGAATGACCGGCGAAAATGTTGCAGCCCGCGGATGCATCGCCCGGCTTGCCTTGGAACTGCGCGCAAGTGCCGCATTTTTGGTTCGGCTTATGCGTTGGGTTGGCGCTTGCATCGACTTTGGTGGAATCGACGACGAAGTTCAATGCCTTTGCGGTTGGATCGTTCGGATCCAGAGGCGGCAGCGCCGCCGCCTGAGCCTTCCATGCCGACAATCCCAACATGGGAATCATTGAGCCGGCGATCAATCCGCCCCTGACAATAGCCCGCCGTGAAATCTTGTTCTGCATTCTTACGTCCTCAATAAAGATTAAAAATACTAGATTGCCCGCTTGTGGATTGAACGCAACGCCAAGTCAGTTGCGTGAGCGGCCAGCGCCACCAGCAGCCAAACGGCCACCTGCAGCCAAGGCGCCCTCACTAACGCACTCTTGAGCGCTAGCAACAACGCCGCCCCCGCGCCGAGGCTGGCCAGCAACTCGTTCAATTTCAAACCATTGCCCGATCGATGCCGCCACCATGCCATACCCAATACTTCGAGCAGCATTAAGAACAGGATATAGTTGACCACCCTGCCATTGGCAAATAATTCAGCCACTGCCTAGAAACGGCGCGTTGAGTTGTACAATTTTCAAATTGAGAACCGAGGCGAAACTGACCCAGGCCAGATAGGGGACTAGTAGGAACGCGGACATACTGCTGGTGCGCCCGACCAAAACGATCAGCGCCACAATCGAAAGCCAGAGAAAGCCCACCTCATACAGCGCCCAGTCCGGGCGCTCGAGGCGGAAGAACAACAAACTCCAACCAATATTCAACAGGGCATTGACCGCAAATGCGGCAACGACCCTGGAGCGCGCGCGAGGTGCGCGTTCAAGCCGCCAGAATATGACCGCAGCCATTGCCGCGCAGGCAAAAATGAGCGTCCACGCGGGACCGAACAACCAATCAGGCGGCTGCCAGCTCGGCTTGCGCAGCTGGTAATACCAAGCGCCGAGTTTGGTGATCAGGCCTCCCATCGTGGCCACCGCAATCGCCGAGACGGCGGCCGTGATAATCGGCCTGGACCGACGCCCGAGAAGCGAATTCACGCGCGCGCCAACCCCAGCAAATGTGCCATGTCCTTGGCGAAGATCCGAAGATGCGTGAACGGCTTCGCTCGCACCAGCTTTTTGTGCATATAGGCTTGCCAGGTGAGACGCTGCACATCCGGATCTCGGCAAATGCTGACGAACCGCTCCCGCCGCTTATCGGTCGAATACCAAAATCGCTGCATGATGCCGAGCACCCAAAACACGGTGCCGTGCGCTTTCATGAATTCGCGCCGCGCCACGCGCAACGCGCTTGCCTCACCGCTTTCCAAAAAGCGCGCGGTCGCTTGTGCCGCATAGCGCCCGCCCGCCATGGCGTAATAAATTCCCTCACCCGAGGCCGGTGCCACTACGCCCGCCGCGTCCCCGGCGAGCACGGTATCGCGGCCATTGTCCCAGCGCGCGAGCGGCTTCATCGGAATAGGCGCCCCTTCGCGCCGGATGGTTTCGAGGCCGCTCAACTGCGACAGTGAGCGCAGGTCCAGCACGGCGGAGCGCAATGAGAACCCCTTGCTGGCACTGCCCACGCCGACGCTGGCCGTTTCGCCATGCGGAAAAATCCAGGCATAAAAATCCGGCGATAATTTTCCCTGGTAATACACATCACAACGGGTGTTCGAGTAGTCACCAACCGAGGTGCGCGGCACGCGCACGATTTCATGATAAGCCGCCACGTAACGAATCTTGTCGGCGCCCTTAATTTCGCTTTTTGCAACCGCAGACATGGCGCCGTCTGCGCCGATGATGGCGCGTGTGCGCACCTGCCTCGGTTCGCCCGCTTCGCGGAAGTGAACCCGCGCGGTACCATCGGGATCGCGCGTGATCTGCATGAACGTGCCGCGTATCCTCTGCGCGCCGGCTGAGGCCGCGCGCTGGCGCAACCATTCGTCGAACGATTCGCGGTCAACCATGCCGACGTAGCCGCCTTCAATCGGCATGTCCACGGCCTTCTGGGTGGGCGAGATCATGCGCGCCGAATTGACCCGCGCCACGAGCAAAGATTCCGGGATGCAAAATTCCTCGATGAGTTTGGGCGGAATGGCCCCGCCGCAAGGTTTGATGCGTCCGCCGCGATCGAGCAGCATCACCCGATGGCCAAGACGCGCTAAATCGTTAGCAGCCGTGGCGCCCGAGGGACCGCCGCCGACCACCACGACATCGACAATTTCTTCAAGATTCATGCGGCGAGCGCTCCGGGTTCAGTGGTCAAGGGACGTGACGGCTGTGTCGTTATTCTCACGGCAAAACGCGCAGCCACGAAAAACAAGCTGGCCTCAACGATAAACACGATGCCGAATGCGGCTACCGCTGAACCGAAAAGATACCGAATCAGATCCACCACAAAAGTGCCGAACAATCCGCCCAGCGCGAATGCAATGGCCTGCGCGGCTCCCCACAGTCCCATGCGCACACCGGCGCTGTGGGCGTCTCCGCGATGCGCCAGCTCCATCATGGAGCCAATGGCGGCGACCGCAAACACGCCATTTGCCCCGCCCAACACGACCACGCATAAGCGCAGCGGCCAGCCGGGACCGACCAAATCGGCGCCGGCCAAACCGATCAGGGCGGCCGCGCTTCCGCAGCATCCTGCTACCGTCCAAACGCGCAGCGATCCCCAACGGCGCTTACCGCTGCAGGCGATTCCCACACTGATCATGCCCACCAGCACCGAGGAGTGCCAAAGTCCCGACAATCCGGCGGATTCGCCCAACGTGTAACCGAACACCAAGCCGGCGAATGGCTCGAGCAACAGCTCCTGCGCGCTGTAGGCCAGCATGGAAATAAATACAAACAAGGTAAAGCTTCGGGCCTCGGGTTCCGCCCAGACTCGGCGCAGGGCAGTGCGGAAAGAATCCCGCGACCCCGGGCGCGCATCGCTCGGTACGATGATGGACAGGCCACCTTGCACAGGCCGGGGATCTTCGATGTTCCACACCGCCAGCACCGCGACCACAAAGGCAATGCACGCCGCGATGGCGGTCACTTGAACCAGCCGCTGCGGGGTAAAGGGATCGAGGAAGTGCGCGACCGTGGTCGATGTAATCGCAAACCCTGCGATCATCAGAATCCACATGATGGTAGCGGCGGCGGCGCGACGGCTCTCAGCCACGCGTTTGGCCATCAGAACCAGCAAAGAGGTCCCGGCCGCGCCAACGCCCAATCCCACCAGCGCATACGCGATCACCGCCAAGAGCAAAGCCGGTGCTCGATGGGTGGCAATCCATACCGTTGCCAGCGCGCACAACACACCGCCGCTTCCAAGCAATCCCATGCCGCCGAGAATCCAGGGGGTTCGCCGACCGCCTCGATCAGAACCATGGCCAAATCGCGGACGTATCATCTGCACGGCGTAGTGAAGCGCTACCAACATGCCAGGCAGCAGCGCCGGCAGTGAATATTCAACCACCATGACGCGATTCAACGTCGAGGTGACAAGCACGACCACCGCTCCCAGCGCCGCCTGAACCAGCCCGAGGCGAATGATGCCAACCCAGCTTAAAAAAGGAGCCGAGGCGGTGCGCAGCGGGCTCATACGCCGAATCCGCGCAATGCAAATGCGGCGACCAACATGCCGAGCACGTATAGGCTCACACCGGTCCCGGCATACCAGGGCGCCAGCGCGCGCGGGTCGCGCAGCAATCGCCGCATCAGCAGCAATTGTATTGCCAGCATCAGTCCAACGATGCCGGCGGCATTCGATTGCTTCCAAGCGATCAGCAGGGCAACCACGCATAACTGCGGCAAAGCCATCGCCACACATGCCACCTCACCGGCATGTTCGGCGCCGAGCTTGACTGGCAGGGAGCCAATGCCCGAGCGGCGGTCACCCTCGATTGACTTGAAATCATTCAGGGTCATGATGCCGTGCGCACCGAGGCTGTAGAACGCGGCCACCAGCAAGATTCTTAACGACGGCGTCGCGCCGCTGGCCATGATCGCTGCGCCGGTCACCCATGCAAAACCCTCGTAGCAAACCGCACATGCGAGATTGCCCCACCAGCCATTGCGTTTGAGACGGACCGGCGGCGCACTGTAAGCCCACGCGAGTATCAACCCAGCCACGGCCGCAGCGAACACCCAGCTGCCGAGCGCGCCGGCACACACGAGTGAAAGCCCCGTCCACAGGATCGCGATGTAAAGACCCCACCGCCCGGGCATACGGCCCGAGGGAATGGGTCGGTTAGGTTCATTGATGGCATCAACGTGCCGGTCAAACCAATCGTTAACCGCTTGACTCGTTGCGCAGAGCAGAGGGCCGCACAACAGCACGCCGGCCAGGATGGATGGCCAGCGTCCTCGCGTAGTCGAGCCCGAGGAAACCACTCCGCAGGCAAAAGCCCACATCGGTGGAAACCAAGTAATCGGTTTGAGAAGCTCGAGAACCACCAAGGGTGTCGGAGCTTCGCTCGACAAGGCTGCGGCTGCGGGACGCGACATGCTAGGCCTGCATCAATTTATTGATAATCAAACTGCTCACTTTCGGCGGACGTGAGATCGCCTAAGCCATAGCGCCGCAGCTTTGCGTAAAGACTTTGACGGCTCAAACCAAGAATCTCCGCGGCCGACGCGCGATTGTCGCCGGTGAGCTCCAACGCCGCTTCGATGCAAAGCTTCTCGATCATGTCGGTAGACTCGCGCACCAAGTCTTTCAGGGGCACACGGCCCACCAGCTCAGTCAACTGCGCCACGGAGCGCGGCTTGTCGCGGCTCGCCTGCCGATCGAAGGTTACTCGCTGGCCGACATCGCGAATCGTGAAGCCGAAGCACGGCTCCTCGGCATCCACGACCGAGACGGCACAAATCTCCACATCGCTGGTCGAGCCGAATTCGCCGCGTACTTGCGTGGCAAACAGGCGCAATGAACCATGTTCACGCAGTTGCGCGGTCAATAAATTGAAATCGACGCCGGGTCGGCCCAACCAGCGCTCCAAAGATTCGTTGCGCGCCTGCTCTTCGGACGCCAATTGCACCAAATCGAGAAATGCCCGATTCGCAAACAGCACACGGCCATCTTGACCGGTGACGACGAATCCCTCCGGCGCGCCCGCGACGATTTCCATCACTTTCGACTGCTGAGTGGCGGCGCTGCCAGCCGTTGGATGCGCACCGGCCGGTGCCAAGCGGATCAAGAAGAACGAAGCCCGCTCCTCTCGAAACAATGACGCGGAGATCAAAAACTCACGCGCGCCGTCGGCGGAGCGCACGGGAACATCGTTGGTGCGGCCCGTCGCCGCGACGGCGCCCAGCAAACTTTGCAGCGACAGCGTGCTTGCTTCATCGAACCCTTCCGGGAAGAGCCGCCCGACCAGACGCTTATTGCCTTCGCCCAACACTCGACCCGCCGCAGGATTCGCTTCCAGAACTTTACGCGTGGCGGCATCGACGATCAGCACCGCTTCAGAGGCGACCTGGAACAACAGTCGATGCCGCGCCTCGGCTTGGCGCAGTTTCAAGTACTCGCGCTCCATGGATTGCTGCGTATTGATGAGTTGTTGCTGCATCGTAGCCATGGATTGCATGCTGCGTCCGAATGCCACGATATGGCCCTGACTGGGCATTTCGACGGTCGAGTACATCACCGGCGTATCCGCGCCGCTGACCGAACGATGATTCACAATGCGCCAGCGCGGCACGCCTTTGGCGCTTGCGTCACGCAACAAGGCCTCAATCTTGGGCCGACTTTCTACGGTGACGGTGTCGATCCAGTGTTTGCCGATCCATTTGTCAGCCAGCACATCCTCTAATTCAGCGCTGCCAAAAGACACATCGCGAATCAGGCCGCGCTGCGGGTCGGATACCACCAGCGCAATGTCGGAGGAAGCTGTAATCAGCCTGGCCGCCGTGTCGCCATCGATATCACTCAACCACTTCTTGGGACCGCTAAATTGCTTCACATGACCTCATTGTTTAGAACTTATTGGCTGTTAGTTGCCGGTGTACCGGCACTTTGCCGTCCGCACATTTGCTGCGCTCTCAACACGGCTTCTGTGCCGTCAACCGCAGTGGCATCGGCTCCCAGCAACATCGCCAAATCCGGTCTGTCGACCAATAGCGGGCCGCCGATCAACACCCCGACATCGCGATTTCGCGACGCCTGTCGGATGACGGTAATCAGCGCTGCAACGTCGGCGAGCCGCGTCTCGGAGCCTACCGACAACCCAACGACTGTAAACCAATTTTGACGTAAAACCTCAATTATGTCGGCGGAACGGGACGAAAACTCATGCCATACGTCCCACCCGGCGCGACGTAAAAACTGCGCTACCAAGGTAATGCCAAAGGTGTGCTGATCGCCCGGAATGGGGGCCAGCAAGATCCGCCGGCCGGGCTGGGCTTCGCATTCATCAACTCTAAATTCGGCGCTCAGGACTCGCAGCACCTGGTGCAAGCGGCACAAACCCACCGTGACCTGCATGAAATCGCACTCATCCTCCTGCCAAAGCACACCTAATTCCCGGGCGGCTGGCGCGAGTAGCTCAAGGCAGATGCTTTCGAGGCAGACCCCGCCCTGCCGAATGGCTTCGACGTACGCGGAGGCGACCGGCGCATCATGGGCCAGCAATAAGCGTACCAACTCCTTGATATCCAAGTCAGTAGGAAATCGCTGCGGGCTGGCCGCGGCGCTTCGCGGCAATGGGTTTGGGCGGCGAGCCAGCACCAGCCGAGGAACAATTTCGCCTTCGATAGTGCGCACCAACTTGGCCATACGCGAACTGGAATCCCCTGCTCCGTCATTGGAGCTCCGAATATCGCTGTCACCCCGTCCGCCGCCGTCTTCCGACGTCTCAACAAAGTCACCGATGCACATTGGTCCCTACCCTCCAATGAGAATGCGGGTCAAGGCCCGCCAGCCAAGCGTATCTCTTCCCTAAGCCCGATCCTTATTTGTCGTTTCGACGATTCGTCATGACGGCATTTCGGCACCTTCTCAACTCAACCAAAAGTTGTCAAGATATCTTTACGTATAGTTTTGTTGACAGAATGGATCGAACGAGTTTAGGGTCATACACCGATGCCGCTTTACACACCAGAAGAACGAATTCGACGCGACGCATCCCCGTGGACTTTGGTCCAAGGGATTCTCGCCCCAATCCAATTTTTGGTGTTTTTAGCCAGCGCGGCGCTAGTTGTACATTTCTTGATTACAGGCACGGGTTTCGCGGCGGCAACGGTTTCGGTCGTCATAAAGACCCTCGTCCTCTACACCATCATGATCACCGGCTGCATCTGGGAGCGCGAAGTCTTCGGGCGTTACCTGTTTGCACGGGCATTTTTCTGGGAAGACTTCGTCAGCATGTTCGTGCTCGCCTTGCACACTGCCTACCTATGCGCATTGCTGTTCGGCCGAGTGCATGCCCGCTATCAAATGTACATCGCGTTGCTAG
>CAZZWE010000065.1:0-23876 GCA_964657675.1 uncultured Steroidobacteraceae bacterium
TGTCACCGCGGCTTCTGCGCCGCAGAATCTTAAATTGTAACGGTTCCACGTGCGGTCCTAATGCCGCCCGTCCTCTCAAATAACTTTTTTCAGCCTCAATTGAGCCACTTCAGTCGGCGCAAATCCGAGCTCTGCCAACACTTCATCGGTGTGCTCACCGAGCAGCGGCGAGCGCGTTACATCGGTTGGGCTGTCGCTCATTTTAATCGGATTGCCGACCGTCAAGTATTTGCCGCGCTTTGGGTGATCGACTTCCACAATGGTGCCGGTTTTGCGCAGTGCAGGCTCATGCGCCAACTCCTCCATCGACAGGATGGGGCCGCAGGGAATGTCATGCTCATTGAGCAAATCCATGGCTTCAAATTTAGTCTTGGTCACCGTCCAGGCTTCAACCGCCGCGAATACTTCAGTCAGCCGCGGCAGTCGCGCATTGGGGGTGGCGAAGTTCGGGTCGGTCAGCCAGTCCTCCCGGCCGATGACATGACAAATTTCCTTCCACACCGGGGCCTGGGCAATGAAATACAAATAGGCGTTCGGGTCGGTTTCCCAGCCCTTGCATTTCACGATGGTGCCAGGCTGTCCGCCGCCGGAGGCATTGGCCGCGCGCGGCACGGAGGAGCCGAACTTTCCGTTCGGGTCCTGCGGATATTCCTTCATGACCTTGGTGCGCTCGAGCCGCTGTTGGTCACGCAGTTTGACGCGGCATAGGTTCAGCACGCCATCCTGCATGGCGGCGAGAACTTTCTGTCCGCGCCCGCTGGTATTGCGCTGGTACAAAGCGGCCACAATCCCTAAGGCGAGATGCAGCCCCGTGCCGCTGTCGCCGATTTGCGCACCCGTCACCAGCGGCGGGCCATCATCGAAGCCCGTGGTCGAGGCAGACCCGCCGGCGCACTGCGCCACGTTTTCATACACCTTGCAGTGCTCATAAGGACCGGGACCGAAACCCTTGACCGAGGCGACAATCATGCGCGGATTCAATTCTTGAATGCGCTCCCAGGTGAAACCCATGCGATCGAGCGCGCCCGGTGCGAAATTCTCGACCAGCACGTCGCAGTGCTTCACCAGCCGCTCGAGCACCCGCTTGCCTGGCTCGCTTTTGGTATCGAGCGTGACCGAACGCTTGTTGTGATTCAGCATCGTGAAATACAAGCTATCGGCGTCCGGAACGTCGCGCAGCTGGTCACGGGTGATATCTCCGGCGCCGGCCTTCTCCACCTTGATGACGTCCGCCCCGAACCACGCCAACAATTGCGTGCATGTGGGCCCCGATTGCACGTGAGTGAAATCGAGAATCCGGACCCCGTCTAACGCCTTACCCATGAAATCTCCCAGCTGCTATTTGTACATCGTCTGATTTTTAGTGCCCGGTGCATATTCACGCGGGTCCACCCAGATATTGATCACCGCGGACTTGCGCAATTTGTGCACCGATTCGCGGGCTCGCTGCAGCGCAGGCCCGATCTGCGCGGGATCCCGCACTTCCTCGCCATAGCCGCCCAGCATCTCAGCAAATTTGCCGAATGGCACGTCGCCCAATAAATTGCCAACATTGCCGCGTTGCTCGCCGTATTTGGCCAACTGGCCATAGCGAATCTGATTCATCGCGGAATTGTTACCGATAACGGCAATATACGGAACGCCGAAGCGGTTCGCCGTTTCCATATCGAAGGCCGTCATGCCGAAGGAACCGTCGCCGTAGTAGCACAGGACTTCTTTGTTAGGGTTGGCAAGCCCGGCGGCAATGGCGAACCCCGTGCCCACGCCCAGCGATCCCAAAGCACCCGGGTCCATCCACTGGCCAGGACCACGCGGCCGAACGGCCTGGGCGGAAATGGTCACGACATCGCCGCCGTCGCCGATGTAAATGGTGTTATCGGCCAGGAACTCATTGAGCTCCCACGCCACTCGATAGGGATGAATCGGCACGCTGTTGGATTTGAACAGCGGCATGAGCTTATCCGCGGCGGTGACTTCCGCCTCGCCCAACTGCTTCAGCCATTGTTGCCGCGCCTGGCGCTTGTCGCCCTTGATGCGGCCACTGGCAGCCGCCAATACGGCACCCAAAATGGCGCCCGGATCGCCCACCAACCCTAAGCTGATATCACGGTTCTTGCCGACCGTGCGGTAATCCATGTCGATCTGCACCAGCTGAAGGTCCTTGCTAATGCGCTTACCATAGCCCATGCGAAAATCGAATGGTGTGCCGACGATCACCAGCACATCGGCGTTGGCGAATGCCTGGGTGCGGGTGCGATCGAAGTGATGCGGATCCCCCGGCGGTAGCAGGCCGCGGCTGGCGCCGTTGAAGTAACCTGGGATATCCAAGCCGCGCAGCAACGCGATGGCCTCTAGATGGCCACGCGCAGTCCAAACCTGCTGGCCGTACAGAATGGCCGGACGCTCGGCATTCACCAAAATGTCCGCGAGCTTTTCGATGTCGTTGGGATCGCCGATCGACTTGGTCGAGGCGCGGTATTTGCCGGGCTGCGGAATCACCGCCTTGGTGATGTCGACTTCCCGGTCGAGCACGTCGCGGGGGATTTCCAGATACACAGGACCGGTGGCGCCGTTGAAGGCTTCGCGCGCCGCCATCGAAATCATGTCCGCGACCCGCTCGGTGCTTGACACCGAGGCGGCGAACTTGGTGATCGGCGTCATCAGGTCCACGTGCGGCAAATCCTGCAGCGAACCCATTTTGTGCTGCGTCAGCGCTCCCTGGCCGCCAATGTGCAGCACGGGGCTTTCGGAGCGAAATGCCGTGGCAATGCCGGTGATGGCGTTGGTGCAGCCAGGACCGGCCGTGGTGACCACGCAGCCCAGCTTGCCGGTTTGGCGGGCATAGCCATCGGCCGCGTGCGCCGCCACCTGCTCATGCCGCACGTCGATGATACGAATGCCCTCATCGACGCAACCATCGTAGATGTCGATGATATGACCGCCGCAGAGCGTGAAAATCGTGTCGACACCTTCGTTTTTGAGCGCTTTGGCGACCAGGTGACCGCCCGACACGACGCCCGCGTCGCGGCTTTTGCGCTGCAAAGTATCTTCCGCGGTCGATTTAACCGGGATCACAGTGGGATTTGCAGTTGCCATGTGTTCTCTCCAGATCGAGGTGAAGTGCAGCCAAGCGCTATCGCCCGGCTGCACGCAAAGGTCTAGGTGGTTCGGGTGGTGCCTACGATAGCGGGGTTCGAGTCTGCGGCATACTGTTCGCGGCCGCGCACGAAATGACGGATGCGCATCGGCTTCAGCACGAACAGTGCCAACAAACCGGCGACGAGGTTGAACACCGTGGCAACCGCAAAGACCGTACTCCAGCCCGAACCCTTGGCGAGCAGCGCCGCCAGCGGCACCATCAGCGCGCCGGCGCCTTTGGCCGTGTACAACATGCCGGCATTCGAGGCCGCGTACCTGGAGCCGAACGTATCGCCTTGCGTGGCCGGAAACAGGCTGAAGATTTCGCCGTAGACGCCGAAGTACAGCGCGGTGGCCAGCACGAAAACCAGCGGGGTGCCGGCGGCGACCTTCAAGGTGAATAGACACGCGGCCCCGATGAAAAACGCAATGGCCATGGTGTATTCGCGGCCGATCTGATCGGAGACCCAGCCGAAGAATGGCCGGCCGAACCCATCAAATACCCGGTTTAAGAACACCGCCATAACGGCTGCCTGCCCTACCCAACCGAGCAAGTCCACCGGGGACTTGGCGACACCGACATCTTTGGCAATCGAGGCGACTGAAGCGGCGATGGTCAAACCACCCGCGGCAACGAGAAAGAACATGATGTACAGCACATAGAACACCGGGCTACGCAACACTTCGGCGGGCGTGTAGCCATGAGCCGTCGTCGTTTGCTTTGACGCGGCGCCCGCCAGGCCTTTCGGGGGCGCAAGCAGCAGCCAGGCCATCAAGAAGACGATAACGCCCTGCAGCACTCCGAAAAACAAGAAGGTGTGCTCGTAGCCCGACGCATCGATCATTTTCTTGATCGGATCGACGGTCAGGGCCGCACCGGCACCGAAACCAGCCGCCGTGATTCCCGCGGCCAGTCCCCGCCTTCCCGGAAACCACTTTAACGCGTTGCCAACGCAGGTTCCGTATACACAGCCGGTGCCGATGCCGCCGAGCGCCGCGCCGGTGTACAGCAAGGGGAGTGAGTCGGCTACGGAATTGAGCGCCCAGGCGGCGCCTACCAAAATGGAACCTCCGAGTACCACCCAGCGCGGACCAAAGCGATCAACCAGATAGCCTTCCACCGGGATCAGCCAGGTCTCGATGGCGACAAACACCGTGAAGGTCGCTTGAATCGCGGTACGTCCCCAGTGAAATTTCGCATCGATGGGATCGACGAACCAAGTCCAGCCATACTGTAGATTAGCGACGCACGCCATGCAGACCACGCCGATGGCCAGCTGAATCCAAGGCATCCAGGGATTGACCAACGGCGATTTAGACATTGCACTTTCGTTCATATAATAGTTCTCCGTAAGTGACGCCGAGGCGCTAGCGAGCGCGCATCAGGGCGGTATGGGCCGCGCTGATGCGCAGCCCATTTCTTCATACTCTCCCAACGAGAAGACGTCGTTCGATCCTTCTCGCACCAACCTACTTTCTTTTCGTGGTATACCATATATGAAGCACTTTCGGACTTCAATCAGCGAGTTAGGTGCTCCGGTCAAGAAACGGATTTTGCATTTGACAGATGCTTGGCGAGACTTACCATTCGGCGCGTTTTTAAACGGCTTTTTCGAATTTCGGTTTGGAAATTCCAGCGCAATGTAATATATCTGCGCAGAGAAGCAGCAGAACTTCGGGGCACATCGAGAAAACAATATGAATTCGATCGTCAGTCTAGTTCAACGCACCACCGCGGCCACGCCATTGGCGCTCGCGCCGCTCAATGCCACCAGCCTTCGTGATCAGGCTTATCTGCTGCTCAAGAGCGCTATCGCCGATACCGACATTTATGATCCGCAGCAAGAACTGCGTCTCGACGAACGCCAACTCACCACCGCGCTCGGTGTCAGCCGCACGCCGATTCGCGAAGCGCTGTCGTTGCTCGAACAGGAAGGCTTCATCCGCACGGTGCCGCGCCGCGGTATCTACATCATCCGCAAGTCAAAGCGCGAGATGATCGAGATGATACAAATGTGGGCGGCGCTGGAATCGATGGCGGCTCGCTTGGCGACATTGCACGCGACCGATGCCGAGATCGCCAAGCTGCGGCATTTGTTCGATGAGTTTCAAAGCTCACCGCCCTCCGAGCACTTGAATGAATACTCGGACGCCAACATCGCCTTCCACACGGCGGTCATCGCCTTGGGCGGCTCGCAAACCATTGTCGATGCCACCCGCAACTTGATGCTGCACGTGCGCGCCATTCGCCGCGCGACCATCACCCAAAGCGACCGCGCCGCGCGCTCCATCGTCGATCACTTGAAAATCATCGAAGCCCTGGAGCGCCGCGACACACTGCTGGCCGAAGAATTGACGCGTCAGCACACCTTGGAACTGGCGCAGCACGTCGAACAGCACTGCAAGTTTCTAGACGCCTAAGCCGACTCCAGCCGCGCGTCGGCGCCGCCCCACTGACCCAGTGTCGGCTGCAGGCCCTCGCCGTGGCGCAGAAAGGTGTTCTGACCGTGTAATACGGGCGTCGCGCCCGCAGCGCTCGCCGCCACCGCTCGAATACCGGCTGCCGTGTCCACATTCGTCAATGCTTCCCGCAGGCCCTGCGGGTCGGTACCCACCACGCGCCCAGACTCGAGTCGCAAATAAATCAGACCACTGGTTTGATCGGCAAAGTTGACGTAACGAAATTCTCTGACGCAGCGTTTGAGAAATTCGACGTTTTTTTCGGCGGCGAGCAACTGTGCATCGCGATACAACGCGTCGGGACGTTGCGCATTCACGTTGAGCCGGGCATACCGCTCGATATCCAGCATGCCCTTGACGTCCAACACGTTGAAGGTCTCGTTATCGCCAAACGCTGCCGTTCGCGGCCGTTCACCGAGGTGCACGGTGTTGTCGAGAAACTCGAACTGAATGCGCTTGTCGCTGCGCAAGATCCAGGTGAAAAAAACCTGTGGAATCCCGGAGTAGGCTTCCACGGCGTGCGCCAAGGTATCGTCCACGGCCTTGTAGCGTCCAAACTCCAGGCCGCGATGCCATGCGCGTTCCACCAGCATCTGCGGCGGCGTGATCATGAAGAATAGGTACACCGATTGGCCGAAACGGGTCAGCAGATTGCTGCCGGCCTCGACCGAGTCCGGCGCAAAGCTGTCGAAGCGAAACCGATCGATGAGCAGATGCGACATTTCGCCGCGCGCCTGCTTGCGCGCCATGTAACGATCCAGCTTCTGATCGATGATTTGCAGCTCTTCGGCCGTGCACGCGCCGGCGTACTTGTAAAACTCACCGAGCGATGGATAGTCCAGAAGCTGCTTGCGCCATATATCAGGGCTGATCAAGGCAAAGTCGCTCCAGCGCAAGCCGATCTCTGCGGTGAGCTTCTTTTGCAGCGGACGCAGCGAGCTCTTGCCGGAGGCGGATGCGCCTTTGGTGTTGATCACGACCGGGTGTTCTTGCCGGGGCAACAGTTGATAGCCCTCCGCACGCGCCGCTTCGAGCATGATGGGCTCGAGCACGCGGCCGATACATTCGCTGCCGTATTCGTTGCTGGCCATGTCGGTCGCCATGCCCTTGATCAGCTCCGGTGTACCCCACGCGTGCCCCTGGGTCGCAAATAATGCCGACATCACCCGCGCCAATGCCTTCAGCGCAGCCGCCTTCATCGGCTCGCTGTCAGGATTCGGCAGACGTTGAACTTTTGCGATCTCCTCGGGCCCCCATCCCCGCCCCACCCCTTGCAGCGCGTTTCCAATGCACCCCTCGAGCGCCTTGCGCTCGCGCTCATAGGTTGCGACGATGACCGCCGACTGGGGCTCGACATGACCCGCGAGGATATGGCGCACCATCTCGCGAAAATTCAACCCGAGGTCGCCGATGCGCGATCCGTCCGGCACCGAAAAATCCGCGGTGACCCGCAGCAGTACTTCATGCAAAGCCAGTCGCTGCGGCCGAAATGCCACCAACTCAGCCAAGGGAAGTCCGGTCAGATCGCGCAATTCCCGCGCCGCGGCCAGACTATTGAATATGTATTCCGGACGAAACAGCGTCGTAAGATGTCGCAGTTCCTTCGGGATTTGCGACTGAATGCCGGGGTTCCAAGCGTCAAACGGCATCAGCATCCAGTTTGGCGGAGGCTGGATACATGCGCACCGGCGGGACCTCGCCTCGCAGCAGCCGCTGTTGTACGTCGAGCCAATATTGCACAGTCATCAAATCGGCGTTCACTTGTCGAAAGCAGCGGCGCGCGGCGTCATTTTTGAATTGCATGCCGTGCTCCAACTCTTCCGGCAAAAAAATCACGCCATCCTCGAAGAACCAGCTGGGCACATCATCCTCTCCCGGCTCGCGATCTTGATTGGTGCGAATTTTTACCTCCGTAAGTTTCTCTACGGCATCGTAATCAAACAAAAACACCCGACCGTAGCGGCCCACGCCGTAATTGCGAGAGTCGAGGTCCTTGTTGAAGATATTCGTCGCAGCGTTATTGCGAATGCAGTGCCCCAAGCTCGCAATCGCAGCGCGCATCTCATCTTCATTGGCGCGCTCCAGATAGACCGGCAGCGGCACAATTTTCAGCTGCACGATCAGCGTGTTGATAAACACGCCATCGTCGATGACCTGCACGCTGCCCGCAGCCTCCATGCTGATTTCCCGCAACAGCTCGGCATCGAACATCTCGCGATCCAGCCGTAATTTGAAATACATGACGTTATCCAACATGCTTCCGGCGCGATTGATCTCGTGCACGACGCGGTATTTCTCGGTCACCGCGGTGACGCCGGGAAACGTGCCCCATTTATAGGACTGGGTGGGCTGATCGCGAATGACTTTAAGGTGGTAGGAGCAGGTCTCGAAAGTAAAACCCAACGCCACGGTTCCCGGCACGCCCGGTGAGCGTTTGAATTTTTCGCCGCCGCTCAGCTGCGCCGTGATCTCGTTTAAAATCGCCACCTTGCCGACGTGGTTGTAGCCGATGGTGGAATAGTGTTCGCCCAAGGGCCGCCGCGGCATCATGCTGAACAAAAATACGCAGGTTTGATAATACAGGCGTGTGGTCACGTGCAGATTGGCCAGCGTCGAGCTGAATAAGTTGTGAATTTCCGACACCCGATGCAGTAACGCATCGACATAGATTCCCTGATCGCCATTCAGCAACGCCACCACGAAGGGCACGACGGTGTCGCCGCTAAACACCCAACGGCCCACCACAAAGGCACTGCGGTCGCGAAAGAACCCGGCCTCGATGACGTCCAAGGCCAGTGGGATCGGTGCGCCGGCCTCCGTATACAAAAGTTTTTTGGTGCGCTCGAGAATCTTCGCCGCGTCCGCGGCCAGATCACGAAACGGCACCGTAAAGCCCGGCACTTGAAGCGCCTCGGCGATCAGTTCACGACTGATGACATCCTGCACGTGCAACCGCCGATGCACCGAGGCCATGGATAAGGCTCGCAGCTTGCTCGGAGGAGGAAACGAATAGGCCACGGGACGCCACAAGCCTTGGGCAATGTTACGCCGCAGAGAGTGCGCGAAACTGAAAGCGATGTCGGCCTCATAGCGATCGACGATCATGGCGACAAACACTCGGTCGAGCGCATCCCACGAAGCGCCGTCGGTCTCGAGCTCTGGAAAGCACCCCCGCAAACGCGGGCCATGTTCGGCGATGTAGCGGCTGTAAAGTCCCAGGCGTTCGACACTGATGCTGACCGAGGCATGCGGGTCCATGGTTTCGAAAGCACGCTTTGCCCGGAACGGGTATTCGCACAGCTGACTGTAGAAATCGTCGAACACAGTCAAGATCAAGCGAGCCGCCGCCGCCACGCGTTCGGACGGGCCGGCATTTCGCAGAAACGAATAAGCGGCTTCTACCTCATCCACTGTTGCGCAGCGCGGTGGCAATGGCGTTGATGGAAAGTTGAATGCCCTCGCGGACCCTGGGATCGGTCTCCCCCGCACGATGCCGCTTGAGCAATTCCACCTGCAATAAATTGAGCGGTTCTATATAAGGAAGCCGCAGGCGGATCGAGGCATCCAACACCGGATGATTCTCAAGCAGGCGCGTTTGACCGGTGAGGGACAACACACAGTCCTGGGTGACATGCCACATATCGCGGATACGGCTGAATAGCGAGTCGCCTAATGCGGCATCGTTAACCAATGTCACGTAGCGGGCGGCGATGCCCATGTCGGATTTCGACAAAACCATTTCCAAATTATCGACGGTGGCGCGAAAGAATGGCCATGCTTCGAGCATCTCGCGCAGCAAGCCGCGATCGGCTGATTGCAAGGCTTGGCCAACGCCATACCAGCCGGGCAACATCACCCGCGCCTGGGCCCAGCTGAAGACCCAGGGAATGGCCCGCAAATCCTCGATGCGATGCGAGTTGGTCCGCGACGCCGGCCGTGAGCCGATTTTCAGTTCTGAAATTTCCACCAACGGCGTCATCTGCCGAAAAAACATCGGAAAGCCCTGCGTCTCGTACACCAAGTGGCGGTAGGCTTGATAGGCCTGTTGCGAGAGTTGCTGCATCGCCACTGCGAAGCGGTCGGCGATTTCGCCCGTGAGCGAGGCATTCTCGAGCGATGCCAGCGCGGTTGCGGCGGTGATCGACTCCAAACTGGTGGCAGCGCTCTCCTGAGTGCCGTACTTGGCGGCAATGATTTCCCCCTGCTCCGTGATGCGAATCCGTCCGCGCACCGTGCCGGGCGGCTGGGCGCGAATGGCAGCGAACGACGATCCACCGCCCCGGCCGACGGCACCGCCCCGGCCATGGAAGATTTGCATCGGGGTGGCGTGCGCAGCAAACACTTGCGCCAGACTGCGTGTCGCCTGATGCAAGCTCCACACCGACGTCAGGTAACCGCCGTCCTTGTTGGAGTCTGAGTAGCCAACCATCACTTCTTGATATCCGTATGCAGAGGTAATAGCGGCGGTCTCCGGCAAACTCAACCACGCCTGCATGATGTCTGCGGATTTCTCCAAGTCACCGATGGTCTCGAACAAGGGAATGGCCATGATGGAGGCTGAGCAGCTTACGCGACCGCGATACAAGCCGGCTTCCTTCAGCAGGATGTTGACTTCAAGCAAATCCGAAACGCTTTCGCATTTGGAGATGATGTATGCGCCGATGCATTGCACGCCGTAGCGCTGCTGTGCCTCCGCGGCGGCGCGCACGATGGCAAGTTCCGACACCGTTTCAGCGCCGTAGTCGGCGAAGGGACTCGCGAGCAGTCGATCGCTGGCCAACTCCCGGCGCAGCAGTTCGATTCGCTCGGCTTCGTTCAATGACTGGTAATCCTCGACCACGCCCGCGACCTTGAGCAACTCCGAAACGACCCGCTCATGCACGTCGGCGTTCTGGCGCAGATCCAACGTGGCCAGATGAAAGCCGAATGTCTCCACCGCTCGGTACAGACGCGACAAGGCGCCGCTGCCCGCCAACCGCCCTTCCGATTTGAGCGACAGCTCCAGCACCTTAAGATCGGCCCGTAGCGCATCGGCGTTCGGATAGGCCACACCGCTGACCGTGGCAGGCCGCGGCGCCGGCCGGCCGGTCAGATTTTGATAAGTCGCGGCTAGACGGGCATACATCCCGGCAATCGCCCGACGATACGGTTCATCCGCACGAGCCGCGTTCGCATCGCCGCTGTTCGCGGCCAGCTCCGCAACGCCCGCGGACACCGTGGTTAATTCGGTTGACAGCGAGAGCTCTGCGCCGAGGGAATTCAACTGCTCCAGATAATCGGACAGCAATGCCTGGCTGGATTTGCTCAAGGTCAGACGCAGCGAATCAGCGGTCACATGCGGATTGCCATCTCGGTCGCCGCCAATCCAACTGCCGAGGCGCAAGAAACTTGCGGGACGCACGCCGAGCATCCGCTCCCAACGCAGGTAGAGGGCGGGGATCACCGGCAAGAACACATCGCGCAAGTAGGTGAGCGCAGTATCGACCTCGTCTGCCACATACAGTCGCTCGTGGCGCAATGCGCGCGTTTGCCACAGCAACGCGATCTGTCCAGCGATAGCATCCTCGATGACTTCTCCTGAAGCCGTCTCCGCCAAACCCTGATCGCGCAAGCGCATGAGTGCCGCAATTCGATTGCGGTGGTCCAACATGCTTTTGCGCATTACCTCGGTGGGATGCGCCGTCAGTACCGGGGTAATCTGCCCCTGCTCCAACAAGGCCGCGACTTGCGCGCCATTCACACCTTGAGCGTGCAAGAAACTCAACGCAGATCGCAGCGTTCCATCCGTATCGGTCGCGGCCGCGCTTCGGTCCTCTGCCAAATTGGCGAGCATCGAGAACAACATGAAGCTGCGCACGAAGGAGACAGTCTCGTCCAGTGATAAGGCGGCCAAATCAGCTGATAAGCCGCGTGGATTAGACACACCTCGATATCGATCAACTGAGGCCGCGCGAATGGCTTCGATCCGTTCAAACAAAGCTTCGCCGCCGTAGGTGCGAATAACATCGCCTAATAATTTGCCGAGGAAGCGAACGTCAGCATTTTGAGCGATGGCCCGTGGTACGGTGGCAGACATGGCTGGCGGTGTTGTCATAGTTGCGAACATACTCACACAACCGATTAGCGGTCGGTAGCAAGGCCATCCTCGAAGGTATATTATCTGATATATCTATAAATCAGGGCACATGCCCATAAACCCATGAGCAAGCAAGCAGCCCGAAAAGTTTTTCCGATCAAACTCGAACCGCCTTCTTCGCTGACCGCAGCGGAAAAGTCGGCGGTGCTGGACGCTTGTGCGCGGCTGAAGCATTTGCCGGGCGGCTTGATGCCCATCTTGCACGCAATCCAAGAATCATTGGGCTTCGTGCCGAAAGACGCAGTGCCCATCGTTGCCAATCAATTGAACCTCTCCATCGCCGAAGTTCACGGCGTGGTGACCTTCTATCATTATTTCTTGCGCGAAAAGCCCGGCCGTCACGTGGTGCATGTGTGTCGCGCCGAAGCCTGCCAGGCCTTAGGCGCCGAAGCACTCGAAGCGCATGTCAAGAAAACTCTGGGTATCGACTACCACGGCACGACCCTTGATGGCAGCGTGACTTTGGAGCCCGTGTACTGCCTCGGCAATTGCGCGCTTGGCCCCTCCATCATGATCGATGAACAACTGAAAGGCCGGGTTTCCCCAGCGCGCTTCGACGCCTTGATGACGCCGTTGCGCAAGGTGTCTGCATGAACGCTGTCGTCCGAAGCATCAAGATTTTCGTTCCGCGCGATGCCGCAGCCGTTGGCGTAGGCGCCGCGGAAACGGCCGCGGCGATTGAATCGGAAGCCGCGCGCCGCGGACTGACGCTGCACTTGGTGCGCAATGGCTCGCGCGGCATGCTGTGGCTCGAGCCCATGGTCGAAGTGGAAGTCGGCGGCAAGCGCATGGCCTACGGGCCCGTGCAAGCCGAAGATGTGGCCGGATTGTTCGACGCAGGTTTCATCGACGGCAAACACCATGCATTGAGCCTGGGAGAGACGGACGAGATTCCGTATTTCAAGAAGCAGCAGCGGCTCACTTTTGCACGCGTCGGCATCACCGACCCGATCGACCTGGCGGATTACCAAGCGCACGGCGGTTATCGAGGTCTCGAAGCGGCGCTCAACATGCAGCCCGCGGACATTGTCACTGCGGTGACGGAGTCCGGCCTGCGCGGGCGCGGCGGCGCCGCGTTTCCGGCCGGCATCAAATGGAAAACCGTGATGGGCGCGGTGGCCAATCAAAAGTACGTGGTCTGTAACGCCGATGAAGGCGATTCGGGCACCTTTTCAGATCGTATGGTCATGGAAGGCGACCCGTTCGTGCTGGTCGAAGGCATGACCATTGCGGGCGTGGCCACGGGTGCCACCCGCGGCTACATTTATCTACGCTGGGAATACCCTGAAGCCAAAGCCGCCTTGGAGTCGGCCATCGCTGCGGCCAACGCTGCGAATTATTTGGGCGAGAACATTCGGGGCAGCACCTCGAGCTTTCATCTGGAAGTGCGTATCGGCGCCGGCGCCTACATCTGCGGCGAAGAAACCTCGCTATTGGAATCGTTGGAAGGCAAGCGAGGCCAAGTGCGCTTCAAGCCGCCTCTGCCGGCTTTGCAGGGATTGTTCGGCAAGCCCACCGTGATCAACAACGTCATCACCTTCGCCTCGGTGCCCATCATCTTGGACAAGGGCGCGGCCTTTTATCAAAATTTCGGCATGGGCCGCTCTCGCGGCACCTTGCCCATGCAATTGGCGGGCAACATCAAGCACGGCGGATTGGTCGAAGTGGCCTTCGGCATGACCTTGCGCGAGCTGATGTATGACTACGGCGGCGGCTCCTTGAGCGGTCGGCCGATTCGCGCCGTTCAAGTCGGTGGACCGCTGGGTGCCTATCTGCCGGAATCTCAATTCGACACCCCCTTGGACTACGAGGCTTTCGCTGCCATTAAAGCGATGTTGGGCCACGGCGGCATCGTGGTATTCGATGACACCGTGGATATGGCCGCCCAGGCCCGCTACGCCATGGAATTCTGCGCGATCGAGTCCTGTGGGAAGTGCACTCCCTGTCGCATTGGCTCGACCCGCGGCGTGGAGGTTATCGATCGCTTGATCGCGGGCGAGAACGCAGCGCAGCAGGAAACGATTTTGCGGGATTTGTGCGAGACTTTGACCTACGGCTCACTGTGCGCCCTGGGGGGTCTGACACCCTTCCCCGTAGTCTCGGCCTTGAACCACTTTCACTCTGATTTTGTCAAAACGGAACGGGCGCAAGCGCCTGCCTAAGAGACGAGGAAACGCCGATGTTATCAATCGTTGAAGAAGATTTCGGTACCCCGGGGCGTGAAAGCGCCAAGTTGGTGACCTTGACCATTGATGACCGCGAGGTAACCGTACCCGAAGGCACCTCGGTGATGCGCGCCGCAGCCCTCTCCGACGTCAAGATCCCCAAGCTTTGCGCCACCGAGCAGCTCGAAGCCTTCGGCTCCTGCCGGCTCTGTCTGGTTCAGATCGATGGCATGCGGGGCCTGCCCGCCTCCTGCACCACGCCCGTCGCCCAAGGCATGAAGGTTCATACCCAGAATAAGCAATTGGCGGAGATCCGCCGCGGGGTGATGGAACTGTATATTTCCGATCATCCGCTCGATTGCCTCACCTGTCCGGCCAATGGCCACTGCGAACTTCAGGACATGGCGGGAGTCGTTGGTTTGCGCGAGGTGCGCTATGGCTATGAAGGCGCCAATCATCTGCAGGCCGAGAAGGATACGAGCAATCCTTATTTCACATTTGATTCGAGCAAGTGCATCGTATGCTCGCGCTGCGTGCGCGCCTGCGACGAGCAGCAGGGCACCCTCGCACTGACCATTCAAAATCGCGGCTTCGACTCGAGCGTGGCCGCCAGCCAAGCTGTTTCCTTCATGGATTCCGAGTGCGTGTCCTGCGGCGCCTGCGTGCAAGCCTGTCCCACGGCCACCTTGTCGGAGAAGACGCTGATCGAGAAGGGTCAGGCCGAACACAGCGTCACCACCACCTGTGCATACTGCGGCGTGGGCTGCTCGTTCCGCGCCGAGATGAAAGGCGAGGAAGTCGTGCGCATGGTGCCGAACAAGAATGGCCACGCCAATCACGGCCATTCCTGCGTGAAGGGACGTTTCGCCATCGGCTACGCGACCCATTCGGATCGCATCGTCAAACCCATGATCCGCTCCAAGATCACCGATCCTTGGAAGGAAGTATCCTGGGAAGAGGCCATCGGCTACGCCGCCAGCGAAATGAAGCGTATCCAGGCGAAGTACGGTCGCGACTCGATCGGCGGCATCACCTCGTCCCGCTGCACCAATGAAGAAACCTACCTGGTGCAGAAACTGATCCGCGCAGGCTTCGGCAACAACAATGTCGACACCTGCGCGCGCGTATGTCATTCGCCCACCGGTTACGGCTTGAAGCAGACGCTGGGCGAATCGGCGGGCACGCAAAATTTTGATTCGGTCATGAAAGCCGATGTCATTCTCGTCATTGGCGCCAATCCGACCGACGGCCATCCGGTATTTGCTTCGCAGATGAAACGCCGGCTGCGTCAAGGCGCCAAGCTGATCGTTGCCGATCCGCGCCGCATCGACCTGGTCCGCACGCCGCATATTGCGGCCGAACAACATTTGAAATTGAAACCGGGTACCAATGTCGCATTGATCAACTCGCTGGCGCATGTCGTTGTGACCGAAGGCTTGGTCAAAGAAGACTTCGTACGCGAACGCTGCGAGATGCCGTCCTTCGAAAAATGGCGCACCTTCGTGTCGATGCCCAGCAACTCGCCCGAGGCCATGGAACTGGTCACCGGCGTTCCCGCGGCATCGGTGCGCGCCGCGGCCCGGCTGTTTGCCACAGGCGGCAACGGCGCGATTTACTACGGCCTCGGCGTTACCGAACACAGCCAGGGCTCAACCATGGTCATGGGCATCGCCAATCTGGCCATGGCCACCGGCAACATCGGCCGCGAAGGCGTGGGCGTCAATCCGTTACGCGGTCAGAACAATGTGCAAGGTTCGTGCGATATGGGTTCTTTCCCACACGAATTTCCTGGATATCGTCACGTATCGGATGAGAGCACTCGCCATCTGTTCGAATCTGCCTGGGGCGTGCCGCTGCAGAACGAGCCTGGCCTGCGTATTCCCAACATGTTCGAAGCCGCGCTCGATGGCGACTTCATGGGCCTGTACATCGAAGGCGAGGATATTGCGCAATCCGATCCCAACACCCAGCATGTGACGGCAGCGCTCAGCGCGATGGAGTGCATCATTGTCCAAGACTTGTTCTTGAACGAGTCAGCGAAGTTCGCCCATGTTTTCCTGCCGGGCTGCTCCTTCCTCGAGAAAGACGGCACCTTCACCAACGCCGAGCGGCGCATCTCGCGGGTCCGCAAGGTCATGAATCCTAAGAACGGTTATGCGGATTGGGAGATCACCCAGCTGCTGTCGAATGCGATGGGCTATCCCATGAACTATGCGCATCCGTCGGAAATCATGGATGAGATCGCCAGCCTGACGCCCACTTTCACAGGCGTGAGCTTCAAACGTATTGACGAGCTCGGCAGCATCCAGTGGCCTTGCAACGCCGATCATCCGGAAGGAACTCCGACCATGCACATCGATCACATGGTGCGCGGCAAGGGCAAGTTCTTGGTGACCGAGTACGTGCCGACGCATGAGAAGGTCAATGCAAAATTCCCGCTGATCCTGACCACGGGGCGCATCCTGAGCCAGTACAACGTCGGCGCGCAAACCCGCCGCACCGAGAACAATCAATGGCATGACGAGGATCGAATCGAGATTCATCCGGCGGATGCCGAAGATCGGGGCATCGTCGATGGCGACTGGGTTGGCATTGCCAGCCGCGCAGGCGATACCGTGTTGCGGGCGCGCGTGACTGAGCGCATGCAGCCGGGCGTGGTCTACACGACATTCCATTTCCCCGAATCGGGCGCGAATGTAATCACCACTGATAACTCAGACTGGGCCACGAATTGTCCCGAGTACAAGGTGACCGCCGTGCAAGCCACGCGGGTCGGTCAGCCCTCGGAATGGCAGCGCCGCTTCAAAGAATTCAGCGACAAGCAGGAATCCCTGGTCAGTGCTGACGTGTTTGTGGCCAAGTAGTCTCGATGAGCGAAGCTGCGCCGGATCAATCCACCGCCTCCCAGGAGCATGGGCTTCAGGGAGGCGTGACGCAGTTGGTGCGCATGGCCAATGACATCGGCAACTTCTTCCGAGCAGAGCCCGACCACGAAGAGGCCGTCATCGGCATCAGCAATCACATTGCCAAGTACTGGACTCAGCGGATGAAGGACAAATTGGCGGCGCATCTTAAGAGCGGCGCGCCGGGACTTGACGATCTGCCGCGCGAAGCTTTTTCTCGAATTTCGCAACCGATATAGGTTTTATCCTACAAGCGTGGCGGCCTGCGGCCGCTTAGGGCCCTCCCCGATAGCCCTATATAGTGCATCCTGACAAAACTTAACACGCACTGGCTTCTCGCCTGTGGATCGGAGTAGAACAATGATTTCCAAGAGTTGGCTTCGCAGCCTCGTTCCGGCGCTAGTTCTGGCATTCCCCGTCTTGTCGCTGGCCCAAATTTCGATCGGCGTGTCTGTGAACGTCCCGCCGCCGGAATTACCGGTTTACGACCAACCGCCGATTCCAGGCGACGGCTACATCTGGACTCCGGGCTATTGGGCTTGGAGCGGTGACGATCAAGATTACTTCTGGGTACCAGGCACCTGGGTCGAAGCGCCTCAGCCGGAGTACCTGTGGACTCCCGGCTATTGGGGCGCGGACGGCGCCGCCTTTCTGTGGCACGAGGGCTATTGGGGTCCCCAGGTCGGTTTCTATGGCGGCGTCAATTATGGCTACGGCTACGGGGGTCGCGGGTACGAAGGCGGTTATTGGCAAGGTGGCCACATGTACTACAACCGTGCCGTCGTCAATGTCGGCTCCACCCATATCACCAATGTTTACAACAAGACTGTCATCAACAATGTGACGGTGAACCGGGTTAGCTACAACGGCGGCAACGGCGGCGTTCGCGCTGAAGCGACCGCCTCAGAGCAGGCTGCAGCGCGTGACCGACACATCGAGGTGACCTCATCGCAGCGTCAGCACGAACAGGCCGCTCGCGCCAACCCCGCTCTGCGCGTGCAGAACAATCACGGCAGCCCACCGGTCGCGGCCACTTCCCGGCCGGGCAATTTCTCAGGGCCTGGCGTCGTCGGTGCGCGTGGCGCGCCGAACTCAGCCGCGCGGCCCAACAACGGCGGCAATAACGCTGCGCCTCATCCCAACGAGCCGAGGACCAATCCGGCAAGTCCTGCCACCCGAAATGAGACGCCACGTCCGCAACCAGCGCAGCGCACGCAACCGACGCCGCGCCCCGAAGCGACGCAGCGCCCGGAGCCCACACAGCGCGCAGAACCCGCGCAACGTCCGGAACCTGCGCAACGTCCGGAACCCGCGCAGCGCCCTCAACCGGCGCCACGGCCGGAGCCCGCGCAGCGCAATGAACCCGTTGAGCAACGCCGTCCGCCGGTGCAGACTCAGCAGCCAAGGCCGGAACAGCATGCGCAACCGCAGCCCCACCCGGAGCCAAAGCAGGAACATCCGCCGCAGCAGCATACTGAGGACCATGAGCACCATTAATCACGATCGGACGGGTCATCGCTTTACCACGGACGTGGACGGACACCACGCCGAGCTTGATTACACCCTAGCGGGGCGCGTCATGAGCATTACGCACACGCTGGTGCCGCAGGCGATTGGCGGCCGCGGAGTCGCCGCTGATTTGATGGGCGCGGCCGTGGAGGCAGCGAAATCTGAGAATTGGACCATCAACCCGATTTGCTCGTATGCAGTGGCTTATATGCGCAAGCACCACCTACCCACGGAACAAACTCACGTCGACGCATTGCTGGATGAGGCGCTGGATGAGTCATTCCCAGCCAGCGACTCCCCCTCAATCGGCGGTAGTAACTAACGCTTTCGCGTTATTACTCTTCCAGCATCGGGTGCCCTTCGTGGGCGACCAATAAATCGTGCATGTCGTTGGCATGCTCTTCTTCCACCAGCAAAATGCGTTCGAGCATCGTACGGGTACCCGGATCATCATTGCCAAAATAGCGAATCAACTCGCGGTAATGGTCGATCGCGATACGCTCGGCGATCAGATTCTCTTTGATCATCTCGATCAAATTTTCAGCCTTGCCGTATTCGGACGCTGAGCGAGACGCCAGACCTTCCGGATTGAAATTAGGCTTGCCACCGAGCTGGTTAATGCGTTCAGCGACTTCGTTCGCGTGCTCCGCCTCTTCTTTGGCGTGTTGGGCAAACTCGTCTTTGACGCCTTCGCTCGAAATGCCGGCCGCCGCCACTGCATGCATGGTGTAGCGCAATACGCAGACGATTTCCGTCGCGAGTACCGACTGGAGAATCTCGATCGTGTTCTTAACGTCGCCCTGATAAGTAGAAGTAACAGCGCCGTCTTTCAGGTTCTTACGTGCGCGATCGCGCAAGGTTTTTACGTCCGTGAGAAACGGCTTCTTTTCGCTAACTGACTGGGCCACAACTTGCTCCAAAGGGTAAATGGGAAGGTGATTTATACACCCTCGGCCACTGAATTTCAGGATGGATCAGACCCTGCAACGTCAGCCGAGCGAGCAAGCGCTTGTCAGCGTTCAGCCGACAGGTGGTTCTAACTCAATGCCTTGTCCAATGCCTCGATCAACGGTCCTAATTTGGGGGGCGACGCTTCGAATGTCGGCGTGATTCCGTATTGCCGCAGCGCTTCGGAACAAACAGGCCCAATCGAGGCGACCACCCGACGATTGATCAACGATGCCAACGGCTGGTCTTGACCCGCGTTGCGCGCCACCGTGACGAGATTATGAATTTGCACGGCGCTGGTGAACACCAATGCGTCCACGGCATCGGTCTTCAAAGCGTCGAGCAGCCTTTCCAGGGGGCCTAGGTCCGCCGGCAACTCCCATCGGTAGGTGGCGATGTCTTCCACCGTGGCGCCCCGCGCACGCAGCGCATCGGTCAACTTGCGATTCGCGGCGCCATAGCGCTGCACCAGTACTGAGGCATGACTGAAATCCGCGCTCGATACAGCGGCCAACACCGTCTCGGTGGTAAAGGGTGTCTGCGCTCGGACGTCGATACGCACACGGCGCGCGCCGAGTGCCGCTGTCGGTTTAGGCCCGCGCACGACCACCCGGGAAGCGGCAAGACATTCCAGCAATGTTGCGCTACAGCCCGCTGCATCAGCGGCAGCGAACAAACCCGCGGTGCCCACGCCGGTCTGAAAAATCACCCAGTCAAAGGGCTTGGCACGCCATCGCTCAACCAGTGCGACAACCGTCGCCGGCTCGATGTCAGGAACTTCCTCCAACGCCGGCGCCGCCATCGCCACCCCCCCACGACGCGTGATCATCTCCGCCAAATGCGCGCCGGTGCGAGTCTCGAGAATCGCCACGATCTTAGATTTCATCTTGGGGATTCAACCACCATAATGACGGCATGTCGATTCAAACTATGTGGCTCCGTTGCGTCGCGATGCTGTGTCTCACCGCCACGGTATCGAGTGCGCAATCAAACAATGATAGGGCTCGTCAGGATTTCATGGCGGCGATGCAAAGGGTGCGCACGCACCAGCCCGATCTGACCGACTCGCCAGCACTCAAGTCATACGTGATCTATGACTACCTGAGCGCGGCACGACTGCGTCGTGACCTGGCTGCGCATGCCGACGAAACGCAGGACAGCGCCATCGATGCCTTCTTGCAGACACGCGGCACGCAACCCGTCACTCACGCCATTCGGCATGATTGGCTCATCAGCCTGGCGCAGCGGCATCGCTGGGACTTGTTTCTCGCCCGCTCTGCCGATGTCACGGATCCCTTGCTCATTTGCGATCGCCTGCAAGGGCGCTTGAGCACCGGCGATACGGCCGGCCTTGCCGATGCCGCATTAGTGCGCTGGCAACTCCCCCAGCGTCAACCGTCGGAATGCAGTCCCGTGTTCGCCTGGCTGAAAACCCAAGATGTGATCACCCCCGAGCTCGCCGAATCGCGCACCCGCGCCGCACTCGCCGCGGATAACGCGCGGCTGGCGCGCGAATTCGCAGCGGATGTGCCGGTGGCGCGAGCCGCGCCATTGCTCAATTGGTCCGACCTGCTGGAGGGGCCCAAATCAGCCTTGACAGTGTTAGCCACCCACCCGACTCTGCCCGCAGATCCCGAGGCACTTGCGGCCGGGTTCGACAAGCTGTCACGCAGCGACTCGCAGGCCGGCTTTGACTTGCTGCCGCGCTTGCTGGCGCGTCCGGACATGACGCCTGCATTGCGCGCCAAGTTGCGCCGCTCGGCGGCGCTGAGCGCCGCGTACGATCGCAGCCCACGGGCGCTGTCCGCGTTTGACGATCTGGCGCCCGAGGAATTGGATCCTCTGGCACAAGAGTGGCGGGCTCGCGCCGCGCTGTGGAACGGCGAATTCGCAAAAGCCAGCGCTTGGATTGAGCAGATGCCACCGAGCTTGGGCCGGCTGCCGCGCTGGCGCTATTGGCATGCGCGTGCCGTAGCCGCCACTGCCGGCGAAGCGGCGGCCGCGCCCTTGTTCGCCGAGATCGCCAATCTGCGCGACTATTACGGCTACTTGGCGGCCGACCGCTTGCATCAACCCTACAACCTTAATGTGCATCCCACGGCGGACGATGCGCCCGCGCGCGCCGCGCTCGCCAATGATCCAGGCATGCTGCGTGCACATGCCTTGTTTGACTGTGACATGGCGGACGAGGCGGCCGGCGAGTGGGCGGCGGTATTGGCGACAGCGGATGCGCCGTTAAAAATCCAGGCAGCGCGCCTTGCGGCCGCCTGGGGTTGGTATGCCCAGTCGATTGCCACGTTGGCACAGTCGGGGGATTTCGATGACGTGGTGCTGCGTTATCCGCGGCCCTACTTGGAGGCGGTGCAGGACGCCGCCAAACGGGGGCAGCTGCCGCCCGACTGGATCCTGGCGGTGATGCGCCAGGAAAGTCTCTACAGGAAGGATGCGGTATCGCGAGCCGATGCGCGCGGCGTGATGCAGATGCTGCCGGGTACGGCGGCGGCGGTCGCGCGGCGCTGGCACTTGCCGCCACCCACTCGCGAGGCACTATTCGATCCCACTGTCGCACTGCCGCTCGGAGCCGTCTATTTACGTGAACTGCTCGATCATTATCACGAACAACTGGCCGTGACCTTCGCCGCCTACAATGCCGGGCCCAACGCCGTGGCTCGCTGGATTCCGCTGCGCGCGATGGATGCCGATATTTGGATCGAGAACATTCCGTTCAATGAGACTCGCGGCTACGTGCAACATATTTTCGAACACATCGTGGCATTCGCGACTGTGAGGGGTGTTGAGCCGCCGCGGCTCAACGTGCTGTTGCAGCCGGTAGAACCGGCCGAACCGTTCTTGTGATAGGTTTGCGCATCGAATAAAAAGGGACGTCACGATGCGGATTCGACGGAAAGTTGCGCTAGCCGTTTTGACCTACGGGTGGATGGCAGGGGTGCACGCTGAGACGGTCGTGCTCACCGCCGACCGCATGCTCGATGTGCTCAATGGCAAGGTGATCGAACATCCGCAGATCACCGTGACCGACGGCCGCATTACTGCAGTCGGCACGCAGGGCTCGGCGCCGGCCGACGGGCGGCGCATCGACCTGCCGGGCATGACGCTGCTGCCCGGTCTGATCGACATGCACACTCATCTGACCTCTGACCCGCGCTTCAGCGGCTATCAAAGTCTGCAATTCACCGATAACTTCTGGACTGTGGTCGGTGTCGCCAACGCCAAGAAAACCTTGGAGGCCGGCTTCACCACGATTCGCAATGTGGGCTCGAGCAACTATGATGATGTGGCGATTAAGCAGGCGATCGAAGCAGGCATCACCCCAGGTCCCCGCATTGTTCCTGCCACCTACCCGATCGGCGCCACGGGCGGCCACTGCGACAGCACCGAATTTCCGCCGTCGATCACGGCCAGCACGCCGAACATCGCCAATGGTCCGGAGGAAATCCGCGCCATGGTGCGCAAGCTGCGCAAGTATGGCGCGGAAGTCATCAAGTTCTGCGGTACCGGCGGCGTCTTATCGAAAACCGATACCGTTGGGGGACAACAATATTCGTTGGCCGAGATGAAAGCCTTGGTCGATGAAGCCCACATGTTGGGTTTGCGTGTCGCCGTGCACGCCCACGGTACGTCGGGCATCAAAGATGCCATCAGGGCGGGCGTGGATACCATCGAACATGCCAGCCTCGCTGACGAAGAAGCCTTCACGCTGGCCAAACAACATGGCACTTGGTTCTCGATGGATATCTACGACGATGATTACATTCTGGCCGAAGGCGAGAAGAATGGAGTGTTCAAGGAGTCGTTGGATAAGGAACGGGTGATCGGTCTGAAGCAGCGGCAAACCTTTCAAGCCGCCGTCAAGGCGGGGGTGAAAATGGTCTTCGGCACCGATGCGGGTGTTTATCCAAATGGCTACAACGCCCGGCAATTCGTCACCATGGTGAAATGGGGGATGAGTCCGATGCAGGCCATTCAAGCCTCGACCAGCAACGCCGCTGAAGCATTGGGCAGAACCGGGGATGTCGGCGCCATTGCCATCGGCCGATACGGCGACTTGATCGCGGTGGCTGGCAATCCGCTCGATGATGTGGCCAAGCTGCAAACGGTCGCCTTTGTCATGAAAGGCGGCGAAGTGGTCAAGGGACCTTAGTTTCCGCCAATCAGTCCAGCGGTGACATTGATGGCAAAACCCAGGATGGCGGCGTTGAATAAAAACGAGATCAACGTATGTGCGATGACGATGCGGCGAATATCAGAATTCGTGGTGGACACATCCGAGGTTTGGCAGGCCGCCGAAATAGTGAACGAAAAATAGGCGAAATCCCAAAATACCGGCATCTCGGTATCAGGGAATCGCAGCGGCCGATGCAACTTATCGACGCTGTAAAAGCGGTCGGCGTAATGGGTCGTAAACATCAAGGGTACCAGCACCCAGGAATTCACCAGGGTCACGGCGGCCAGCGCGAAATGCGACGCTCGCACCATTCCGCTCACTTGTTTGATGGTCGTCAGCGGATCGATGATGGCTACCAAACTCAACATCGCGGCGAGCACCACGATCACCAGAATGAAGGGGCCCGACTCATCTTCTTCAATATATTTGTC
>CAZZWE010000066.1:0-7847 GCA_964657675.1 uncultured Steroidobacteraceae bacterium
CCGGCAGCTCGTCCCTAGGGCGGCCCGAGATTGCTTTTTTGCATTTGCGTTATGCGGAAATTCTATTGCGCTGAGGTGCGCGACACCGTCTGCTAACGCACATATGGAGACTTCTGGCGCGTTACCGGTACCATCGTCAGCATTCTTCTGGAGACTCACCATGAAACATCTTTCACGCTGCCTGGTGCTGTCGCTGCTGTTCGGCAATTTCGCGAGTGCAGCGACCGGAGTTCCGGTCCTGTCCCCCGATGTGCAGGCGTTGGTACGAGTGCAGACACCGACCGTGATTCTGACCCATGTGACGGTCATCGATGGCACCGGAAAACCAGCTGCCGCGGACCAGAACGTGGTCGTCGAGCATGGGAAGATCGCCAGGATCGAGGCAGCCCGAGAGGTATCGGCGGGCGCAGATACCACGGTAATTGAACTGAAAGGTTACTCAGTCATCCCCGGCATTGTCGGCATGCATGATCACCTGTATTACATCGCCACACCCAACGTTGCGCCGGGGCGCGTCCCGGCGTTCGACTTTCCCGTGATCGTGCCGCAGATGACATTTTCAGCGCCGCGCCTGTATCTGGCCGCGGGCGTGACCACGATGCGCACCACCGGCAGCGTTGAGCCCTACGCGGACTTGAATTTGCGCGATCAGATCGAGGCCGGCGCGCTGCCGGGGCCGCATATTGATGTGACGGCGCCGTACCTGGAGGGCAAGTCTTCCCCCTTCATCCAGATGCATCAATTGGAAAATGCGGCCGAGGCGAAACGCTTTGTCGACTATTGGGCGAGTGTCGGTGTGACCTCGTACAAAGCCTATATGAATATCACGCGCGCGGAATTGAAAGCCGCCATCCAAGCGGCACACCAACATGGGCTTAAAGTCACGGGTCACCTGTGCTCGGTGACCTATCCGGAAGCAGCGGAGTTGGGGATCGACAACCTCGAGCATGGCTTCATGGTCAACACGCAGCTGGCGGCCGGCAAGAAGCCGGACGAATGCCCGAGGTCGGCGAGCGAAGACACCATCCGGGACATGGATCCGAACGGCGACGATGCGACGAAGCTGATTCAGCTGCTGGTGTCGCACCACGTCGCAGTGACCTCGACGTTGCCGGTGTTCGAAGACGACATCGCGGGCAGGCCGCCGCTGCGCGGCCAAATGCTCGCAGCAATGTCGCCGCCGGCGCGCGAGGCCTATCTCTACGCTCGGAATCGACATGTGGAAAAGCCGTCTCCGGATGGGCAAACGAGGTTTACTCATGAGCTGCAGATGGAGCGGCGGTTCGTGGACGCGGGCGGATTGCTGCTCGGCGGTCCTGACCCGACCGGGGACGGCGGTGTGTTGCCTGGCTTCGGTGATCAGCGCGAAATCGAACTGCTGGTCGAAGCCGGCTTCTCGCCGGTGGAAGCCATTCGCATCGCCACGTTGAACGGCGCCATCTATGAGGGCAAGCAGGCGAGCATCGGCTCGATCGAGCCCGGCAAGAATGCCGACCTGGTCGTGATCAAAGGCGATCCCTCGCAAACCATTGCGGATATCGAGAAAACCGAAATTGTATTTAAGGACGGTGTGGGCTATGACTCGGAGAAGTTGCTGCGTTCGGTGGCCGGTCGCTATGGTCAGTACTGAGTTGTCTCGAACGGCGCAGGCGTTTGCTGCACCCCCAGTGATCGCGTAGCCTCATGCGCATGAAACATCCCGTCCTATTCCTGTCGCTATGCCTGATCAACGCCGCGGCGCTTGGCGCCAATCCGCCCGAGGCGGTTCCAGCCAACGAGCGCCTCGGCTTTCAGTACATCCGCGAAAATGATTTGAAAGCTGATCTGACATTTCTGGCTTCTGATGCGACGCTGGGAAGGATGTCGCTGCAACCGGGCGATGATGTCGCGGCGCAGTGGGTGGCCGCGGAATTTGCCAAGGCAGGACTCGAGCCTATTGGACAGGATTCGACAGGTCATGCCTCTTTCTTTCAGGACGTGCCGCTGATCGAGTACCGCCCCGACCGTGAAAAGAACACGGTCAGCCTGATACGAGACGGCCAGACGAAGCAATGGCGCGCGCCGGACATCCTGGGCGGCTATCACGACGATGTGGACGTGTCGGGCCCTGTCGTTTTCGCGGGCTATGGCATCACTGCGCCGGGTCTCGGCTATGACGACTATCGCGGCCTTGATGTCCGCGGCAAAGTGGTATTGGTCTTTGAGCACGAGCCGCAAGAAAACGACGCTCACTCGCGTTTCAATGGCACCGGCAACACGCGCTACGCCACCAACCGTGTCAAAGCGCTGATCGCCCAGGCACACGGCGCCGTTGCGTTGCTGGTCGTCGGCGAACCGAACCGCAAGCATCCCTCCAACCAGGATCGCGTGGCTCGCATTGGCGGCAGCGCCGTGCGTAATCCACCGCTTCCGGCGCAATTTCTAGTGAATGACGAATTGGCCATCCCGGTCATCACCGTGAGCGACGCCGCGGCCAGAGAGATGTTGGCGAACGCGGGCGCGACGCCCCAGGCGCTACAGTCGGCCATCGATACCGACTTGTCGTTCCACTCGACGGAGTTGAAAGATACCCGGGTTGCCATTCATCTGGAGAACCGCTCGCGCACCACCGGCGTCACGCACAACGTGGTCGGACTGCTCAAGGGCTCGGATCCCAAACTCTCCGCGGAGACCGTGATCATCAGCGCTCATCACGACCATGACGGCGCCATTCCCAACGCCGCGGGAGGCTTCGATGTCTGGCACGGCGCCGATGACAATGGCTCAGGTACGGTCGGCGTGGTGGAGTTGGCACGCGCCTTCGCGGCCAACGTTGCCAAACCGAAACGCTCCATACTCTTCGTGGTGTTTGCTGCCGAGGAACGGGGACTGCTCGGTGCGTACTACTTGGCGGCGCATCCGCTACGCCCGCTCGATACCACCCGCGCGATGATCAACTTCGACATGATCGGGCGCGACGAGGCGCCGAGTGAGCAGACCGAGGGACTGATCGAAATACCAAAAGACACCACCAACCGCCTGAATCTGATCGGAGCGGCGTTCAGTCCAGACTACAAGCGGGCCGTCGATGCTCAAAACCGGATCGTGGGACTGGACCTCGATGACCGTTTTGATCACGAGAATGCCCTCAACGTGTTTTTCCGCAGCGATCAATTTCCTTTTGTGCTGCACAATGTGCCGGCGTTCTGGTGGTTCACCGGGTTTCATCCGGATTATCATCACACCACCGACACGGCCGATAAAATCGACTACCGTAAGATGGCGAAAATTTTGAAGCTGGCCTATCTTTGCGCCTGGTCCTTTGCCACGAATGCCGGTTATCCGACGTTCGTGCCCGATCCCGCAGGCGGATAACGAGCCTTTTATAACAACCTGGGATGAATCAGATGAAAATCACGAAACTCCATAAATCATGCGTCGCCGGCTTTTTTTCCTGTCTCTGTCTGGCGCCGGCGGCTTTTGCGGATGGTGTTCGCACTGCGATCGAGGCGGCTAACGCGCGTTTCGTGGCGACCGCCGCCAAGGGCGATGGCGCGGGCCTCGCGGCCTTGTATTCAAAGGAAGGGCAGGTGATGCCCGCCGGCAGCGACCCGATCCAGGGTACGGATGCAATTCAGAAGTTTTGGCAGGGCGCGCTCGATTCAGGAATCACTGGCGTCACGCTCAAAACCATTGATGTTTACGGCAATGGCCCCACCGCCACCGAAGTCGGCCGATATGAGCTGAGTAGCAAAGCTGGCAAGGTGGTCGACCATGGGAAATACATCGTGATTTGGCAGCATGCAAACGGCAAGTGGCTGCTGCTTCGCGATATGTTCTCAACGAACGTGGCGCCTGCGAAGCCGTAGTCTCATTTCGGCCAAAAGGTTAGCAAGTCGTCGGGACTGACCGGCTTCGTCAAATACCCTGCGGCGCCCAGTTGGTGGGCGTCGCTTCGATCTCTTTCGTCGAGTGATCCGGTGAGAATGAACACGGGTATGGCGTGGGTTAATTCATCGGACCGCAGGCTTTGCAGTACGTCGATTCCGCCGACGCTTGGCATGTGCAAATCCAACAAGATCAGCGCCGGCAGTCCCCTGGGCCGCTCGCGAAATGCGCCCTCACGAAAAACATAGTCGATGGCTTCGGCTCCGTCCTTGACCCTGACAATCTTCACCGCGGGGTCGAGCTTGCGTAGCGCGTTAGAGGTCAACTCTGCATCGGCATCGTTGTCTTCGACCAGCAGGATGTTGACGGATCTGGAATTGGCCACGCGAACCTCGATTTACCTACATCGGCCGCCGGCGGGCTGATGAACGAGGGCCTTCAAATACCCCCGGCTTTTACCCATCCACTGCACCAAGCGGCATAAGCCACGCTCTTGCCAGCGAAGAGGGCGCAGGAACCCGTTGAATCGCCGGTCTTCTTATATAGCGCGCAATTGCCGCAGTACGCGTCCGATTTCGCCGATTTTGTGACGTAGTCGCGGCCCCTGGCTGCCGGATCATTGGGATCCAGTGGCGGCAAGTCCGCATTTGCATTGCTGCTGATAAAGATGCCCATCGCCGGGAGCAGCGCGCCTGCGACCATGCTGCTCTTCAGCAACGAACGTCGGGTAATCCGGGTGTTCATGGTGTTGGCCCTCTTGCCGCTAGGTTTGACTGAATTCAGGCTAACCCGATGGTAACCGAACCCCGGGCGGCGGCGTACGGATTGCTCCGCGGTGACTGGTTGTACCTCTTAACGGAGTATCCAATCGGCGATTTTTGCCCAGGCGGGAGTCGCGCCCAGGGCCACCCTCAGCGGCGTCGCGACGATGAACGCAATCCCGCCCCACAGGAAGGCGGGGTGGATGCGTCGCTGGCGCACGAGGTCGAAGGCCATGCAGCCGAGCACGGCGACCATTGGCACGGCAAACTTCACCATCGGCGGCAGCGGCATGCGACCGATGGCGGGAGCGATGATGCTCAACGTGGCGAGCAGCATCAGGCGTTTATGCGCTTCGGGGCGACGTCGCAGTATCACGGCGAGCGTCACCAAGATCGAAAACTGCAGCATGTCGCCCATCTGCAGGAACAAGAACTGCTCGGGCGAGAACCCTAAGGGTCGATGTCCCGAGACGATGAACTGGCGCGCTTGGGGGATGGCAACGGCCATCGCCATCACCACCAAGAGGACCGCGAGTGCGGCGCCGCCTGTGCCTACAATGCGGTGCAGGTCAATGCGCCGCTGTCGCACCAGCCAGCTTTGTGCCAGGAACAACACGATCCACAGGGTGAATGCCAGTCCGTGCAGCTGAACGGTGAGAGACAGAGGCGGGCGATCCGAAAACGGACGTAGATAGAAGGTCGGGGCGAAACCAATGAGTACGACCACCGCGCAAAACAGCGCCATGAACCCGAAGAACCGGGACCGCGCGAATCGGACTTTGGCTGGGGCAGCCACGATGAACGGGTCAGATGACATAATCGAACTCCAAAGTACGCCGGGTCGGCAGCGGTGACTTTGCGAACTTCGCGTGAAAGAATCCTTCGCCAGTGATGAAAAGTTCTGAATTGTCGTGATTTCACGCAGATAGCCCCGCATGCGGTATGAATTCGGTGATTTTGTTTTCGATGCGGGACGGCTGACGCTGGCGCGGCGCGGTGAGTCTGAGGTTCCGCTGGCCGGCAAGCCCTACGATGCGCTCCTGTATTTGCTCGAGCATGCGGATCAGGCGCTCGACAAAGACACCCTGCTCGCGGCGGTCTGGCCCGGTGCCATCGTCGAGGAGAACAGTCTGACCCAGGTCATTTCGACCTTGCGGCAGTTGCTCGGGGAGACGCGTGGTGAACACCGCTACATCGTGACCTTGCCGCGCAAGGGCTATCGGTTCATTGCGCCGGTGAGGCGAGTGATCGAGACCCCGGCGGCGGGTGCGCCGCCCGTGTCGGTCGCCGCGCCGCCGCGTCGTCGCTGGACGCCGATGCTGATCGCCCTGTTGCTGGTCGTGGCCTCGCTCGCCACCTGGCATTGGTGGTTGAGACCGGTTCCTCCGACGGTGATCCAGTCCCTCGCCATCCTGCCGTTCAAGCCGCTGGTGGCGAGCGAACGCAATCCCGCGCTGGAACTCGGTATGGCGGATGCCTTGATCGGTCAGCTTGCGCAGGGCGGTCAGGTCATTTCGCCGCTGTCCTCGGTGCGCCGCTTTGATCATCTCGACCAAGACCCCGTGGAAGCAGGCCGTGTGCTCAAAGTCGATGCGGTGCTCGACGGTTCGATTCAGCGCCAGGGCGACCACCTGCGTGTGTCGGTGCGACTGCTGCGAGTCGCTGACGCCAAGCAATTATGGAGTGAGTCCTTCGATGAGACCTTTACCGGCATATTCGATGTGCAAGACGCCATTGCCCGACGCGTCACGGCGGCCTTTGCGGCGAGGACCAAGGCGGATCCGAGCACTCACCCCGGCACCCGCAATGTTCGAGCCTATGAGCTGTACAGCGCCGGCCGCTTTGCCTTCATGCGTCTATCCGAGGCGTCACTGCTGCAGGCGCTGGATCTGTACAACCAAGCGCTCACGGAAGATCCCAACTATGCGCTCGCCTACACCGGCGTCGCTGATTGCTACACGTTATTGAGCGTGTTGGGGTTGCGCGATCCGCGCACGGTGTTGCCGCAGGCGCGCAGCTCGGTGGATCGCGCCATCGAGCTTGATCCGGATTTGGCCGCGGCCTATGCCTCGCGTGCTCAAATCAGGGGCATCTACGATCGCGACTGGCAGGGCGCACTCGAGGATCTCGATCACGCCGTGGCATTGGAACCGACCTATGCGTCAGCTTATTTCTACCGGGGCATCATTTACGGTGTTCAGGGACAATTCGATCGCAGCCGCGCCGAGTTCAAAACGGCCCAGCGGCTCGAACCCTTCGTGCTGGCGCGCCCGGCCGCGGCCGCGTTGCAACTGCTCTATCAGCGTCGTTACGACCAGGGGATCGAGGAGTTGCGCGCAGTACTCAGGCTCGATGACCGGTTTGATCTGGCGCGGGGATTTCTGGTGCGCATGTTGCTGGCCAAGGGCGACGCTGCCGCGGCACTCGAGGAAATTCAAGGTCGGCAGATCAGGGCGCAGGGCGCCTATGGTTTTCGGGCCGAAGCCTTGGCGCTGTCCGGTCAGCGCGATGCGGCCCGCGCCGAGCTCGACCGCGTGCTCGCGCTCGCGCGTCAGCAGTACGTCCCGGCGTACGACATCGCGATGATCTATGCCGCTTTCCATGACACCGAAAACACGTTGTTGTGGATGGGCCGCGCCTATGAGGATCGATCCACGCTGATGGGAGCCATGGGACTGGAGCCGCAGCTTGATTTTCTGCACGACGATCCGCGCTTCATCGACTACGTACGGCGTAATGAGGCCAAGCGCGATCAGTAACCCGCGTCGCTCGCTCTAGGTTGAGTCTTGCGCGTGCACGGCGTGCGCGGACACGACGATGCCATCGTCATCGGCGTACAGCCAATGACCCGCCTTGAACCAGATCCCCGCAAAATGAACCGTGATATCGCGGTGCCCGGTGTGCAGGCCCTTTTCTGATTTACGCGGGTGAGGTGCCAGTGCTTTGACGCCGAGCGGCGTAGCCCGCAATTCGCCGACATCGCGGATGCACCCGTTGACGATGACGCCGCGCCAGCCATTGGTCGCTGCCAAGGTGGCCAAATTTCCGCCGACCAGCGCGCAACGCTTCGAACCTCCGCCATCGATGACCAGCACTCGACCCTCGCCCGCCTCTTCGAGCAGCGTCCGCACGAGTGCATTGTCCTCAAACACCTTCAAGGTGGCGATCCGTCCGTGAAACGCGTTCACGCCTCCGAAATCTGAAAATATCGGCTCTGCG
>CAZZWE010000066.1:7857-23834 GCA_964657675.1 uncultured Steroidobacteraceae bacterium
CTGGTCGCAGAGGTCGGAGGTCGATACTGTCACGTGCGACTAGAAACCCGGTGCGCTATGGCCCGAACTGCAACATGGTGTTGTGAGCACCGCCGGCCTTCAGAGCCGCTTCGCCGGCGAAGTATTCTTTATGGTCATCGCCAAGATCGGAACCGGCCATATTCTGATGCTTGACGCAGGCGACGCCTTGACGAATTTCTTGCCGCTGGACGTTGAGCACGTATCCGAGCATGCCGGGTGCACCGAAATAGTCGCGCGACAGATTGTCGGTCGACAACGCCGCCGTGTGGTACGTGGGCAAAGTGATGAGATGGTGGAATATGCCGGCGCGCTTCGAGCCGTCGGCCTGGAAGGTGCGGATCTTCTCGTCGGCTTCGGCCGCCAGAGGCGTGTTGTCGTAATCGCCGCTCATCAGCGCCGCGCGATCGAAGGCTGATACGTCTTTGCCTTCCGACTTCCACTTATCGAACACCTGCTGCCTGAAATTCAGCGTCCAGTTGAACGAGGGTGAATTGTTGTAGACCAGCTTGGCGTTGGGCACGACCTCGCGGATGCGATCCACCATCTTCGCGACCTGCTCGATATGGGGCTTTTCCGTTTCGATCCACAGCAGGTCGGCGCCGTTCTGCAGCGCGGTGATGCTGTCGAGGACGCAGCGGTCTTCGCCGGTGCCCGCGCGGAATTGGTACAGGTTGCTGGGCAGCCGTTTCGGCCTCAGGAGCTTGCCGTTGCGGTTGATCAACACGTCGCCGTTGTGACCCTCGCTGGCCGAGACTTCCTCGCAATCCAAGAACGAATTGTACTGATCGCCCAGGTCACCCGGCTCGCGGCTGTATGCGATCTGCTGGGTCAAGCCGGCGCCCAACGAGTCGGTGCGCGTCACGATGACGCCGTCGTCGACCCCGAGTTCCAGGAATGCGTAGCGGCAGGCGCGCACTTTGGCGAGAAAAACCTCGTGCGGCACGGTGACTTTGCCGTCCTGGTGCCCGCACTGCTTTTCATCGGACACCTGGTTTTCGATCTGCAGGCAGCCGGCGCCAGCTTCGATCATTTTCTTGGCCAGCAGGTAAGTGGCTTCGGCATTGCCAAACCCCGCATCGATGTCGGCGATGATGGGCACCACGTGGGTTTGATGGCCTTCGATCAGCGACAGTATTTTCTTTTCTTTGACCGAGTCCTTGGCGCTGCGCGCCGCGTCAAGATCACGGAACAGGCCACCCAGTTCGCGGGCGTCGGCCTGGCGTAGGAATTTGTACATCTCATCGATCAGTGCCGGCACGGTGGTTTTTTCGTGCATGGATTGATCCGGCAGGGGACCAAATTCCGAGCGCAGTGCCGCCACCATCCAACCCGACAGATACAGGTAGCGCCGTTCGGTCGAGCCGAAATGTTTCTTCACCGCGATGATGTTTTGCTGGGCAATGAAGCCGTGCCACGCACCCAGGGACTGGGTGTACTTCGAGCTGTCCGCATCGTAGGCGGCCATGTCTTTGCGCATGATCCCGGCGGTGTATTTGGCAATATCCAGTCCCGTCTTGAAACGGTTTTGCAGCTGCATGCGCGCAACGGCGTCGGAGGAGATTCCTTTCCAGCTGTCGCCCTTCTTCTCGATCAACGAAGCCGCTTTGGTGACATATTCGCGATAAGACATTAGTGCTACCTTTTTGACTGAGGGCCGCAGGCTACCATCGATGCGATTTGCGTGAGGAACTGGAAAATTGTGGGTGTAAAAATTGACTGGTAAGTTCGACTGACGGGCCAATCCGAGGCTCAAACGCGAGTAATGCACACTGATATATGTCGGAGTGCGACGGAGGGCGTTTAAGGTCCGCCGAGTTGGTGTCGTGTAATCAGTCGAGGGGCGGACGAAACATGAAATCTTGGGTTGTCTATTTTGTTGTCGCGCCCGTGGTCATCATCGGGCTGCTCGTTTGGCTATTCGGGTTTGGGGGCTACGATCAGTGGCGTTACGGCTCTCACTACATCGAGTCGCGTACCGCCGCATGGCAAGACGTTATCGCCAGGGAACTGCCCATTGGCTCTTCGAGCGCTCAGATCAAGGAGTGGGCGCGAGGGCGCTCATTGGTGATGTACCCGGCAAGTGGAAAAAAGGATGTCGAAATTGTCGTCGAGACCATCCCGTGGCATCAGGTGGTCTGCAAGGAATGGAAAATCATCGCCGAGATCAATATGAAGGACGATTTTTCGGTCGGCGAGAGAGTCGTAAGTATGGGAGCGTGCTTGTGAGCAGCCGGCGCTAAATCAATCCCCGGCAGCGTGTCAATACAGGTGTATGGACACGCTGCCGCGGTCAATCCTGCGCGATCAGTAGGGTGCGTCCAAGGATTTGGACGCAAGGAACGCCGTGGCCTGTCGAACAAAAGAATCGTGCCATTGGAAAATGGAACCATGCCCGGCGTCGGGGTATGCAAGCAAGACAGCGTTCGGTAGATTTTCGACCAGTCGATACGAGTTGGCGATGGGAACCATCTCGTCGTGGATTCCGTTGACCACCAGTGCGGGCTGACGAATGCGTTTCAGTTCGGCGAATCGTTCTCCGCTGTATTGCTCCCACTCGCGAAACGCCGCCATCTGCGTTTGGGCGATTTCGCCGCCTGATAATGGCTCTCTATCCTGTTGTCGCTGCATGAGGCGCGCGGTAAATGCCTTGCCCGCCGTCTGGCTGGTTTCGGTCGCAGCGAAGAAGATCTTCTGCAGGATGTCGTAGCCCTTCAACGCAGGATCTTGAAAGTGCTTGCCGATGCTGGGCTTATCGAGGTGCATGATGTCCTCGCCGCCCCGTGGCGCGGTGCCGGCCAGAATCAGTTTGCGGATCGATGTCGGTCGATCGAGAGCGACTTGCTGCGCCACCATTCCGCCGAGTGAGAATCCCAACACGTCGCAAGTTTCGATGCGCATGGCGTCGAGAAAGGCCAGTACATGCTCGGCCATGCCTTGCATGGACGCTGGAACCTTTCCGCTAGAGCGGCCTACGCCAGCGTTCTCGAATAAGACCACGTCATGTGACGTGGCCAAGCCGTCGGTGACCAACGGATCCCAGTTATCCAATGTGCCGGTAAAGTGCTGTAACAAGACCAACGGGATACCTTTGCCCGATCCGAATCGTCGATACGCGTATTTTTCCTTGCTGGTCTGCAGAAACTGTGTGGGTGCGTTCAAGTGACTATTGGCCATTTTAATCTCTCTATTGTGATTGGATATTTGGAAAGCGGTCTTGCTCACGTCGCGAGTGCTTTGTCCGTGGTGGCGATGTGCGCCCGCACGGACTCCAGGATCTCGTCCGCGAATGCTTCATCGTCGACACCGCGCGCGAGCACCATGCCGCCGACCATCGCGGCGAAGCTCGCGATCGCTTCTCGACGTCGGGATTTCTGCGATCGGCTGGGAATCAGGTGGGCCAGGAAGTCCATCGTGCGCTTCACGCCGGTCGTGAACGTCGAACGAACAAGCGGTCCTTGTTGGGCGGCCGCAGGGCCAAGCGTTGCTACAAAGCAGCCATTTCCGGGTGCCTTGAGATGCTCCTGCGACAGGTAGTAAGACGCGATGAGAGACAGGTTTTTCTTGGTCGCTTGATCGGCAATTTCGCGCCAGGCGCCCGCCAGGTCATCGGCAGCCTTGCCGCAGGCCTCCGCCATCAGTTGCTCCTTAGAGGAGAAGTTTGCGTAGAAGCCCCCTTGGGTGAGACCGGCCCGCTTCATCAGGTCTGCAATACCGATCCCATCGAAGCCCTTCTCACGAAACAAACGCGCCGCCGTTGCCACGACCCGTTCGCGATTCGCCTCAGCTTGTTCACGTGATGCCTTAGACATTTGCGGCTCCCCCGTCATATCGATTAACTTGACAACTCATATTATAACCATACTATATATAAATGTCGAACGTAATATAAGCGACTCGGATATGAAAGTTGTGGGTCATGGTCGGTTCAGGTTGATCCTAGGTGCGGTGATTCAGCTGAGCGTGCTGGGATGTGCGGTGGGTCCGGACTATCGGGCACCTGAACTCAATCTGGTTGGATTTCACAATTCAGCCTCGCGGGACGGTCGAGATGGCGGCTCGCCGGCAGGATCTCTCGATGCATGGTGGGAAGGCTTCAACGATCCTCTGTTGTCGCGATTCGTCGAGCGTGCCCGGACTCAGAACCTGAGTCTGGCTGCAGCGATGGCTAGTGTGCAGCAGGGGCGGGCGGTTGCGCGAGCCTCTGGGGCAGCGCTTTTGCCGGCCGCCGACGTCGATGTGCAGGCGATTCGACTGCGTCAGTCGTTGGAAAGTCCTATCGGGCAAGTAGCTTCAAATCTTCCGGGTTACCGTCGGGACCAGTCGGTATATGACCTGGGTGTGGGGGCGAGCTGGGAGTTGGATTTGTTTGGGGGGTTGCGGCGGGGTCGGCAGTCGGCGATTGCCGAAGCGCAGGCTGCGACGGCGGGTCAGACTGGCACGCGCGTTTCGGTGGCCGCCGATACCGCGGACGCGTATTTGCGGGTTCGCGGTGATCAGGTGCAGATTGCGGTCGCCGAAGAACAGATCGAAACGGATGAACATCTGGTCGATCTGGTGCGCATGAGATATGGCAACGGAATTGCGGCGGTTCGTGAGGTGGCTCAGTCGGAGGCACTGCTCTCGCAAGCGCGTGCAACGCTTCAACCGCTGCACATCGACTTGGAAGCTCAAATGAACCGGCTCGATGTGCTGATGGCTCTGCAGCCCGGGACCTCTGCGGAAGAACTGCAGGCCGCGCAGGACATTCCCGATGCGCCGGGTGTTCCCGCTGAGGACAAGCCCCTCGATGTACTGCGCCGGCGACCGGATGTGATTGCCGCTGAACGGCACTTGGCCGCCGCCAACGCCCGGATTGGTCAAGCCATGTCGGACTACTACCCTAAAATTTCGTTCTCGGGAATCGTGGGCTTTGAAAGCGATATCCCGAGAGACCTGATCAAGTCAGCCACGTTTCAGCCCGCCGGTGTCGCCGGACTTCGATGGCGCCTCTTCGACTTTGGAAGAGTCGGGGCGGAGGTCGCACAGGCGAAAGGCGCCACCGCGGAGGCGCTTGCCCAATACCAAGAGACGGTGCTGCGAGCCGCGGAGGATGTTGAAAATGCATTCACCACCTTGGTCCAGCTGGAGGCCCATCGACAAGAGTTGCTGAACGAAGTGTCGGCACTCCAGCGTGCTCGTGATGCTTCGCAAGAGTCTTATCAAGCGGGCGTCAGTCCGCTGACCGATGTGCTCGATTCAGATCGACAGTTGCTGGCGGCGCGCGACGATTTGGCACAGACGCGAGCCGGCGAGGCACGCGCCGCGGTGGGCGCCTATCGGGCGCTCGGTGGTGGGTGGTAATTGTCCTTCAATCCGTTGCACATATGGGGTTACTTTGATGAATCAGGGAAATAGGCGATTCGCACGGGTCGGCGCCGCATGTTCCATATTGATGGTCATGACGGCTTGCAAAGGCTCGCATTCGGTCGAGGACCCGAGGACGTTGGCGCCGTTGGTCGCTGAGGCGTCGGTGCAGCCGGCCGCCTCGAGCAATCGGGCGTTTACCGGTGTGGTGACAGCCCGCGTGCAAAGCAATTTAGGTTTTCGTATCGCCGGCAAAGTCGTGGAGCGATTGGTCGACACCGGTCAGCCGGTTCGCAAAGGACAGCCACTCATGCGCTTGGATCGCACGGACTATGCGCATGCAATCACCGGTCAGACGGGCAGCGTGGATGCGGCGCGAGCTCGGATGCTTCAGGCCACCGCCGATGAGGAACGCTACCGCGGGCTGGTGGCGTCTGGTGCGGTCTCCAAGTCCGCCTACGATTTGGTAAAAGCGGCGGCCGACGGTGCGCGCGCCATGTTGTCCGCCGCGCAGGCGCAATTGCAGGTTGCGCAAGATGAGGGTGATTACTCCGTGCTGAAAGCCGATGCGGATGGCACGGTGGTTGAAACCCTCACCGAGCCCGGTCAATTCGTCGCAGCCGGCCAGATCGTGGTGCGGCTGGCGCATGCGGGACCGAGAGAAGCCGCCGTGAACTTGCCGGAAACGGTGCGTCCCGCGCTGGGATCGACCGCCTATGCCACTCTCTATGGCTTCGCGTCGAATCCGCCATCCCGTTATCCCGTGCGGTTGCGGCAACTGTCCGATGCCGCCGACCCCGAGACTCGCACCTTCGAGGCGCGCTTCGTGCTCGCGGGCGATGCGTCGACAGCGCCCTTGGGGTCGACCGTCACGGTTTACTTGGAAGCCACCCCCGTGAGTGGCGCGCTGACCGTTCCTTTTGGCGCGATCGACGATGAGGGCGCGGGTCCCGGTGTCTGGCTGATCGATCAAAAGTCCTTGTCGGTCGCGTTCAAGCCGGTGACATTCACCCACTTCAATGGCGAGCAGGCGCTGGTGACCGGCGATGTGCATCTCGGCGATTCTGTGGTCGCGACGGGCGGGCACTATCTCCACGAAGGCCAACAGGTTCGTCTGACGACGCTTACGGCGGCCATGCAATGAAAGACAGTTCGTCAAAGGGATTCAACCTCTCTGCGCTCGCGATTCGGGAAGGCTCGATCACGCTGTTTTTGATCATCGCGCTGGCTGCGATTGGCATCTTCTCCTATCTCAATCTGGGTCGCGCTGAAGATCCGCCGTTCACGGTGAAGAATCTCACCGTGATTTCCGCCTGGCCTGGGGCAACGGCGCAGGAGATGCAGGATCTCGTGGCTGATCCGCTGGAGAAGCGCCTGCAGGAGCTGCAGTGGTACGACCACGTCGACACGTTCACGCGTCCAGGGCTTGCGGTCATGCTGCTGACGCTCAAGGACACGACGCCGCCGAATGAGGTGCCTGAGCAGTTCTACCAGTCTCGCAAAAAGCTTGGCGATGTCGCGCATTCGCTTCCGAGCGGCGTGTATGGCCCCTTCATCAACGATGAGTATTCGGACGTCGATTTCGCCGTGTACGCGGTCGAAGGTGGAGGCCTGCCGGAGCGGCAGCTCAGCCGCGTGTCCGAGTCGCTGCGTCAACGATTCCTACACGTTGCGGGCGTGCGCAAAGTCGACATCATGGGCGAGCGGGCGCAGCGGATCTTCGTCGAATTCAGCTACGCCCGGCTCGCGAACCTCGGTGTCGCGCCACAGGAGGTATTCGCGGCGCTGGCCAAGCAGAACGCCATCACGCCCGCCGGCTCGATCGACACCAGCGGCCCGCAGGTGTTCATGCGCTTGGACGGCGCGCTAGACGACCTGCAGAAAATACGCGATACGCCCATCGCCTCCGGCGGCCGATCCTTGAAATTATCTGACATCGCGACGGTCGAGCGGGGTTATGAAGATCCGCCAACGTTCCTGGTGCGCCATAACGGGCAAGCGGCGCAGATCTTGAACGTGGTGATGAAAGAGGGGTGGAATGGCTTGAAACTCGGCGCCGCGCTCAACGCGGCCCAGAAAGACTTCAATGCTGACCTCCCGTCAGGCGTGACGCTCTCGAAGGTCGTCGATCAGGCCGACGTGATCCATGACGCCATCGGCGAATTCATGACGAAATTTGTCGTGGCGCTGGCCATCGTGTTGTTCGTGGCTCTCGTCAGCTTGGGTTGGCGCGTGGGCATCGTTGTGGCTGCGGCGGTACCGCTGACGCTCGCCATCGTTCTGGTCGTGATGTTGCTGAGCGGCCGCGTGTTTGACCGAATCACCTTGGGTGCGTTGATCATCGCCCTAGGCCTGCTCGTCGATGACGCCATCATCGTGATCGAGAGCATGGTGGTAAAAATGGAGCAGGGCTTCAGCCGAGTGGACGCCGCCGCCTTCTCCTGGACCCAGACGGCCGCGCCGCGGCTGGCGGGTTCGTTGGCGACCATCATTGGATTTTTGCCGGTGGGATTCGCTCGTTCAACGGCGGGAGAATATGCGGGGAATATATTTTGGGTGGTCGGCTTTGCGCTGATCACCTCATGGATCGTCGCGGCCGTGTTTACGCCCTACCTCGGGGTCAAGCTGCTGCCGGAGATCAAGAAGATCGAGGGGGGTACCTACGACCATATCTATGCCACACCTTGGTACAACCGCTTTCGGCGCCTGGTTGCTTGGGCCGTCGACCACAAGTTTTTGGTAGCGGGCGGCGTGCTGGCCGCATTTCTGCTTTCTGTGGCGGGTATGGGCCTTGTCAGGCAGCAGTTCTTTCCCGACTCCGATCGAACCGAGGTGTTAGTTGAGGTGCAAATGCCGGAAGGCACGAGCATTGAAACCACGAGTCAGGTCACTACACGTGTCGAGGATTGGTTGAAAGGCCAGCCACAGACCAAGCTGGTCACGAGCTATGTCGGCGGCGGCGCACCGCGCTTTTTCCTGCCGTATGCGCCCGAACTTCCCGATCCCTCATTCGCGAAGATTGTCGTGGCCACCGCCAACGACGCGGCACGCGATCAGCTCGAACTCAACCTAAGAAGAAAGATCGCGGCGGGACTTGCGCCGCAGGCGCGGATCCGCGTGCTGCAGTTCGTGTTCGGACCCTACACCCACTATCCCGTGATGCTTCGCATCATGGGTCCGGACGCCGGCGAGTTGCGGCGGATCGCGACCCAGGTGGAGGGCGTGATGCGGACGAATCCGCACACACGCCTGGTCAACTCTGATTGGGGCGAAAGAGTTCCTACGGTCCACTTTGTTCTGGATCAGGCAAGACTACAACTGATTGGACTCTCACCGTCGGATGCAGCGACGCAGTTGCAGTTCCTGCTGACCGGCATTCCCGTGACCCAAGTGCGAGAAGACGTGCGTACGGTTGAGCTGGTGGCGCGAAGTGAGGGAGCGGGGCGGCTCGACCGGGCGAGGTTGGAAGATCTCACGCTTATCAATCGCAATGGCAAATCGATACCGCTCTCCCAGATCGGCCATATCGAACTGCGTCCTGAGGATCCCATCATCCGGCGCCGCGATCGGATTCCGACCATCACCGTGCAAAGCGATATCGGTGAGGGGTCGCAGCCTCCTCAAGTCTCCACTGAGATCCAAAAAGCGCTCGCGCCGGTGATTGCCAAGCTGCCGGCTGGCTATCGGATTGAATTTGGCGGGAACATCGAAGAGTCGGCCAAAGCCAATGATGCGCTGGCGCCCGTATTTCCAGTGATGATCCTGCTGACGTTATTCGTTCTGGTGGTGCAGACGCGTTCAATGTCCGGAATGGCGCTGGTATTCCTTACCGCGCCGTTAGGCTTGATTGGCGCGGTACCGATGCTAATCGCCTTTGGCCAGCCCTTTGGTTTCAACGCCATCTTGGGTCTCATTGGCTTGGCGGGCATTCTCATGCGCAACACGTTGATCCTCATCGGTCAAATCCAAGAGAATCAGAAAGAAGGGCTCACGCCTTACAATGCCGTCGTGGAAGCGACCGTGCAAAGGGCAAGGCCGGTCATTTTAACCGCGCTGGCGGCGGTACTGGCATTCGCGGAGCTCACCACGTCAGTGTTCTGGGGATCCATGGCCTTTGTGCTGGTCGGTGGGACAGCAGTCGGCACCGTGTTGATCTTGGTGTTCTTGCCTGCGCTCTATTCCATCTGGTATGGCATTAGACGGCCCTCCGAGGAAGCAAGTGCGCAGTCGGTCGCTCTCGCGCGGGACGGAATCCAGAGTCATGCAGCATTTTGAGATGTCGCACGTGGTATTGCAGCTGCGCGCAACGCTGCGAGATGGCTCTATTTCAGCTCAAGCAAAGATCGATCGTGCCGAAGCGATTCTTCGATCCATTGACTTAGAAACTTCCGCGCCAGCCCATGCGGTGCACGTCCCCCTCACTCGTCCCAGACGCGGCGGGCTCGCGCCATGGCAAGCGCGACGAGTCCACGACTTCATTGAAGACAACCTTCCGGGCGGCATTTCGTGTCACGAGTTGGCGGGTTTGGTCGGCTTGAGTTCGCACCACTTCAGCCGTGCCTTTCGAGTGAGTTTCAATGAAAGTCCACATGCTTACGTGACCAAAGAACGCATTCGTCGCTCTTGTGCATTGATGCTGGCGTCGGCGGTATCGCTGGGACAGATCGCGGCAGATTGCGGGTTCAACGATCAAGCGCATTTCAATCGAGTATTTCGTAAACATTGCGGCGCTAGCCCGGGAGACTGGCGCCGGCAACAGCACGCGCCATTGCTCAGCAGGAAAATACAATCTCGCGGTGATTCTCCTAACTGACTTTCACCAGACTTGCCAACATCGCAAGTCTGAATCTTATTGGAGAAATCATTGTGCATATTTTTAATCGTGTAGCGCTCGCCGCACTTATCTTCGGCGTTTCCAGTCTCCCTGCCCATGCTGACACCGACCTGACCGGCCTGTGGAGCGGGCAATTCAATGGCATCCAGATAGAAATACCCCCGGAGCGCGGTCCGTTTGGCTATGTGCGCGATGATTCCAAGACAACGCAGCCGCCGCGGTTTGTCGACAAACTGTTGCAGCTCAACATCGAAACCCAAAGCAAGGGATTGGTTTCCGGCACTTGGACTTCAGGCGAGTTCAAGAAGCGCTTTGTCTGCGCGCAGACCAGCCAAAATGCCTGGAATTGCATCGATGCCGGTGGCCGTGGCACCGTCGAAGTGACTTCGCCTACCGAGCTTCGGTTGTGTTACTTCGATAACCGGGAAGCTGCGCAAGGTGCGGGCTGCGCTACGCTGCGGCGAGCCAAATAGCGTAGCTGGCCGTGCAAAGGTTCACCGTGTCTTTTTTGCTGCCTGAAGCTGCGCGAAGGTTTCATTGCCAATGGCGTATTGATCCCAGTCTTTATAATCGAAGTGCCACCACTCTTCGGCGTACACGGTGAATCCTTCGGCCTCCATGGCCTGTCGAAGCAGATCGCGCAGCGCACGCTCGGCGGTCGTGCCGCCCACGTAGTCGGCGTAGGATCGAAGCGACATTTCATCGTAGCGGCCCGTCATCTGCACCGGTTCGCCCGTCGAGAGCCAGTACAGGGTCAAGTCCACCGCGCAGCCTCGATTGTGACGGGAACCCTCGGCGGGATTCGCGACGAATATATGGGCCGCTTCGGGCGTCGCATCCCAGAACATTTTGGTGACAAACCAGGGGCGGTACGCGTCGTGAATCAGCAAGCCGAAGCCTTGCTGGGCGAGGCGCTGGGCGGCTCGGCCCAATGCCTCGGCCGCGGGTCGCTGCAAATAGGCATTGGGGCTTTCATACAATGGAAATCCCATGAAGTTATTCGTCGTGGCGTAACGGATATCCAGTTTGACGTAGGGATAGCTCGCCAGATCGACCAGCTCGCTGGGTCGTCGTGGACCTTGTTCGACCGGAGGTTTTTGCTCCAAAGCCGCCGCGCGTAGCGCTTCGGCATCGGAGCGGGTGGCGCGAAAGTGTTCAAGCAACAGGGCGCCGACATCGATCCGGGGAAGTCGCTCGCGATCCCATTGAATGGCGGTGGGACGTCCGTGATCCAACAGCAGTGTCATGGTCGACCCATTGCGTGCCGAGCCTGTGCTCCTTACCGAATAGGCGGTGGCGCCGCGAGGGGTGAGCGAAGCGCGATGCAATTCCATGCCGTCGGCGAAGAGTTGACCGTGGTCCTCGTAAATCGTGATGAAAGAATCGGGGGAGCCGTATTGACCCACCCAGCGCATGAGGGCGGGAGCGGGCTCGGGGGGGATCAGTCGGGCGCTTTTCGGGGCGTCATCAGCGATGACGGTCAGTGGAGTAAGGCTTAAAAGCAGCGCCAAAATGCAGGCACGCGCAGGGCGCTGGTGGGCGCGCGCGCCGAATTGACCGTTGAACATGGAAGTTGCGGATCCCGATGGTGTTGATTGGTAAATCAAAAAACACCATATCGGCCTCGTCACCGAGTTGCAACCGAAGACTTCGAGCGGGCTGCGGCGCCATTTGCTAGCCTCGGCCATGGAAACCGCGCGCCAGCCGTCGAGCAAGGGTACACAATGAATGCATACATCGTTGGCCTGCCGAAAGCAGAGCTGCATCTGCACATCGAGGGCACGCTCGAGCCCGAGCTCACGTTCCGCCTGGCTAAAAAACATGGCGTGGTGCTTGCGTATCAGACGGTGCAGGAATTGCGCGAAGCCTATCAATTTGCCGATCTTCAAGCGTTTTTAGATGTCTACTACGCTGCCACCGACGTGCTGCGGGACGAAGGCGACTTCTATGCGATGACGCGCGCGTATCTGGTCAAGGTGCATGGGCAGGGCGTGGTTCACGTCGAGATTTTCTTTGATGCGCAGACCCACACCCGGCGAGGCATTCCCTTGGGCGTCGTGATCCAAGGGATTCATCGTGCCCTGGTGGACGGTGAACGCGAGTTCGGGATCACCCATCGGCTGATTCTCTCGTTTCTACGCGATTTAAGCGCCGCGGACGCCATGCGGACGCTCGAAGACGCATTGGTTTACAAGCAATTCATCGCGGCGGTGGGACTCGATTCCGCCGAGGTGGGCCATCCCCCGTCGAAATTCGAAGGCGTCTTTGCACGCGCACGCCAAGAAGGCTTGCTGGCCGTGGCTCATGCGGGCGAAGAGGGGCCGCCGTCCTACATCGTCGAAGCCCTCGACATTCTCAAGGTGCAGCGCATCGATCATGGCGTCCGCTCCGAGGAAGACCCGGCGCTGATGGCCCGACTCGCGCAGCAGCGCGTGCCTTTGACGGTGTGTCCGCTATCGAATATCAAATTGAAAGTCTTCAAGCGCATGCAAGATCACAACCTGAAGCGCTTGTTAGAGCGGGGGCTATGCGTGACGGTGAGCTCGGATGATCCCGCCTATTTTGGCGGCTACGTGCTGGAAAATTACCTCGCGCTTCAGGAAGGGCTGGGCTTGACTAAAGACCAGCTAGCCCAGCTTGCGCGCAATTCCTTCGAGGCGTCTTTTCTCGCGCCGTTGGAGAAGCAGCGTTGGCTGACCGCCATCGATACCTACACAGGGACGCTGAGCTAAAGATTAAGTCGAAATTCGACCCTGTCGTTCGTTGTATCGCATACGACGATAACAACCCAGGCAGGACCCCGTGATCAAGCATGTCCCCTTGTTTCTTTTATTGTGCATGGCGTGTCAGGCGTTGGCGGACCCCGTCACAGCGAAGTATCCAAAAATGGCCTCGGTCGACCAATACCTCATGGACCGGCAGGCAGAAGTTGAGCTCGCGAAAAGCGCGGCTCCGGGTTCCGTGTCACGCAAGGCCGAGGTGCTGATTCTGGGGCGCCGCGGGTTCGAACCTGCCGTGAAGGGCACCAACGGGTTTGTCTGCATCGTGGGACGGGGATGGACGGCTGCGCCCGATGCCGAATTTTGGAATCCGAAGGTGCGAGTCCCGATGTGCGTGAACGCCGCAGCTGCGCGATCGTATCTGCTTCGCGTCACCAAAATCACGGTGCTGGCCTTGTCGGGATCCTCGCGGGCAGAAGTCGAGCATGCCATGGCGGCCGCGATCGAAAGCAAGGAGCTGCCACCCATGGAACCCGGCGCGATGTGCTTCATGGTTTCGAAGCTGGGATACGGCGGCGACAGCGTGCCTCACTGGCCTCCGCACCTGATGTTCTTCTATACGGATCTGGACTCGGCAACGTGGGGCGCGAACCTGAAGGGGTCGCCGGTCATTGCGGTGACGGATCCAATGGAGCATCTGACGCAGTTCGTCATTCCGGTGCAGCAGTGGTCGGACGGCACCACCCATCGACCGGTGGCACCGCATGTACATGCTTCAGGCGATGGAAAAGAAGAGGCGCCCCAGCAGTGAGGCGCCTCTCGTGAGCCCTAGAAAACCTTCAACTCCGCGCTCAGTACCATCGAGCGGCCGATCACGCCCTCGAAGTATTGTGAGACCGCGGGAGTGAAGTTGCCTTGCGCGCCCGCCAGCGCCGGGAACGGCGGTTGTTTGTTGAAGACGTTATTCAAGATAAAGCGCACATCGAAGTTCTTGGTAACGCTGTAGGCGAGTGAGGTGTTGAACACCCACCAATTGCCGACACCAAATACATTGATGCTCGTCGGTGTGTTTTGGTTGTTGAAATTCGCCCGACCCAGGAAAATGGTTTGCCAGTCCCAGGAGAAGCCCTTGTTATCATAGACGATATCAATGGTGCTCTTGCTCTTGTTGTTGCCGATGCCGGCCAGTTCGCCAGCGTAACTCTCGGGGCTTGCCGAGCCGACCACGGAGATCAATTTCTGGGTGTCCAAGAATTGAGCGCGAGTTTCGATGGCGCCCAGTGCCAATGGCAGTTCAAAGGTGTAGTCCAAGGCCGCTTGAATCGCCCCGAAATCAAGCAAGCCGGCATTCACATAGCCGGAAGTGAAATTGGTGATCTGCCCGGTTGGGCCTCGCGTGAATTGGTGGCAATAGGGCGAGTTCGGGTAGCTGCTCGAGTCATAGCAAGCATCGAGGATATCGCCGAGCGATAAGGACTCGATGGCGTTGCTCAACTTGATGCTGATGTAGTCCACGGACACGTTCAATTTTGGCACCCAGCGCGGACGCACCACGAAGCCATAAGAGAGTGAATGCGCGGTTTCACTGCTCAGCCCTTGGTTGCCCGAACTGATGCCCTGCGCCGTGGCATTGACCACATTCGACACGAATCCGGTGGGAATACCGGCCGCGGCGCAATTGGCGGCGCGCGTGGCGGGCGCCGTGCCCTGACCGATGAAATTCTTGTCGCAGGGATCATTGGCGAACTGAAAAGAGGTCGCGGCGGGCAAGAACAATTCGGTGATCGACGGAGCACGGATCGACTTGGTTTTGTTGGCGCGGAACTTGATGTCCTGGACGGGAGCCCATTCCAACCCTTCCGTATAAGTCCATGCCGTTCCGGCAATCGAATTGTCCACCCAGCGCGCTGCGCCATTGACCTCCAGGCTGTGCATGCCCGGGAAGGTGAAATCACCTCCGAAGACCGGTATCACTGTTTCCATGGAGAACTCATTGGTGTGGTACGCGCCCTCCACGCCGGTCAAGGTGTTTTGACCGAGTCCCAGCAGATAATAAGAATCGGGTGTGTAGTCTGCCGACTCGCGCCGGTTCTCGTAGCCAATAGACGCTTTCCATTCACCGCCCGGAAGCTTCCAGACGTCGCCGTTTAAGTTACCGGTAATGTCGCGCTGTGTGTTGTAGGAAGTCTGCTGGGCCATATGGGTGATGTACTGCCGCGCGGCCAAGCTCGGTGACCCGACGCCGAAGGGATCCAACGGCGCGCACGTGCTGGAGACGGTGGTGGTCGGCGCATTCACCGGCGTGCCGGCACAAACGATCTGACCCGCCGCGTTGGTCGTGGAGTTCAAGGCGTTGACGAGATTTTGATAGACGAGCGAGGGCTGGGTGGCCGTATTACTCGATTCGCCATAGTTGGCTGCTATTTCCCACTCGTAATGATGATCAGGAAAGTCAAAGTCGCCTCTCACCCCCGCGACGCCGCGCGCCAATGTTTGCGATGAAGTCGCACCATTGCTTTGAAGATCAATGTTGGCGCGGCCGAGATAGAATTGGTTGGGGTTCCAACCCGGGTAATTGAATGTGCCGCCGCTCGCGGCCACCTGTGCCGCGTAGGCGTTCAAAGAATTTTGAATGGTGGTTCGATCGCCCGCCGTAAGGTAAGGGTTGTTGATGTTGATGATGAAATCGCCATTCGGCGTTCCGGCCGCGCCGAACAGGGAAGAGGTGTAGGCGGGTTGAGCGACCAAGTTGGTGCCATGGGTATCTGAAAACCATCCTTCCCAAAACGCGCTGACGTGATCGGTGAATTTGAAATTGCCGAGCGTATCGACGTTGACGCGTTCGGTGGGCGACAGCAAATTGCTGACTTGTGACAGGCGCAGACCATCGCCACCGGTCGTGAACACCGGGTTGCCGGAGGCAGGAAAGTTGTAAGGTTGCAGTGATCCGTTGTTGCCCCAGGCGAGTACCTCGCCGGCGGCGTTGGTCACGCCGACGGCGGCGCCATTTTGGGCCGATGGCGAGAAGAACACGCCGTCATCCACGTAGGGGATGCCGC
>CAZZWE010000067.1:0-22969 GCA_964657675.1 uncultured Steroidobacteraceae bacterium
GAATTGCTCATGGCCATCGTGGAATTGCTCATGGCCATCATCGCGCCGCCGGCGGGCGCGCTCGGCTTGATCTTCTCGATCAAGGATTGCTCCAAAGAATTCGTGCCGTTGATGGACAGGCGGGTGAGCACGCTGGTGTCCCAACCGAACACGATGGCCACTACCGCCAGTAGCACGGCGACACCGAGTCCGCGCCGCACCCATTCGCCGGCGCCCAGCGATTTTTTCAACAAAGCGAAAAGGCGCCCGCCGGCCAACAGCGCAATGGCTAGGGACGTCGCGGCGCCTGCCGCATAGGCAAACAACAACAGCGACGTATGTGCATTGGGGCCTGAGATGGCGGCACCGGTCAAAATCAGCCCGAGAATCGGCCCCGCGCACGGCGCCCAGAGCAATCCCGTTGCCACACCCAACAACACGGAGTTCAACACCCCCTGCGGTTCATCGCCGCGCTCCCCCGCCTGCGTTAGGCGGTTCCCCAGCGCCACGAAGGGGCGCGCGAGCCAGTCCGCCAACCGCGTGGACAGCAGGGTCAACGCAAATGCGGTGAGGATGATCAGCGCGAAAATTCGCCCATATTGATTAACGCGAACCGCCCACGAGCCCCCCACCGCGGCCAGGGTGGCAATCGCGGCAAAGGTAATCGCCATGCCGGCCAACATCGGCAGGCCGTTGGAGATGAATTTCTTCTCGGAACGTGCAAACACGAATGGCAGCACCGGCAAGATGCACGGACTCAGAATGGTCAGCACGCCGCCTAAAAACACTAATATGACAATAGCCATGATCGAAATCGTACTCCTGTCATGATGAGACCGGTGATCGCGTGATTAGATTGCAGCACCCCGGGTGGCCAGCCAGGACCCCAGCAAAATCAGCACAAACGCGATGATGCCGGCAAGGCCTAGATGTTCGTGCAACACCAGCACCCCGAGCAGCGCCGCCACAGCGGGATTGATATAAGTGATCACCGTGGCGCGCGAGGCACCCGCGTGCCGTACCAAGTAAAACATCAGCAGCATGGCGACCGCAGTGCATACCACGCCCAGCACCCCGACCGATATCAGCGCCGGCGCCGACGGCAGGCTGATCGGTAGCTCCAGCATCGCTGGGATCAACAACATCAAGGTGGCTGCCAACAAGCTGGCCGCCAAAGCTCCGATGGAATCGAAGCCGCTTAAGTAACGCTGAATAATCAGCGGACCGATGGCATAGCCCAACGTCGCTACCACCATGCAGCCCACGCCTAACCACCCTGAGGGCCCTTCGATCGACCCGCCGCCAACCAGCACGGCCACGCCGATAAAGCCTACCAACAGCCCCGTGATCCGCCAGCCACCCAATGCCTCTCGAATGCCGAAAAACCGCTGAATCAATGCAATGGACAACGGCACCATCGCAATCAAAATGCCGGCAACGGACGAGCTGATCCAGCGTTCGCCGGCGGAAATGGCCGAAAACGGGATGGCGAATTCAGCGACTGCGAAAGCGAGAATCGCAATCTTATGAGCCCCGAGCGGGCGAAGCGCGCCGCGCCGCCACGCGATGGGCAGCAAAATCAAAGTAGCGAGCAGCAGCCGGCTGAATGCCAACAGCAGCGGCGGGATATCCTGCAGTGCGATCTTGATGAAAAAGTATGGCAGGCCCCAGATGATCCCTAAGGCCACAAACGCCATCCAGCCCCTCCAAGTCACACCCGCTCCCCCGTCCCGCCTGCGCAATCACCCATGCTAACAGGATGATGCGCATCAGCGGTCTGCGGGACGGGCGCTGGCGGGAAAGCTACGGCGCTTTAGATACTCGCCAGTGCATTCAAGCCCGGTGCCGTCATCGCCGCGGCCTGCGCCGCCATCGAAGGACCCTTGAAGAAGGCGGGTTCAGCGGCGGCGGCCAGGGTCGCGCCCTGCAGCTTCGACAAGCGGGAATACAGCTTCAAATAATTTTGCGCCATGTGCTGCGCCGTGAAACGCTTGTCGAACTCCGCGCGGATGCGGTCCCGATTCATGTCTGGAACCGAACGCAGTGCGGTCACGGCTTCATCCTCAGACTCGACAATGAATCCGGTCAATCCATTTTCCAACACTTCCGGCACTGAACCATTATTGAAAGCAATCACCGGTGTGCCGCAGGCCATGGCCTCGATCATCACCAAGCCAAACGGTTCGCGCCACGCGATCGGAAACAGCAACGCCGTTGCATTCCCCAAGAACTCGCTCTTTTGATGTTCGCCAATTTCGCCAATGAACTCGACATCGGCACCCGCCAACAGCGGCTCGATCTTCGTCTTGAAATACTCCTGGTCTACCTTGTCAACTTTGGCCGCAATCTTCAGCGGCATTCCCGCACGCGCTGCAATGCGGATGGCGGCATCGGGTGCTTTTTCCGGTGAGATGCGGCCTAGGAACGCCAGGTATTTACCGCCGGGTCCTTTTTGCAGCAAATTCTGCGGCAGCCCGTGATGAATGGTGGCCACGTAATTGGCTTCCGGCAGTGGCACGCGTTGTGAGTCGGAGATCGATACCACCGGCGTATCGGCAAACATTTTGTACAGGTGGGGCAGCTCGGGAAGGTCCAATCGCCCGTGCAAGGTGGTGACCGAGGGAATGCCCAGCAGCCGCAGCATTGGATAAGCGAAGTAATCCAAATGACAATGAATGACATCGAATTCGTTGGCGCGCCTCGAAACCGTCTCCAGCTGCATGAACAGCGGCGCGAAATAATCATGCACGTTCGGGTCCAAGCGAAGTGCCCGCGGCCATATTGGCGCCAACTCAGCCTTGGTGCCACTGTCGCCAGATGCAAACAGCGTCACCTCATGGCCAAGTTCCACCAGTGCGTCTGTCAAATAGGCAACCACGCGCTCGGTCCCTCCATAGAGCTTCGGCGGGACGGCCTCAATGAGCGGCGCGACCTGAGCAATCTTCATAGGCAGTCTCCCTAATTGGCGGTTACAGACGTTCGAACAATAACAACCTATACAGTTCCCCTGCACAAGATGCCATTAGGAACGTATGCTCATCAGACGACTCTTACGAAAGTGTCTGTAAAAATAGTTTGTAAATTGTTCACCGAGATCTGGAGTTGACCGTGAATTCATCGTTAGTACCTGCCCCCACCCATTCCAGCGCGGATGAAGTACCGGCATCGCAGTACCAGATCGCTGCGAGCGCCAGTTCCCAGGAACGCAGGACGCGTACGCTGAAACACGGCGACACCTTTGCCGTATTCGATCACCGTGGCGACATGGGTAGCGAACCGGGCAGCAGCGAAGGGCTTTATCATCGCGACACCCGCATCTTGTCGCAGCTGACCGTGCAGCTGGAAGAAGCCCGCCCTCTGCTGCTCAGTTCCATGATTCAAGATGACAACACGGTGTTCAGTGCGGATTTGAGCAACCCGGACCTGTTGGTAAACGATAAAATCGCCCTGCGGCGCGAGCAGATCCACGTGCATCGCTTGAGATTTCTATGGTCCGGGGCGTGCTATGAGCGCCTATTGGTGCGTAACTTCAGCGTCAGCCCGTTAAGAGTTCGCCTGACGGTGCGCTTCGGTTCAGACTTCGCCGACTTATTCGAGGTACGCGGCGAGCGCCGCGCCGCGCGCGGCACGGAAACCTCCACGCGCGACAGTGATCGCCTGGTGCGCTTGAATTACATGGGGCTCGATAAGATCGAGCGCACCACCAATCTCGAATTCGAACCGGCACCGCAAAGTTTGAGCGTGTCGCGCGCCATCTACGACGTCGAACTGAAGCCGCTGCAAGTCCGCCGCATCTTCATACGTTGCGGTCTTGCCGATGTCGAAGGAACGCCTTGGAGCGGACGCACTTACTATCGACACATGCGCACGGCCCGTCACGCGCTGCGCGAATCGAGCGGCCGGGCCGCCAGCATCGCCAGTTCAAATAGCGTATTCAATGAAATTGCGCGGCGTGCCATTGCGGATTTGTACATGTTGGTGACCGACACGCCGCTCGGTCCCTACCCCTATGCCGGCACTCCGTGGTTCAGCACACCCTTCGGCCGCGACGGCATCATCACCGCGATGATGACGCTGTGGGCGGACCCGAGTATTGCGCGCGGCGTACTGCGGTTCCTTGCGATGACCCAGGCCACCGCCATTGAGCCGGAGCGCGATGCGGAGCCTGGGAAAATTTTGCATGAAATGCGCCACGGCGAAATGGCTAACTTGCGCGAAGTGCCGTTCGGCCGCTACTACGGCACGGTCGATGCCACACCGCTGTTCGTGCTGTTGTTGGGCGAGTATTTCAATCGCACTGGAGATTTGGCAACGGTTCGCGATCTTTGGCCGCATGCCAAGGCGGCGTTGAATTGGATCGACACATATGGTGACCGCGACGGCGATGGCTTCGTCGAATACTACCGCCAAACCAAGGAGGGCCTCGCTAACCAGGGTTGGAAAGACTCTCAGGACGCCATATTTCACAGCGACGGCCGCTATGCAGAAGGCGCGATCGCGCTGTGCGAGGTTCAAGCCTATGTCTACGGAGCCAAGCGTCACGCAGCAACCCTCGCGGCGGTGCTGGGCGAGGAAAGTTTCGGCCAGCAGCTGCACGTGCAGGCGGAGAACCTGCGCAAAAACTTTGAAGACAAGTTTTGGTGCGAGGAAATCTCCGTGTACGCGTTGGCGTTGGATGGCGCCAAAAAGCCTTGCCGCGTGGTCTCCTCGAACTCGGGCCAAGTGCTGCTGACAGGCATCGCCAGTCCCGAACGCGCGGAGCGCGTGGCGCGCACCCTGCTCGGCTCTGCTTGCTTCAGCGGTTGGGGCATACGCACGCTGGGCCTGTCCGAACCGCATTACAATCCCATGTCCTATCACAATGGCTCAGTGTGGCCTCACGATAACGGACTGATTGCGCTGGGGCTGGCTCGCTATGGCCACAAACATGCCACCGCACAGGTGTTCAGCGCGCTGTTCGATGCGGCTTCCTACATGGACCTGCGGCGCCTGCCGGAGCTGTTCTGCGGCTTTCTGCGCCGCCAGCATAATGCGCCGACGCAATACCCCGTGGCCTGCACTCCGCAAGCCTGGGCAAGCGCCACCGTACTCGCATTACTGCAAGCCTCACTCGGGCTGGAAATGGCTGACTCCGCCAATGAGATTGCATTCTACCGACCCGTGCTGCCGGAATTTCTCGACACATTGCATCTGCGTAATTTGCGCCTGAGTGGTGGCTCCGCTGACGTGTTGTTGCAGCGGCATGGCAACGACGTTGCGGTAACGCAGACGCGGCGCGATGGCAACGTCTCGGTGGTGGTGCGCTACTGAGCCTCATCCTTGCTGGGCCGCGTCTCCGGCATGACAAACACCACCATCAAGGTGGCCGCCAGACCGACCGCGGCGAGGGCGTAGAAGGCGATCCGAGTACCGAAGTGGTCGGCGAGCCAGCCGGCGGCCGGCGTACTCAACGTGCCGCCGATGCCCACGCCAAAGCCCACCAAACCGAGCGATAAATTGAAGTGTCGAGTGCGGCCGGCCACATCGCTGACGATGAGCGGCACCATCACTCCGAAACACGCCCCGCCGATTCCATCCAGCGCTTGAATCGCGACCACCGCAGTGGGATTGGAGGTCATGGCGAATATCAAGGCGCGCACCGGTAGTACACAAAACCCAATCATCAGCACCAGCCGCCGGCCGCGCTCATCGGCCAATCGCCCCATGGAGGGCGAGGCCAGCGCCACGATGATCTGCGGCAGCACGATGCATGCCGCGATCAGCAAGCTCGGGTTGCCCACGCGCGCCGTCATGGTACCGCTCACCAACATCAACATCGGTGCGTTGGCGAAGGTGAACAGCATGGCGCAGGCGCTGAAGATCAAAATACGCCGATCGGACAATACCTTGAGAAAACCGGCGCGGCTCACGCCTTCTTGGCCCACCGTGACCGGCGGCGGTTTGGCAATCGCCACGTTGCGCAGCGGCCATAAGGCTGCGAGGGCCGGCAGCGTCAATGCCGCGGTGAGATAAAACACGGCGCGTTCCGACACGTACTGACCACAGGCGCCCATCAACGCGGCGCCGACGCCGTTGCCGATGGCCGAGTAACGCGCGTTGCGCCCCAACCGTGTGCCCATGCCAAATCGCCCGGCAATCACCAGGCTCATAGCGGCCGTCGCGGGACCGAGGGTACAGCTCGACAGGCCGTGCAAAATCTCCGCCAGATACACGAACAGCGGAATGGGATAGATGGCAAACATCAGCGCACAGGCGGTGAAGGCCAACACGCTGAAGGCCGCCACCCGGGTTTTGTTCGGCATGGCATCGACCAAGGCACCGGCCGGCACCTGACTTGCCATCGCCGCCACCGTACCGATGCTGAGCGCCAGGCCGATGGAGGTCTGTGTCCAGCTTTGCGAGGTGAGATACACCGCAATGAAGGGTCCAAACCCGGTTTGAATGTTCGCGACGAATAGATTGAACCAGTCGAGCGCCTTTCCGGCTGAGGCTCCTGCGGGAAGGTCCGGGCCGGGCCTCTCCGGGCTCGGTCTATCCGGGCCAGACACCTCGGCGCTTACGCGCGGCAGCGAAATATCTTGATTGGCCGCAAGGTCCGAGCCTGCGGGTGGGCTACTCGCCGGCGGTTTGACCTCGGCCGCGCTGTGCATACGATCACTTGTTCTGCGGCGGCGGCGCGTTAGGCGGCGCGGCGGGGTTGGCCGCAGGAGCGGCTGCGGGCGCCGCAGCAGGTGCGGGGGTTGGCGCGGGCGCGGGCGCGGCGGACGCGGGCGCTAGCGCAGGCGGTGCCATCAAGGCCTGCGGATGCGATGCTTGGCGATACTCAGGCGTGGCCTGAACCTGTTTGGCGCCGACACTCAACGTGATCGGCCGCTCAGGATCGTCGGGATGAAATCGCAGCAGACTCCAATCCACCGCGGCGCGGCGATTACCGACCCCCAGGAAGCCGCCGAACTCGATGATGACCAAACGCACCCGGCCCGTGCCGTCGGCTTGCACATCGACCACTCGTCCCAGATCTTCCCCCTCCGCGCCCTGCACTCGTTTGCCGAGAATTGACGCCACGGACTCGTCGATCGATTTCACTTCAGGCGTGGCGGACCCGATTCGCGGCGGCAGCGTCTCCACGGGCGTGGCCTTGTCGTTCGCTTGCGCCGGACGAGGACGGCGCTTCGGCGCAGGCTTCGGCTTGGCGGTCTCTGGAAGACAGGGGGGAATATTGTTGGCGGCTTCCATGGCGGGGGTTGGCGCCGGCTCAGCGTTCGAATCTTCCGGCGGCGCCGAAGTGGGCGTCGTTTCCGCGACGGGCTCAGGGGGAGTCGCCGCCGGCTGCGGCTGCGCCACTGGCCGGCTTTGACAGGCCGCCAATGCAAGGACGGCGCCGATCAGAACGACTCGGTGACTCACGCGCGTTTCTCCGCGTTGACCCGCATCTGCGGACCATACATACGGCTGTAAACACCGCGGCTTTGCAGCAGCTTCTGCGGCGCACCATCCTCGATGATTCGACCCCGATCCAACACCACGATGCGATCGAAGGAATCCAACGTTGAGAGTCGATGCGCAATGGCAATCACGGTCCGTCCTTTGAAGAGGCGTGACAGACCTTCCTGGATGGATTGCTCAGATTCCGTATCGAGCGATGAGGTCGCCTCATCCAGCAGCACGATGGGCGCATCCATGAGAAAAGCGCGCGCAATCGCCAGCCGCTGACGCTGACCGCCGGACAACTTCATGCCCCGTTCACCCACCAAGGTATCGAAGCCCTCCGGCAGCCGGTTGATGAATTCGGTGCAGCGCGCGGCTTCGACGGCGCGAAACACTTCTTCATCACTGGCCTCGGGCTTGCCATAACGTAGGTTTTCCAGCAGCGATCGATGGAATAGAGAAATGTCCTGCTGCACCACGGCGATCGAGCTACGCAGGCTCTCCTGCGTCACTTTGGCAATGTTTTGTCCATCGATGAGCACCTCGCCGGAATCCGGATCATAGAGCCGCTGCAGCAGTGCAATGATCGTAGACTTGCCAGCGCCGGAGCGGCCGACCAGACCGACCTTGGTTCCCGCCTGTACATCCAAGTCGAAACCATTGAGCACGCCTTGTCCGCTCGGATAGCTAAACGACACTTTCTCGAAGGAGATACGGCCACCGCGCACCGCTAACGGCTGCGCATCGGATGCATCCTGCATCTCGTGCGGCAACCCAAGTACTTGGACGGCTTCGGCCAGTTTGGCAAATTGCTGCACCATGTCGACCAAGGCCATGGCAAAGTCGCGCGAGGCGTGCAGCACCGTGAACCCCAACGTCGTGGTCAACACCACATCGCCGGTGGAAACCTTGCCGAGTCTCCACAGTTCTACCGACCACACCATCACGCCCGCGGTCACGACGAACACGGTCACTGCATGAAACAGCCTGAGCCGCTCGAGGGAACGCAGGCTGGCGCGCTGCGCCTGCATCTCGTCGCGGATCTTGCCGCTCAATCGTTCCTGCTCGCGCCGTGCGGCGCCGAAGGCGCGTACCAAGCCGATATTGCTGACAATGTCGGTCAGATCGCCGCTCACGTGAGCCGCTTGCCCGGCAAAGTCTTGATGTAGATGACGCCCGTGGGCCGCGAGCCAGCCAATGCTGACCCCCAGCACAGCCACCACCAGCAGCAAGACGGCCGTCAGATGCCAATTGATGGTGCCCAGCACTACGATGCTGCCAATTACGGCAGCGCCCGGCGGTATGGTGGTCCAGGTAAGTGAGTTCTCGATGGTCCATGCGGCGTTTGCCGCCGCCGTGATCCGGCCCGCCAGTGCACCGGGGAACCGTTCGACAAAGTAGCGCGTCCCCTGGCCTGACAGATGATTGAACAGATCGAGCCGAATATCGCCGCCCACCGCGACGAAAGCGTAGGTCGATACCCACCCGGCGAGGCGCCACAGCAGGTTGTCGCCGGCCACTAAAGCGAGCAACAAAGCCACCGCGCCCCACAGCGTGTAGGGCGCAGGATTGTGAGTGCCGAGAACATCCACGAGGTTTTTGACGGCGTATTGGGAAGCGACGGCACAGGTGACCGCCGCAAATACCGCTATCAGCACGACACTGTGGCTGAGGATTCGGCGGCGAATATAGTGAATCAGGAAGCCGATCGCTCCTTGAGCGTACCGTGGCACAGGCATAGTGGATTCCATCGCGCCGTGGGTGATCGGCATCGACTTGTAGTCTCAAGCATTCACTGCAGAGGACTGACCGGACAATGCAGCGACTCCGTGTCAGCCATTGCTTACATAACACGTTGCCGACGTGAGGTATTGGCCTACAGTCAATTACTGTCATCGAAACGTCACACCGGACTACCGCTCAGGCAAACTGACCTTGCGGTTTTTAAGGAAGAGATCGATGGCGTTTTTCGTGTCCGATGGGATGTCGATTCATTATTTGGAACGAGGCCAAGGCGCGCCGGTTCTCTTCATTCATGGACTAGGGTGCTCAGGTGCCGATTGGGCCTTTCAGGTTGAGGCGTTGGAGAGGCATTTCCGCGTCATCGTCCCGGACCTTCCCGGCAGCGGCCATAGTTCGACCCCACACAGCGGCTATGACATCGCCGAATCCGCAACCGCCCTGTGGCGCTTGATGGATCATCTGCGCATCGAGAAGCCCAACATCGTCGGATTTTCTTTGGGCGGCGCCGTCGGCCTGGAAATGGCCACCTCACGCCCTGACTGCGTCCCGCGACTCACCCTGATCAACAGCCTGGCCACCTATCGGCCCAATGGCTGGCGTAAATGGATGGAAACCTACGCTGCAGCCACGCTCGTGCGCATGATTGGCATGCCGCGCGCCGCTTGGCTGATGGCGGCACGGCTTTTTCCCAAACCCTGGCAACGGGCCATGCGTAACCACGCTGCCACGGCCATCGGAGCCGTGCCAATGACGGCGTATTTGGGCATGGGAATGGCGCTGGCCCGTTGGGCCATCCTAGACCGCCTCGGACTACTCAAGTCCCGGGTGCTGCTCATCGCGGCCGAAAATGATTTCACGCCGCTGGCCGAGAAAATTGATTTGGCCAGACAAATTGGTGCCGACATTGTCGTCGTGCGAGGTTCGCGGCACGGCACGCCGTTCGATTCAGTCGAAGTCACCAATGCCTGTTTGCTCGCGATGCTCACCGATCAGCCGCTGCCGGCGCAAACCGGGTGGGTTAGCGATACACCCAAACGCACCCAGTCATTGAGCCTGGCCGGCAGCATCGCGGAAGAACATGCCTTGAGCCCGCCGCTGCTTCGAATGAATGAGCGTTAGCTGCTACCCGCGCTGAACGCGGCCAGCATGTCTTCCTCCGGTTGCTCCGGTTCCGCGCTGTCGCGCAGCAGTTCGAGCACCTGATTGGCCGGCATGGGTCGCGCAAACAAGAAACCCTGCCCGATGCTACAGCCTAGGCGGCGCAGAATCTCGGCCTGCTGATAACCCTCGATTCCCTCGGCAATCACCTGAATGTGCAGATGCTTCGCAATCGCGATAATGGCACTGACAATGGCAAGATCGCTCGAGTCGGTCACCAAATCGCGCACGAAGCTGCGGTCGATTTTGAGCGCATCGACGCGCCAGTTTTTCAGATAGCTCAAACTCGAGTAACCGGTGCCGAAATCATCGATGGCGATTTTGATACCCAAGTCGCGCAGCCGCGCCATGGTGTCCTGGCGGCTCTCACCCGCCGGCGTCTGTGAATCAAATACCGCCCGCTCCGTCATTTCCAGCTGCAGCAATTCCGGCCGGATGCCATGGGTTTTCAGCAATGCGGAAATGGTCGACTGCAATTCGCCGCGCTGCAATTGCGCCGGCGCGATATTCAGGGACATCGGCACCAAGGGGATGCCCGCCTTGCGCCAGGCGCTCATGGTTTGCAGCGTCCGATGCAATACAAAGTTTCCCATCGGTACAATCAAGCCGGTCTCCTCAGCCACCGGAATGAATTGGTCGGCGGGAATCAGCCCGTGCACCGGATGCAACCAACGCATCAGTGCTTCGAGACCGACGATTTTACGCGTCGCCAAATTGACGAAGGGCTGATAGTACACATCCAGCTGTTTGAGGCGCAGTGCTTCACGCAACGACGCTTCGACCGCGACCCGCTGCTTGAGTTTGCGGTTCATGACTTCGCTGAACATCTGCACGTTGTTGCGGCCGCGATCCTTGGCCTGATACATGGCGGTGTCGGAATGTTTCAGCAGCTCCACCATGTCGTTACCGTCGCGCGGATACAAGCTCACGCCGACGCTGCCGGTGGTCTGTAATGAATGGCGGTCGATGACAATGGGGCGGGTCAAGGTTTCGACGATTCTGCCCGCCCCTTGGGTCACCTCGTCATAGGATTTCACGTTGCGAAACACCACCACGAATTCGTCGCCGCCCATGCGGATCACCACATCGGAATCGCGTACGCAGGCGCGCAGGCGCTTGGCGACCTCTTGCAACAGCTTGTCGCCGGTTTCGTGACCGCGGGTATCGTTGATGTGCTTGAATCGATCGAGGTCGAGGAATACCACGCCCAGCATCGAGTTTGTCGTCTTCGCCTCAGCGATGGCATTCGGCAGGAACGCCGCCAAGTAATGACGGTTCGGCAGGCTGGTCAACTGATCATGGTGAGCCATGCGATCGAGACGATTTTGATTTTCGATCAGTTGCAGCTCATGCTTCTTACGCAACGACACATCGCAGGTCACATAGGCGAGAATGTCGCCGCCTTCGACCTCCAGCACATTGCACCTGACTTCGGTGTCGATGCAGGAGCCATTCTTGCAACGCTGCTGCAAATTGATCGGCACGCGCGAATCCGCATCCTTGAGCCGCGCCAAAACATTGTCGAGGGGCGACTCGCCGTCCGCGAAAATATCGCGCAACGACAATGACACCGCCTCTTCAGCGGTGTATCCCAAACGGTTGAGGAAAGCCTCGTTGGTATACAACACCTTGAGGGATTCGGCGTCGACGATGACAATGCAATCATTGGCTTGATCGATCAGCGCTTTGTAACGTGCGTCCAGCGCGCGCCGGTTGCGCCATTGCCTGAGCAATGTGGCGCCAATGGCGACCGCCACCGCCATCAACAGCAGCAAAGCCGCCAGAGTCCAAAAAAACGACGGGCCGGCCATTGAATCGTCGGAAATTCTAACGGTGAGTACGGGCGCGCCCGCGGCATCGTGAATCGCGACGCCCTGTTGATCCGGCGAGTTGAGCGGCCGCTCCGCAATCGACACGGGGGCCCCCACGGAATCGGATAATTTAGCCAGCAACGCCGGCGACAGCTTGCGGCTGATTACCAACCAGCCGGTCGCGGAAGTGCCAATGCCGTGAGAAACGATAGGTCGTGCCACGACCCATGACTGGCCGATGAAATTAACGCTGTCGGTGAGCGGTGAGGTTGGGGCCAACGCCAATGAATCTAGATAACGCAGCACCGCGGGATCAGCCGGCTGCTCTTGAAGCTTGCCGCCGGCGATCACGGCGCTTAAGCGAACGCTTTGCGTACCGGCAGTGACCACCAAGGCATCGAGTTCGTGCCAGGGAATTGAAAACAATTCCACTCGCTCTTGAGCCGTGGCCGAATTATCTTGCAGCAGCTGGGTGATCAGATCCAACTTGGACAGATCACGTGCATGTTCGCTCAATTGGTTCGATACTGTATCGAGTTCGCGCGCCAACTGCGTCAGCTGCAGGTGCAGATTGGCGCGCTTTAAAGCCGCGTTATCATTCTTCCACTGCCGGTGAGTGAAGGCGCAGACAGCAATCAAAAACACCATCGCGATGCCAAAGGCTCCGAGCCAGGCAAAATTTCGCGACCTCATGCTAACGCCGACTATTAAACATAATTATGCAACAATCAATTGACTGGTCCGAAGTATCTTGGATACGCGGCCAGGTAACCGGAATGAGGCGCACAGTCTGGTGTAGGACAGGCGTGCGCTGGCTACCAGGGTGGACAATGCGTTGATGTTTGACGTTCGTCTCGATACCAGTCTTGAGCTATTGCTGGAGCGTGTTCCGTCGCTGGCCGACACACCGGTCTTGGCGACCATCGTGGCCACCTCGGGCTCCACCTACCGCAAGCCCGGCGCGCGCATGCTGATGATGGCGGACGGCAATTTTCTCGGACTGTTGAGCGGTGGTTGCCTGGAATCCGATCTACAAGCGCATGCCCGCGAGGTCCGCGACAACGGCACGCCGCAGGCTATCGAATACGACATGCGCGGGCCGGACGACGTTCTGTTTGGAATCGGTGCCGGGTGTGAAGGCGCCATGCGTATTCTGATCGAGCCCGCGCAAGAGGGAACCGCGGCGGCCGCTGCGCTGTCGATGGCCGGCACTGCCACGCAGCGAGGCGAGGCCAGTGTCTTGTTGCTGGTTCATGACTCGACCCAATTTCGGTTAGGCACCTACGCCATGGGCAGCGATTTGCCGCAGCCCTTTGCCAAGGCAGCGAGTGAAGTCTTGGCCGCCAAATCTTCTCGGGCCGTGGTGATCGGATCCGGCAGTCATCGAACGCGGGCCTTCATTCAATACATCGCCCCGGCCCCACACCTGTTGATCTGCGGTGCAGGCCCGGACGCGCAACCGGTGGTGAGCGTGGCACGGTCGCTCGGTTGGCGCGTCACCGTGATGGATCACCGGCCGTACTTCGCGGACAGCAAACGCTTCCCCGGCGCCCGGGTGCTGTGTGCGCGCGCCGATCAACTGCGCAGCACCGTCGATCTGTCACGTTGTCACGCCGCCGTGGTCATGAGCCATCACCTGGTTTCGGATGAGAGTTACCTGCGCGAATTGTCGGTCGCAGGCGGTCCGCCGTACGTGGGATTGCTGGGACCGGAAAACCGCCGGCTGCGTTTAATGAGCGCGCTAGGGGCTGCCGGGGAGGGTTTGACGTCGCGCATTCATGGTCCAGTCGGCATCGCCATCGGCGCGGCGACGCCTGAAGCCATTGCCCTGTCCATCGTGGCTCAGATCCACGCGTGGCTCGCCGGACGCGAGCCCATGGCCATGAGGCAACGCGACACCGACAAGGTCACTTGGGCGCGGGGTGGATAGGATCCACCCAATAAACCTCTTCGAAGCGTTCCGCGGCGTCGATGTTCAGATTCACCACCACGGATTCATTGTCACTTCGCACTAACACGCATTCCAGCGGCGTATTGCTCAAGGCATTGATCTCTTGATGAGGCACATACGGCGGTACGAAAATAAAATCTCCCGCATCCGCGGTCGCCGTGAATTCGAGTCGGTCGCCCCAGCGCATGCGCGCGGCACCCCGCACCACGTAAATGACGCTCTCCAGCGCGCCGTGGTGATGCGCTCCGGTTTTGGCGTTGGGATTGATCAACACCGTGCCCGCCCACAGTTTCTGGGAACCGACGCGGGCGGAATTGATGGCCGCCGCGCGCAGCATTCCCGGTGTTTGTGCCGTGTTGGAATCCAGGCGGTCACTCTTGATGACTCTGACGCCCTCATTGCGCCAGTCCGGTTGCTGCTTCATCTATTCACTCCAAGAGGTTATAAAGACTCGCCATGACCACCCGCCTGCCCAAATGGACCATTGCCGCGCCGGTGTTTGCCGGCTTGGTCCTGCTCGCCGCGATACTCCACTTTAACATGGGGGGATTTTTGGTCGCCTTCGTGGCGCTGGGCTTGGGCGCCAGCGTGTTCGCCGCCGTTCACCATGCCGAGGTGGTTGCGCACCGAATCGGCGAACCCTATGGCACCTTGGTGCTGGCACTGGCGGTCACTCTCATAGAGGTTGCGCTGATCTTGTCGTTGATGATCGCCGGTGGTGCTGAAGCCGCTGGCTTGGCGCGCGACACGGTGTTCGCGGCGGTCATGATCATCTTGAATGGCATCGTAGGGATGTGCCTGCTGGTCGGCGGCCTGATGCATCGCGAACAAAGCTTCAGCCTCGACGGGGTCAGCGCGGCGCTGGTGGCGCTGGGCGCCATCGTACTGCTGACGCTGGTGTTTCCAAACTACACCCTGACGACGCCGGGTCCGTATTATTCCCCGAGTCAGCTGATGCTGATTGCACTGGTGTCCCTGGTGATTTACGGCGCATTCATCTTTACCCAAACGGTCGGCCACCGGCAGTTATTTCTGCAAGACGACTTTGACGCCGAAGCCCCGCACCGGGAAGCCAAGATTCCCAACGGTCCCGCCATCTTGAGCGCCGTGCTGTTGCTGGCCTGCCTGGTCGCCGTGGTGTTGCTGGCGAAGAAGCTGGCGCCCAGCCTCGAGGCCGCGGTGACTCGTCTCGGCGCGCCCGACACCTTGGTGGGCGTGGTCATCGCCGCCATCGTGCTGCTGCCCGAAGGGCTCGCCGCCGTGATGGCGGCGCGCGCCAATAAGCTGCAAAACAGCCTCAATTTGGCCCTTGGGTCGGCGCTCGCCAGCATTGGCCTCACCATCCCTGCGGTCAGCGCCCTGTCACTGGCCATGCACACGCCGCTGGCGTTGGGTATCGACTCCAAATCCACTGTGTTGCTGATGCTCTCGCTGTTCGTCACGGTGATTGCACTGCGTACCGGCCGCACCATCATTCTCCATGGCGTTGTGCTGCTGGTGGTATTCGTGGTCTATCTATTCACCATTGTGGTGCCCTGACGGTAAGATGCGTCAACGCATCTAGGGAGAAACAATGAAGCATGTTCTGTTCGCGACCCTGGCGGTTGCCGTACTGCTGGGCGCCGGTAACGCGCGGGCGGATAAACTGCGAATCATCAGTTGGGCGGACTATGTCCCGGCCGATCTGATCGCCGCTTTTAAGAAAGAAACCGGCACAGACGTCGAAGTCACGCTGTCCAACAACGAAGAAATGATCTCCAAGCTGCGCGCCACCGGCGGGGCGGGCTACGATCTCGCGCAGCCTTCACAGGACCGGATCGCGGCGGCACAGAGCGATTTTGGCATTTACAAGCCCATTGATTTGTCGAAAGTAAAACTCGAGCAGCTGCAGCCGCAATTCCTGGAGATCGTCCGCAAAAACACCACCTTGGATGGCAAGGTGTATGGCTTGCCCTATTTGTGGGGCACCGACGGCCTGGTGGAGAACGCCAAACGCACCAAGATCGCCGACTACCCCGACCTGTGCCGTGCCGACCTCAAAGGCAAGACCGCGGTGCGTTTGAAACGGCCCACCTTGATGGCATTTGCCTTTGCCGCCGGCAAAGACCCCTTCGCCTTGTACGCGGATCCAAAAGCCTATGCGGCCTTGATGGATCAAGTGGGCGCGGCACTCATCGCCTGCAAACCCACCTTTAAATTCTTCTACGACAACAAGGATCAATTGTTGAACGGCGTCCGTTCCGGGGAGATCACGGCCGCCATGATGTGGGACACCGGCGGTTGGACCTTGAACCGTGAGAATCCGGACATTCAATTCGTAGTGCCTAAGTCCGGTGCCTTGGGTTGGCTCGATACTTTTGCATTGCCCGCGCGCGGCAAAAATGACGCCGCCGCCTACGCCTGGATCAACTTCACCATGCGTCCGGAAAATGCGGCCAAAGTGGTCAAGTCCGTGGGCAGCTTCTCCGCCGCCGTCGGCACCGATGCGCTGATCGATCCAAAACTAAAGGCGCAATTCGCAGCGGCCTTTCCCAACAATGATTTGAAATCCATCCACTGGTATCCGGCCATCCCCTCCGGGTTGGAAGAGTTGGAGGGCCGGGTGCTGGATCGCATCAAGGCTGCGAATTGAGCACGCCCGACCTTGCTGCGGTCGCGGTGGTGAAGCGATTCGCGGATCACCTGGCGGTCGATTCCCTGTCGTTCTCCGTCGAGCGCGGCAGTTTCTTCTCGATTCTCGGACCCTCAGGCTGTGGTAAGACCACGCTGCTGCGCATGATCGCCGGCTTTATTGCCCCCGACTCAGGCGATATCGCCATCGGCGGGAAGAGCATGCGCGGCGTCGCGCCAAATCGTCGGCCGGTCAACATGGTATTCCAGCAATTAGCGCTATTCCCGATGATGTCCGTCGGAGAAAACGTGGCGTTTGGTTTGGCGCGGCGCGGGATGGCCCGGGCCGAACGCGTCAAACGCAGTCATGCCATGTTGGATCGCGTGGGGCTGCTGGCTGCCGCTGATAAACGCGTCGATGAACTTTCTGGCGGACAGCGTCAGCGGGTGGCCATCGCTCGCAGCTTGGTGCTCGAGCCGACGCTGTTGCTATTGGATGAGCCTTTGGGCGCGCTCGATCTGAAGCTGCGCGAACACATGAAGATCGAGTTGAAGCAATTGCAGGCCGCTTTCGGCACGACCTTTGTCTACATCACCCATGATCAATCCGAGGCGCTGGTGTTGTCCGATCATGTCGGCGTCATGAACCAAGGACGTTTCGAGCAATTGGGCACGCCGCAGGATCTATATTACCGGCCGCAAACACCGTTCGTGGCCGGTTTCGTCGGAGCGAACAACCGCATCGTCGGACGCGTGACTCAGCGCGACGCTGCCATTACTGAGGTCACTACGGCCGATGGCTGGGTGATGCACGCCTTGCAGTACGGCAGCAGTCAGGTCGGCGATGCCGTGGAGGTGTTCGTTCGTCCCGAAATCGCCACCTTGGCGCGCAGCGCCGGCGAACTGCCGTCCGGACAACCGGCGCATTCAGGCGATGTCCAAAGTGTGCTCTTCGATGGTGCCAACTCGGCCGTGCTGTTGCAGGAACAAACCACTCGACGCGAGTTTCGCATCGCCCTGCCGCAGACCGGACAGTTCTCCGATTTGAAACCCCGCGAAAAAATCGCCTTCAGTTTCGATCCGTCCCGGGCGGTGTGTTTTCCGGCACGCGCCGGCGTCGCGGGCCAAGATGGCTGAGACCTCAGACACCCGTTGGCAGGCGCGCTTGGCGTTAGGTCTGTTGCTGGCGCCGGCCTTGCTGTGGTTGCTGGCGCTCATCATCTTGCCGCATGTCGACTTGGCCGTGTTGTCATTTCGAGAGCGCGTGGCGCCCCGTCACTACGCGCCGAGCTTGAATCAATACCGGACATTTTTTAGCGAGCCTTTGTACTGGCATGTCTTCGTACGCACCGCCGTCATGTCGCTCATCGCCACCTTTCTGACACTGCTGCTGGCCTTTCCGATCGCTTGGATCATCGCCAAGATTGCCAAGGGTCGCGCCAGTTCGCTGCTGTTCATCGTTTGCCTGATTCCCTTCTGGGTCAGCGAAACCGTGCGTACCTTGGGCTGGATGATTTTGCTGCGAGAGTCCGGCGTGCTGCCGGCCATCCTGGTGAAACTCGGGTTGACCGACATGCCGGTCGAGTTGCTGTATCGAGATGCCACCATCCTGGTCGGATTGGTTTACACCTCGCTGCTATTCATGGTCGTGCCGCTGGTGTCGGCCCTGGAGAGCCTGGATAATTCCCTGATCGAAGCCGCCTATGATTTAGGCGCCAATGGGTTTGCAGTTTTGAGAAAGATTGTCATCCCGCACGCCGCTCCCGGCATCACCGCGGGATGCATCGTGGTGTTCATGCTGACGCTCGGCAATTATCTGACCCCGACGCTGCTCGGCGGCAAAAACTCGCAGTGGTTCACCGAGCAGATCTACACCCAGTTCATCACTCGCTTCAATTGGGAACAGGGCGCCGCCTTTGGCTTCCTGCTGCTCGCCTTGTCCACCGCCATGGTGATGATCGGACTGCGCATCAGCGGCCAGCAGTTCGGCGAAGTGATGCGGCGCACGTGATCCCCTCTCTTCCACGACCGCTGTGGCTGCGGGCGGGCACTGTGGCCTACCTGCTGTGCTTTTTGGTGTTCTTGTTTCTGCCGCTGATTGTCGTTGGCGTATTTGCGTTCAATGATGCCCCCTACCCGGCTCCGCCTTGGCGCGGCTTTACGCTTGACTGGTTCTTAGGCAATGCCGCGGCCGGCCGCACCGGCCTGTTCGCCGACAGCGATTTGCTCGGAAGTTTGTGGACCAGCTTCGTGGTGGCCGTCTGGGTGACGATATTGTCGGCGCTGCTGGGCACCTGCAACGCATTTTTGTTGGAGCGCGGCAATTTTCGCGGCAAGCAAACCCTATCGGTATTGATGCTGGCACCCTTGGTGATTCCCGGTGTGATCCTGGGCATCTCCATTCTCGCCTTTGCCAGCCGCATTGCCGAATTTGCCGATGACACGTTCGGATTAGAGTGGGATTTTCTACGGCCCGGATTACCGCTGGTGGTGTTGGGGCAATTTTCCTACATCGCCACCATCGCAACCTTGACCATCAGCGCACGGCTGCGTCGCTTCGACCACACCTTGGAAGAGGCCGCGCTTAATTTGGGTGCGTCCAGGGCGGCCGTATTTCGCACCATCCTGCTGCCCTATCTGCGTCCTGCGTTGCTCGGCTCCGCGGGGATTTCCTTCCTGATGTCATTTGCCGACTTCAACACTACCTTGATGCTGGTGGGATCCGATTCCCCGCTCACCGTGACCATGTACGCGCGCATGCGCGAAGGCGCGAGTCCGGTCTTAAACGCCGTCAGCTTGTTTTTGATGGTGGCGTCGGCGTTGTTGGCATTGACGTTGCTGCGGCGGAGCAAAGCCAGATCCGGGCCGTAAACTTTAGCCGTTGTAGTAGGATGAACGCATGAACAAGCCAATGACCTTCGCAATCGCCTCAGGCCTGAGCCTCCTTGGCATCGCCGCGGTGAGCTTCGCCGCAGATCCCATCATCGACAACGAACGCGTCGTCGTATATGACACGACAGCAGTTCTACCGGCGGCTCCGTACGACTTCGTTGCCATTTCGTTGGATCATAAGGGACATGCTAAATTCGGTCACAAGGGTCAGATCCCGGGCAAGGATGGAGCGCACACCATAGTGGTCGAATTAAAAGGCGTTAAATTGCCGCCGCTCGCCAATACCAGCGGATTGCCGCCGGCATTCCCGCGCCCGCACAATGAAAAGTTATTCGAGAACGACCAGGTGGTGGTTTGGAATTACCAGTGGCGTGCGGGCGAGCCCACCCCGATGCATTTCCACGATAAAGACGCCTTGGTGGTGTACGAGGGTACCGGCGACTTAAGTTCCACCACGCCGGATGGCAAAGTCGTCGTCAACCAGTACAAGGATGGTGACGTGCGCTTCAACAAGCGCGATCGCTCGCACAGCGAATTGTTGGTCAACGGCCACGCGCGCGCCGTCATCACCGAACTCAAATAGTCTCGAACAGCAGCGGCCTAAGTTCGGCCAATGAATCGATTAGCTTATCGCAGCTCAAGGAGCGCGGATCGCGCCCTTCGTTGTAGCCGTAGCTGACGCACACCACTGGGATGCCCGCACCGCGGGCAGCTTGCACATCATTGCTCGAGTCGCCAATCATCAGACAATCGAGATGACTGACGCGCAAGGACTCGCAGGCAAACAACAAGGGTTGCGGGTCGGGCTTGCGCCGCTCGCAGGTATCGCCGCCCACGATTAGATCGACCCAGGGCGTGAACCCGACCCGCTCGATCAACGCCGCTGCGAAGCGATGGTGCTTGTTCGTGACGATGGCGGTCTTCACGCCACCCTGGTGAAAGCGTTTCAGGCAGGACTCGGCGTCCTCATAGGGACGCGCCCGGCTGCGGCCCGAATGCTCCAACTCTTCATAGGCATCGAAGAAGCGTTGCAACAGTAAGGCTTTGCCGTCAGCGTCGATCGACTGCCCTAAAGCGGCCGCCGCGCGCTCGATCAGAATCGGTGAGCCGCGGCCTATCATGCCTTTGACCTGCTGGTCCGAAAACGGCGGCCACCCCTTGATCTGAATCGATGTGTTCAGCGCCGCCGCGATATCCTCAACCGTATCGAACAGCGTGCCGTCCAAGTCAAACAGTGCGCCGGCGAGCGGCCGGCCGGCCCAACGCGCTAGCGGCATTTTTGCAGGCGGAGTTTCATACATCGAGTGTGATACTGACCGGACAATGATCGCTGCCCATCACCTGGGCGTGAATCTCGGCTTTCTTGATGGCTTTGCGTAATTGCGGCGACACCATGATGTAGTCGATTCTCCACCCGACATTGCGCGCGCGAGAATTGGCGAAATGGCTCCACCACGAGTAATGCCCGTTGCCTTGCGTGAACAGCCTGAAGCTGTCAATAAAGCCGGCATCGACGAAGGCCTGAAAGCCGGCCCGCTCCTCATCGGTGAAACCTTTTTTGCCGCGATTCGGCTTCGGGTTAGCCAGGTCGAGTTCCGTGTGCGCGACGTTCAAGTCGCCGCAAAAAATCACCGGCTTGGTCTTTTCCAACTGGTTGCAATACGCCAGAAACGCCGGATCCCAATGTTTGAAACGCAGCGGGATGCGGCTCAAGTCATCCTTGGAATTGGGCGTATACACCGTAACGACGAAGAACTTCGGGAACTCGGCCGTGATGACGCGGCCCTCTTCCGCGCTGTCGCGCTTCAGCTCATCGGCGAACGAAAAACGCTTGGCGAAGTCGGCGGGAAAGCCATTGATGACTTTCAGCGGCTCATGCTTGGAGAAAATTGCAGTGCCTGAATAGCCCTTCTTGACTGCCGAGTTCCAGTGCTCCTGGTAGTCGGGCACGTCAATTTCAATCTGGCCGCGTTCCGCCTTGGTTTCCTGCAGGCACAAAATGTCCGGGTCGTGATCCTTGAGAAACGATTGAAACAGACCCTTCTTGTACACGGCGCGAATGCCGTTGACGTTCCACGAATAAAGCTTCATTCCCAACCTGCACCCAACGCCTTGTAGACCCCGACCAACGCAGTAGCCGCATCGGTGCGGCTCTGTGACAGCAGCAATTCTGCGCTCAAGGCGGTGCGTTCTGCATCCAAAACTTCCAGAAAATCGATCAATCCGCCTTCGAATCGCTTGCGCGCCAGCAGCGAAGCCTTGTCGCTGGCCGCTGCCGCGATCTTTAAGGCGTCGCGGCGTGACTGAGCACGTCCGTAGGTAATCAGCGAGCCTTCCGTGTCCTCGAGCGCGCCGAGCACCGCGCTTTCATAGGAGGCCAACGCCGCATTGGTCTGCTCCTTGGCGGTGGTAATGCGCGAGCGCACCCGGCCTAGATCGAATGCCGCCCAAGAGATGCTGGGCCCGAATGAATAAAACCGCGACGGGCTGTCGCCCAGCACGCCAAAGGTGGGTGCGGCGTAGCCGACTTCGCCGGAAAAAGTCACCTTCGGAAATAGATCGCCGGTGGCCACGCCGATCCGCGCGGTCGCTGCGGCCAGACGGCGCTCGGCAACGCGTACATCGGGACGCCGGCGCAATAAAACCTCCGGAGAACCAATCGAATTGATGGCAGGCAGTTCCGGCATCGCCAACTGTGGCGACAGACGATCATTGAGCGCATTAGGCTCTCGGCCCGTCAGCACGCTCAACCGGTAAATCGTGGTGGCGACCGTCGCCTGCAAACTCGGAATCGAGGCCACAGTGGTCTGCCATTGCGCCTCGGCACGCGAGGTGTCGAGTTCATTGCCTCGGCCTGCATCCAGGCGGTTGCGGGTCAGCTTCAGGGTATTGAACTGATTGTCGGCGTTGCGCATCGTCAAGCTCAACTGATCTTGCAATCCTCGCAAGATAAAATAATTGCGTGCCACCTCGGCAATCACGCTGACCTTGGCATCCCGCACGTTGGCATCGGCGGCGCCCAAGTCACCGCGCGCGGCTTCGACGTTGCGCCGCACGCGGCCAAACAAATCCAACTCCCACAGCGCGTCAAATCCGGCCTGCGCGGTGTCGAATTGGCGGTCATGCTGGTCGAAACCCGGCAGCTCCTGGGCATAGTCCAGATTCTTCGAATATCCACCGGCAAAGGTCACGGTGGGATACAGGTCAAATCCGGCCAACCGCGCCTGGGCCCGCGCCGCCCGAAGATTGGCCGCGGCAGCCGCGAGATCCTTGTTGTGGGCCACGGCCTCATCCACCAGCTCAGACAACAGCGGATCGGCAAACGCCTGCCAATAGTGCTGTACGGTGTCGTCCTCGGCGAACCCGGGCTCGCCGGCATTGACGAAATGATAGGTGC
>CAZZWE010000067.1:22979-23689 GCA_964657675.1 uncultured Steroidobacteraceae bacterium
CATCCACGTCGATTTTGGGTTCGTGATAATTCGGGCCCACCGCGCAGCCCGACATCACCGCGGCACCCACCATCATTGCGATTCGTAGCTTAACCACCGCGTGTCTCCTCGCCGTCGCTCTGCGGCAGTGTCCGTACACCGGGACTTCGGCGCCGTTCCAGCCAAGACTCTATGGTGACGAAGAATACCGGCGTTAAAAATAAGCCGAAGGTGGTGACGCCCAACATGCCGGCAAACACCGCGATGCCGATGGCTTGACGCATTTCGCTGCCGGCCCCCGTAGCGGTGACCAGCGGAATTACGCCCATAATGAAGGCGAAGGAGGTCATCAGAATCGGCCGCAATCGCAGGCGGCAGGCTTCGATGGCGGCATCCACCGGCGCCAAGCCGTGCTCCACACGTTCGCGCGCGAATTCGACGATCAAAATGGCGTTCTTACAGGCCAAGCCGACCAAGACGATGAAGCCGATCTGCGTGAGCACGTTATTGTCCGAACCCTTCAAGTAAACGCCGACCATGGCCGACAGCAGGCACATCGGCACGATCAGAATCACCGCCAAGGGCAATGCCCAGCTCTCGTACTGCGCCGACAAGATCAGGAATACCAGCATGACGCACAATGGAAACACCAACAGTGCCGTGTTGCCGGCGCTCTTTTGCTGGAAGGTGAGATCGGTCCACTCGAAGCCGAACCCATTCGGCAACACCTC
>CAZZWE010000068.1:0-23359 GCA_964657675.1 uncultured Steroidobacteraceae bacterium
CGCGCCCGTCATCTCCGCAGCGCCACGCTCGTTTGGCGACTTCGATCCGGCCTCGATGCGTGCCAGTTTGGATCGAAGCCTCGACGCCCTGCGCTGCGAGCAGGTGGACGCGCTGTTGCTGCATGAGCCCGCGCTGTCCGATCCGCAACCGGGCGCGGCGGAAATGCTTGCGAGCTTTGTCAAACGTGGCAAGGTCAAACGTCTGGGTGTCGGTACCTACTCTGCGCTCGAAGATCTGCCGCCTTTCGGCTCCATTGCGCAGTTTGGCATCGGGCGCGGCTCTCTGGAAGATCGGGCCGGCCGCAGTCTCATCATTCATGGATTGCTGCGCCACGCCGATTTTTCCAAATTGGTCAATGCTGCTACCGACGCGGCAATACCTGCCATGCTGCCAAGCTTCGCCCAGCGCTCGAGCGATGAAATGTTCTTAAGCGGTTTGTTGCTCAATGTGGTTATTGCTGGTACCGGCGTTGAACGCGTCATCGTTTCCAGCAGCTCGCCGAAGCGGCTGCAAGCATTCGTTGGCGCCGCGGTCTCCATCCACACGGAATTCAGCGCCGCTTCACCTGGGGAACTGCAGCGCCGGATGCGCCGTGCTGCGGCAGGGTATTTGGGCGTCAAAATGCCGACAGGCGGGTGCTAAGCTGATGCAACACGCATTCTCGAGGAGACGCGTCCCATGATCGAACTGCTGGTTGGAGTGGCCTGTTTTGCGGCCGTGTTCTCTACTTTGGGCAGTCTTGGCACCGTCATGCAAATGGGGGCGATCGCCTGCTTTTTGGCGGCTGCGGCGTACGCGCTGTTGATGGGGCGGGTGAGTGCAGTACGCATCTCGCTCACGGAGTGTGTGTTGTACGCCTTGGGCGTCGTGTATGTGATTCTCAGCATTTTTGGCGAAGTCGACGCGGTGCCGCTTGCCATTGCTTTTCTTTGCACCATCGTGGCGATGTCCATCATCGTTCGTGCGGTGAGCTTGGCACGGCTGCTCAATGTCGCCGCGGTTGTCGCGGTTTTGAGCGTTGCAGTCGTGCTGGCGCTGTTTCACGCGCAAGCATCGACCGCATTGGCGACAGGGGGCGGCGGCGAGACGGGACTGCAGCGCTTCATGCCATTGGGGATGGCGCCCAATTTGGTGGGGTATGTATTCGGAGCGTGCTGTTTGCTGCTGGCACGCCGCACCATCCTGACAAAAAGCTGGCTGGAGCGGTTCATCATGGGCGCCTCGGCGCTGGTTTGCGGGGTGTTCATCCTGGCGGCTTCCGCTCGCGCGTCTTTGCTCGGTCTGGTGGCCGCGGGTGCCGTCGCAGTATTTTTTGAGTACGGTTTCAAGCGCACCCTGTCGCTGCGGTGGGTGCAATTAGCCATCGCGTCAGTCTTTGTCATTTGCGCGGCCTTCTGGGAGCGTGTGATTCTGTTCTTTACCCGGATGCTGGAACTTGACTCGAGCACTCGAGGTGTCGGCAGCGGCGGCAGCGGCCGCTCCGATCTGTGGGCGAAGGGCGTCTACACCTTATTCAGCGATCCAATGCTGGTGTTGTTCGGCGGGGGATTCCGCAGTTCCAACTCCGATCTCATCGGATTTTCCACCGAGAGCTCCTACGTATCAATTCTGCTCGACAGCGGGATTTTCTTCGGGTCCGCGACGATCTTGGTTTTTCTCTACGCGCCAATCAAAGCACTGCGGGTCACGCCGGCGCAGGATCGTCATGCCAGCGCGCAAATTCTGGCCGCTGCGTTTATGACTTTCATCATCGTTGAGTCCATTTTCAACCGCTACCTGTTGGCCATCGGCAATCCTGCATCGCTGCTGTCGCTGTTGACCTTGATTTCGCTGTCAGTGCAGGCGCGCGCTGCGCCTGTCGAAGTCGCCCCACCTGCGCCTGCCAGCAAGGGGCTGGTCAGGGCCATCGGGCGTCAACCGGCCCCATGAATCTATCGGTGAGGAGTTTTTCCATCGTCTGCCGCTGCGGCCTCCGGCCAAGTTCGTGAATCAACCTAAACGGCGAGTGCTCGCCGGTGTAGCGGCTCATTTTTATGCCCAGGGTGTCACGATACTCACCCAGCTGGCGACGGTGCCCATTTTTCTTTCGCGCTGGAGCATCGATCAGTATGGGCACTGGCTGACACTGTCGGCGATCCCGGTGTACTTGAGTCTCGGCGATTTCGGCATTGTGACAGCCGGCGGCAACATGATGACCATGTACCGCGCGCGGGGCGAGATTGATGAGATGAACCGCGTGTTTCACTCCAGCATTCTGATCGTCGCCGTCATGGTTCCCTTATTGGCGGTGTGCACGGTGGTGCCATTGCTGGCGTATGGTTTTGGCATGAGCCTCGGTCAGCGGATCGCGTTGTCTGCGCTGATCGTGACTTCGCTGCTGAATGTGGCCTGCGGATTGTTCGATTCCGCCTATAGGCCATTCGGGAAATACCCTAAGGTCACGGTACTGCTGACCAGTGCGCGCGTGCTGGACTGGTTGGGCACCATTGCGGGCTTGTTCATAGGCGGCACATTGGCCAGCGCCGGTGTGGGTTTGTTGTGCGGACGTGTCATTGGCTGCGCGGTAATTTTTGCAATTGCGCGCTGGGAAGTGCCCGAACTCGAATGGAATATGCGTCGTGCCGATGGTAAGTTAGTGAAGCGACTGTTGCGCAGCGGCATCGGATTTTTATCCTTTCCGATTGGCAATATGTTGACGCTGCAGGGGATGGTGATTTTGGTGGGAGCGCAACTAGGCGGCGGCGCCGTGGCGCTGTTCAGTACCAGCCGCACACTGGCACGCCTGCTGGCGCAACTCGCCATCTTGACCGGCAAATCGACGGCCCCGGAGATATCCAGGTTGTACGGGGCAGGAAAAGATCACGAAGGGGATCTTTTGATCAAGCAGGTGCTCAAGGTCATGCTGCCGCTCACCATTGCAGGGGCGGTGGGCTTGGAGTTGTTGGGTCCCTTCATTTTGGAACACTGGAGCCGGGGCAAAATTGAATTTGATCGGACTGTCTTCACCTGGCTCGTGGCCGGGGCCATTTTTGCGTCCTATTGGCAAATCCGCGCGACCAAACTTACCGCCACGAATCGCCACTCGATGTTGGCGGGAATGTTCCTGGTGGTATCGGCCAGCGCGCTGGTGATTACCTACGTGGCGGAAAAACGCTTTGGAGTGTCGGCCGCGGCGGCGGGCACCTGCCTGATCGAGGTTGCGATGATCCTGTTCAATGCATGGTGCATTCGCAGACTTCGCCCGCCCGTGCCGAGCGCCGCCTAGTGGTCGAGATGACGAAAAAGAAGGTTCGCATTGCTCACTTGGTATCGCACCCGGTGCAATATCTGGTACCGGTATATCGCGAGCTCAGCAAGAGTCCCGACATCGACTTTACGGTCTATTTTTTCTCCGACACCTCGTTGGGGAAGCATTTCGATGCGGAATTCGGCCGCGAGTTTGCTTGGAGCACGGAGCTGCTCGGCGGCTACCAATACAAGTTCTTGCCGAGTTCGAAGGGCAAGATCACCGGCCAGCGTCTGGAGTGGCCCAATTGGGATGTGTTGGCGGAAGTTCGGCGCGAGCATTACGATGTGATCTGGATCAACAGCTATATGGGGACCAACGCGTTCCTAGCCCGGCTCAGCGCTTTGTTTTCGGGTACTCCGGTATTCTTCCGCGACGACACCAATTTATTGACGCCGCGGCCGTTCTGGAAACGTGCATTCAAAAACATGTTCCTGCGGCCCTTCTTAAGCGGCACCTGGGCTTTCTATGTCGGCGAGGAAAACAAGCGGTATTGGAATTTCTACGGCGTGTCGCCGAAGCGGTTGTTTTTCACCCCGCATTGCGTCGATAACGACTATTGGTCTTCGAAGGCAATCGAGCTGGCGCCACGCCGCGCGCAGATTCGGCAATCGTTGGGGATTACCGACGACCGGCCGGTGATTTTGTTTTGTGCCAAGTTCATACCCAAGAAACAGCCGCTGATGTTGCTGCAGGCCTTCGAAATCGTCCGCCAGCGCGTCAGTTGCTGGCTGCTGATGGTGGGCGATGGCTACCTGAAAGAATCCGTCGAGCGTGAGATCCGCCAACGCAATGTACAAGACGTGGTGCTGGCGGGCTTTCTCAATCAGGACGAGTTGCCATTGGCGTACTCGGCGGGCGATGTGTTCGTGCTGCCCTCCGCATTTCACGAAACTTGGGGGCTGGTGGTGAATGAGGCCATGAATTTCAGCCTGCCCATTGTCGCGTCTGATCAAGTGGGCTGCGGCCGGGATCTGGTCAAGGATGGCTGGAATGGCTTTACCTTTCCGCACGATGACGCCAACGCGCTGGCTGAGCGCCTCATCCGGATCTTGCAGGATGCGCCATTGCGCAAGACCATGGGCGCGAATTCCGCTGCTTTGGTGATGCAATACACGGTGCATAACTGTGCCAACGGAGTCGTGCGCGCGGGCTGTGTGGCCGGCGCGGCAGCCACTTGAACCTGGTTCTGTTCTGTCATCCGGGATTCCAGCGATCGCAAAGCATGCCGCGATTTGCGCAGATGCTGCAGCGGGCGTTCGTGGCGCAAGGCCATAGCGTATCGCTGTGGACGCCGCGCGCGCGCTTCTTCAAATGGTTTGGGCGTACCCGATTGGCAAAGTGGGCGGGGTATGTGGACCAATATTTGCTATTCCCCTTTTTTGTTCGGCGGGCGGCGCGAGCCCACAGCGCGGACACCTTATTCGTATTTTGCGACCAGGCCATGGGGCCTTGGGTACCGCTGGTTAAAGATCGGCCCCACGTGGTGCACACCCATGACTTGCTGGCGCTGCGTTCGGCGCTCGGCGATGTGCCGGAGAATCCAACGGGCTTCACCGGCCGGATCTACCAACGCTACATTCGGCGCGGCTTTCGCCAAGCGCGAAACTTCATTTCGATCTCGGCCAAAACGCGCGCTGACCTGCATCGCTTCGGCCACGTGCAGCCTCTCATTTCCGAGGTGGTGCACAACGGCTTGAATTTCCCATACCAGCCCATGCCGCACACGGCGGCGCTCAAGCTGCTGGGCGAGGCGCATATGTCGGTCCCCACCGACGGCATGCTGCTTAACGTCGGTGGCAGTCAATGGTATAAAAATCTGCGGGGTGTGATCTCCATCTATGCAGATTATGTCGCCCAGGAAGAACATCCGTTGCCTCTATGGTGCATCGGTCCGGAGCCGAACGCGGCAATCAAAGAGCAGCTCGCGCGGGTCGGCGATAAAGGAGAGGTGCGTTTCTACCAAAATTTGGACAGTCAGGCGCTGCAGGCAGTGTATTCATGCGCCCGGGCCCTGTTATTCCCAAGTTTGGAGGAAGGCTTCGGTTGGCCGATCATTGAGGCACAGGCCTGTGGTTGCCCTGTGATTACCACGGATGCGGCTCCGATGACGGAAATCGGCGGTGATGCGGCGGTATATCTGCCTCGCCTCAAATTCGGCGAGGACCTGCACGCCTGGAGCGCCCATGGCGCCAAGGTGCTGCGGGAGCTGCTGGCGGCTTCATTGCAGCAGAAACAGGAGCGTTCGGAGCGTGGACGGGCCTGGGCGAACAAGTTCGATCCTGAGGTGTCTATACAAAAATACCTGGCGATTTACGCTAAAATACTCGCCTCTTCCAAGATATGAAATTGTGCGAGAAACGCGGCGGTAGGATGCGAGTGAGATATGCAACGCGCGGCACAGATTAATTTTCACGAGAGTCTCGCGGGCAAAGTCAGGCTGCCTGCGAACCTTGACGCTATCAAAGCGGCTTATCGCAGCGCGAAGCCGTTTCCGTACGTGGTCATCGACGATTTGTTCCTGCCTGAATCCCTGGATCCGTTGCTGTCGGAAATTTCGGTCATGTCGCAGGACCAATGGGTGAACGTCGATCGCGACCCACGCGAACGCACCGTGCGCATGCGTTCAGCGGCGGAGATGCAAGCGGCCGGCGACCATATCGTCGGCATCGTGCATTCCGCGGCATTTTTGTACCTGTTGTCGGAGATCACGGGCGTCCCACATCTGCTGCCGGATCCCTATCTACAGGGCGGCGGATTCGCCGTGATGCGCCGTGGGCATTACTTCGATGTGCACGCGGACCGCAACGTGGCCTACGAAACCGGCCTGACGCGGCGCCTGGCGATGATCATTTTCCTCAACAAGGATTGGAAGCCGGAATACATGGGGCAATTGCAGCTCTGGTCGCCCGATGGCAAGCGTTGTGAGGCGTCCATTGAGCCCGTTTTTAATCGCACCATCCTGTTCGAAGTCGCTTATCCTAATTACCACGGCGTGCCGGAACCACTGGCCTGTCCGCCGGATCGCGTCCGGCAATCCTTTATCGCGTATTACCATACGGCGGGTTTGGAGAAATCCCAGGTCAAGCCGCATACCACGATATTTGCGCCTCGCTTCCATGGCACGCCTGCCGCCTCGTTTCGCTCCATCGTGCGCGAGATCGCACCGCCATTCATGGTGAGATTGGCGCGCCGCATTTTTGGCGGCGGCGCCTAACACTCTTAGCGCAGCTGCAGGCGCTCGCCGTAGCCGGTTAACTCGAGATACCCGCGGCCGATCTCGCTGCCAGCGTCATAGGCGCGCACAGCGCCTTCCCAGTAGATGGCGCCGGTCGATAATCGAGTGTCGTTTTCTTGATCATCGATCAGCGGTCGAATCATCAGATGGTGTGTTCCCGCCTGAATCTCCCACTCGACCGGATAACGCACGGCGGTGCGTGGCGATACCCAATCCCGTTTTGCATTGAAGTGAACTTGGCTGGCTTCATATGCCTCTTGCACACCATCACCGCCGCGGTAAGTACCGCCGGCCCAAATTGGCTCGCCGTGCGCGCCACGCATTTGAAACGCCATCAGAGCGCCGCCGTCCTTCATGTTAAGCCCCAGCCAGTCCCACCCGACTGCATCAGCATTCAGATATTCACTCGACCACTCATGATCAAACCAAGCCTCGCCGCTGACGGATTGAGCGGGAGATTGGCGCGACAATGTGCCGCTGACCTTAAGGTGGGGCAGACTGTAGTAGTAGCTGGCCGCACTGGGATCGGAGCCCTTGCGGCTTACGCCCTGCACGCCATTTAACAGGGGCGCTTGCGATTCTGTCAGCAGCAGCTCGAATGAGAAATCCGCGGCGTCGATTGTCGCGTGATAGCCCTGGCTATCGCGTCGAAGGTTCCAGTTGTCGATGGCGACATTGGTATCGCCGGTGGCGGCCTGGGCCAAACCCATGCCGGCTCGGCGGATACGCTGGTCCTGCCAGAGCCGCCCGTGTTTTACGTCGCTGACTGCCGCATGGGCAATCAGAATTTCATGCGGCGCGAATGCGCTGGGGTTTGCCTCGTTGGGATGCGGCTTGGTGCGAAAAAAAGTCACCTGGAATCCGAGGTCTTCGTTTTTCGCGGTGCGCAGCCATCCAGTGACGTACCACCACTCGGTGCGAAATTCCGTATGAGCGCCATAGTCTCGCGGAAAAACCAGCGGCTGACCCGCCACCACCGGCGCGTACGCCTCCTCGGCATGTGCCATGGAGCCGAGCAGCAAGAGCAACAGCGCGTGACCTTTGCGCACCTACCAATCCTCTCGCACTGCGCGCACCGCGTCTTGGCTGACGGCGGCCCGGCCGCTAATGAGGGCGGTCAATGCGGCAGCCGCAACCAGTACCGCGCTGAGAGCGGCCAGTTCCCACGCCGGGACGGCGAGATCAATGCTCCAGTTGAACGATTGCCGGTTAACCACATAGACCAACACCAAACTTAAGGCAAAGCCCAGCATCAATCCGTAAAGAACGCCAAACACACTGGTCAATACGCCCTCGCTGGCCAGCAGGGCAATGGTCTGCCGACGCAGCATGCCGAGGTGGCGCAGCATCCCAAACTCCGCTCGACGCGCCAATGCCGCTGAGCTTGCGGCGAAACTGATCGCCAGCAGGCCGATGAACACCGCGATCGCCTCGATGGCATAGGTAATGACAAAGGCACGATCGAAGATGCGCAACGATCGTTCTCGCAGCGCCGAACTGGTGATGATCTCGAGCGCCGCAGCGCCCGGAATCTGGGTGCGTAGCCGCTGCTCGACTCCCGCAGCGTCAGCAGGGTCCTTGAGCCACAGCGACGCTTCGCTGGCGTTCGCATCGCCTGTGGCGCGCAGGTAGGCGTCTCGCGACATGACGATGGAGCCGGACGGACGTGCGTAATCGCGCCAGATGCCGGCAACAACATAGGGACCTGGATCCCGCAGCGGCAAAGTGACCGACTCGCCCAGCTGATAGCCATACAGATCGCGCAGCGATTCAGAAATCCAGATCGGCCGTTGGTCCTCAGAGGGTGCGGACGAGGCATTGCTCAGCAGGGGAAGTTGTGCAGCAGTTTCCGCCGAGTTGGCGCCGCGTGCAATCAGAGTGACCGGCACCCGCTCAGCATTCAGCAACAGTTGACGGGTGCGTCGAAATTCAACGCGCGCCACCCCGGCAAGGCTTGCGATGCGGGTTTGATCCTGCGGCGACCAGTACGCGGTGTCGTTGTCGAAGGGCTCGCGCAGTTGCAAATCGGCCGGCAACAGTTTGCCGAGCCAGTGATCGAATGAGATGCGAAATGAGTAAACCATGATGGCCATCGCCACCATCAAGCTGAAGCTCACGATGATGGAGGCGAGGCTCAAAGTGGACTGGCCGACATTTTGGCGCATTTGAGCGATGGCCGTGTCGAGCACCGGATGCGAGGTCCGCGGCACCCCCCGCAGCAGTAATACGGTCAGCGAGGGCACGAGCAGCACGGCACCCAACAACAGCAAGCCGATCGCGAGATAGCCAAACAGCGGCAGCCCTGCGATGGCGGGCGCAAAGGCTAACACCGCGCCCATGGCCAGCAGCACTAGTCCGGCTCGCCAACCGTGACCGGCTGCGGCGCGAAAGTCGCTGTTGCCGCCTTTCAAAGCGCGGGCCGGCGCTTGTCGCGCGGCGGCACGGGCGGGAAACCAGCCGCCGAGAGCCGCAACCGCGCTGCCGAACACAAAGAACCCCACCATCGCCCCGGGAGCGGTTATCAACGAAGCCCCGGCTGCACGCAGTTGTCCGGTGCCCAAATCGCCCGCTAACACACGCAAAATCAGAGCGGCGAGGGCGGCGCCGCCCATCACCCCGAGCAGCGAGCCGGCAACGCCCAGTGCCGCGCCTTCGCCGATCAACGCATACTGCAATTCCCCACGCGTCACGCCGAGGGCTCGCAGCAAGGCCAGAACACGCCGGCGCCGCAGCACGGCCAACGACTGGGTGGAGAACACCAGGAATGCACCAGTCCACAGCGCCACCAAGGCCAACATATTGAGGTTCAAGCGGTAGGCTCGGGTGACCGACACCGCGCGGTCGCGTTCCACTTGCGGGGCAACAGCCAACACCCCGGCCGGCAGCCGTGTTTGCAGCTCGCGGCGAAAGGCGGCGACGTCGGTACCGGGCGCCAACTGCAGGTCGATGCGGTTGATGGCCCCTAATTTGCCCAGGGTCCATTGCGCCGCGGCTATATCCATCAGGCCAATGGCTTGCGGGTAGGCCGAGGCGGAGAGCAGGCCAATGACTCGCAAAGGTTTAGGCGAATTGGCCACCATGGCGACCAGCGTGCTGCCGGGCTTAAGGTGCAGGCGCTGAGCAGCGCTGTCGCTTAGAAAAATCGCATCCGGTGTGAGTGCCTCAAACAGCCGCGGACCCAGGTCCGCGAGCAACGCCGGCTGTACGCTCGCGGCGCGAAATGGATCAAGTCCGAGCACTTTCAGTGTGTCGCTGCGGCCGGCGATGGCCACCTCCAATTCCAATATCGGACTTGCGACCGACACCGCCGGATTGCGTGCGAGCTCAACGAAAATTTGTTCATCGAATCCCTCGCGCGGACCCCGCACGATCACGTCGGCTTCGCCCACCAAACGTTTGGTCGCAAGTCCAAACTCATTCAATGCGGCCTCGTTGACCAGGTACACGGCACTGCTCAAGGCCACGCCCAAGGCGATCGCAATGACGGTGATGAGCAGACGCCCGGGCTGCTCGCGCAGTTGGGCAATCATCAGTACTTTGAAGGCTGTGAACCTCACGAGCCGGCGCCGGTCGGGTGTAACCCGTCGGCATCCAACACCAGGATGCGATCCGCGGTTTCGGCGGCCGTGCGCGAGTGGGTGATTAAAATCCCGGCGCCCGCGTTTGCTTTGATCTGTCTGCTGAGAAGCGCGAGGATCTGTCCGGCTGCACGTGGGTCGAGGTTGCCGGTTGGCTCATCGGCCAGCACCAGACGGGGGCGGTGCACCAAGGCACGGGCGATCGCGACGCGCTGGACTTCGCCGCCCGACAGCTCGCGCGCGTAACGGTCGGCCAGGGCTTCAATGCCAACGGCCTCAAGCAGTTCCCGAGTGCGTGTCGTGCGCTCCGGGAGAGGTACTTTTAGGAGCTCGAGGGGCAACGCGACATTTTGCGCCGCGGTCAAATACGGCAACACATGGAAAGCCTGAAACACGAAGCCCACATCGCGACGCCGCAAGCGGGTGGCTGCATCATCATCCAACGTCGCCAGGTCCACACCATCCAGCAGCACGCGCCCGCTATCGGCCCGATCCAGCCCGGCTAGTAAATTGAGCAGCGTCGATTTGCCGACGCCCGATTCGCCCATGATGGCGAGGTATTCGCCCGGGCGCAGTTCGAGATTGAGTCCCTCGAATAGCGCCGGGCGATCTCGCGAATAACCTTTGCCAAGATTCTCGAGCCGAAGTACAGCGTCAGCCATCAGGCATCAAGCGGCATCGACTCCAATGACTGCTTTGACCTCCAGGAAATCGCGCAGGCCGAACTCGCCATACTCGCGTCCGTTGCCGGACATCTTGAAGCCGCCAAACGGCGTGTTCATCGTTCCCGAGGCGCCGTTCAACGTCACCTGTCCGGCGCGGATGCGTCCACCGATCCGTCGGGCGCGAAGATTGTCCTGCGACCATACGTAGGCGGCCAAACCGTACGGCGTGTCGTTGGCGATTTCGACCGCCTGCTCTTCGTTATCGTACGGCAGGATACACAACACCGGCCCGAAGATTTCTTCGCGCGCAATGGTCATTTGATTGTTCACATTGGAGAAAATCGTCGGCTTGACGAAGTAACCCTTCTCCAATCCGTCAGGTCGGCCGACGCCGCCAATGATGACTTTCGCCCCTTCCGCAATGCCCTTGGCGATATAGCCTTCGACCCGTTCGAATTGCAGCTTCGAGACCACGGGACCCAAGTTGGTTTTCTCGGACATCGGATCGCCGGTGATCACGGTTTCTGCGACTCGCCTGGCAATGGCTTCCACTTCGGCCAACTTCGACGCGGGTACCAGCATGCGGGTCGGCGCGTTGCAAGATTGCCCCGAATTCTGAAACACATGCATGACGCTGCGTTTCACGGCCTTTTCGAAGTCCGCGTCATCGAGCAACACATTGGGCGATTTCCCGCCTAATTCTTGGTGCACCCGTTTAACCGACGCGGCAGCGCTTTTCGCAACCTCAGTGCCAGCCCGGGTCGAGCCGGTAAAGGACACCATGTCGATTTCCTTGTGAGAGGACAGGGCGGCGCCGACCGAGGCGCCATCCCCGTTGACCAAATTGAACACGCCCTTGGGAACACCGGCTTCCTGCATGACTCGAGCCCAAATGATGGCGCTGAATGGCGAATACTCGGATGGCTTTAAGACCATCGTGCAGCCGGCAGCGAGCGCGGGGATGACTTTGGCGGCGACCTGGTTCATCGGCCAATTCCAGGGGGTGATGAGCGCGCACACACCCACCGGTTCTTGTACCAGTCGCACGGTGCCGCGCAGCTCCTCGAACTTGAAGGTTTTCAGCACATCAATCATGGCGCTGATGTGGCCGACGCCGATGGCGGTTTGCGAGCCTTTCGATAACGTCACCGGCGCGCCCATTTCAACGGAAATGGCCTGCGCGATCTCATCGTAGTGCGCCTTGTACGAAGCCAAAATTCTTTCCATCATCGCCAGGCGTTCGGCCTGCGGCGTGCGGGAATAGCTGTCGAAGGCGCGCCGCGCGGCGTTCACCGCTAGATCGATATCCTTGGCGCTTCCCATGGAAATGACCCCGGCAACCTCTTCAGTCGCTGGATTGATGACTTTGAATTCCTTGGGCTCGATCGGATCGACCCAGGCGCCGTCAATAAAAAACTGCCGATTGTCGTAATGCATCGCAACCCCTTCAAAAATACGCTCAATTGTGGTGCCGCTATTCTACCCGCTGTCGCGTTGCTGCGCCGGTTTCCTCCGCTAGGGCGTAGTTCGCAGACCGCGCCGACTCGACTTGCTAGGCTTGATCACTATGTCAAAAATCTGCAAACCACTGATTCTGTTAGCTGTTGCCATGGTGTTTGGCAACGCCTTGGCCGGGCCGCAAGAATGGAATCCGTTGCGAGCAAGACCCATCCAGCTGGGACCGCAGGCCGAACGATTAATCATCGGCTTCAAGGCCACGGCGGAGAATTCATCCGCAACCTCAGTGACTGTGCGCAATCGTTCGCGCCCTGTTCAAGTGATCGAGGCACAGACCAGCGAAGGCGATGTGCGCAGTTTGTCGCTGCGCACTGGTGTAGCGCTGCCCGCTTCGCGGCAGATCAGTCCGAGCATGCATGTGGTGTTTCTGCCATCGACGTTGTATGGCGCCGAGCTCGCCGCGACCTTGCAGCAACTGCGCGCCGACCCGAACGTGGAGTTTGCGGAGGCCGATCAGCGACGTTATGCGCACGCCGTAACGCTGCCCCCCAACGATCCGCTGTTCATGCCGACGCCGGGCGCGAGTGGGCAGTGGTACATGATGACCCCGAGCACGGCCACGCCGACCAGCGACGCCGCCGCGACCGACGCCATTTCCGCCTGGAGCATCACCACTGGCAGCACCGGCACGGTGATTGCGGACGTGGACACCGGCGTGCGCTTCGATCATCCCGATTTAGGTCGTGCCGGTTTTGGCCAGGGCCGCTTGTTGCCCGGCTATGATTTCGTGGAGGGCGACTTGAACCGCTCGAACAGTGCCCAGCTGGGCACTTTCCTGATCGCCAACGATGGCGATGGATGGGATCCGGATCCTTCCGATCCCGGCGATTGGCTCAGCTCGACCGACCTGATGAACAGCTTGTTCCCCCCGTCGACGTGCGGAGATCCGAACAGCACGCCGGTGGGTGGGCCGGTCAACAGCTCCTGGCATGGCACCCGCGTGATGGGTGTGTTGGGCGCCATTACCAATAACGACGTGGGCATCGCCGGCATGACGTGGGCGCCCTTTGTTCTGCCGGTGCGCGCCCTCGGCAAGTGCGGCGGCTACGATTCGGACATCATGGCCGGCATGCGTTGGGCCGCCGGCCTGACGGTCACCAATGTCGATGGTTCGGCCGTCGTCAACAATCCTTATCCGGCCGACATTATCAATCTCAGCTTGGGCGGCAGCGGAACCTGTCCCACAAGCTATCAGTCCGTGATCAACACATTGACCGGCATGGGAGTGTTGATTGTAGTGTCCGCCGGCAACGAAAGCGGTCCGGTGGATGCGCCGGGCAATTGTACCGGCGTACTGGCCGTGGCCGGACTGCGCAACATCGGCACCAAGGTGGGCTACAGCAGCTTGGGTGCCGAGGTCGGCATCTCGGCGCCCGCGGGTAACTGTGTGGACACCACCGGAGCGAGCTGTCTACGCTCGATCGACACAACGACCAACTCCGGCACCACCACGCCGTTGGCCAACACCTATACCAACCAAACCAATCCGAATCTCGGCACCAGCTTCTCTGCACCCATTGTTTCCGGCGTGGCGGCATTGATGCGCGCGGTCAACGCCAATTTGACGCCGGCCCAGTTGATTACTCGTATCAAAGCCAGCGCCAGCCCGTTCCCGCAGCCCGCGGGGACGCCGGTGTGCTCCAGTACCACCTCCTCCAGTGTGGAGTGCGCTTGCACCACCTCGCTGTGCGGGGCGGGCATGGTGAACGCGTTCAGCGCCGTCAAAGCGGCCCAGAATCCTATCGCCGCGATCAAGCTGCCCACCCCGTTGGGGCTCAACGTGGCCGCCTCCTACGATGCCAGCGGCAGCGTTGCCGCCTGCACCGTGACCGGCGCGCTCAGCTACCTGTGGAGCGCCACCGGGGCTGTCTCCATTATTTCGGGGGGATCTACGGCACAGCCGACCGTTAAATGGAGCGGTGCCGGTTCGCTCAACGTCAGGGTGACGGATTCGGCCGGAAATTCCGACACGGCGACCGTTAATTTCACGGCCTCCGCACACACCAGCACTGCGCCGTCGAACGCCGGCAGCGTCGCGACCGCATGCCCGGTACCCCTGAGCGTCGCACCCGCTGCGCCTGCGGTGGCGCAAGTTTTCGCCCCGACCAGCGTGGCGGTGAACGCGTCCGCAAGCCTGACCACGACCTTGTCGAATACCAATCCGTTTGCGTTGACGCAAACGGCGTTGATGCTGACGTTGCCGGCCGGTCTCACCGCGACGGGTGCACCCGCTCTGAGCACCACCTGCGGCGGTGCGCAGCTTGGCCTGACTAGCTCAGCCAGCACCATCACCTTGAGCAACGCCATCATCCCGGCGCAGGGCAGTTGCACGGTCACGGTCGGTGTCCAAGGCGCAGCGCCAGGCAGCTACGCCAGCAATATTGCGGTGGGCGATCTGAGCACTGGGCCAGGGGGAAGCAACAGCGCCGCCGCCACGGCGTCGCTCACCATCACGGGCGCGGCGGCGAGTTCCACCAGCGGCGGAACCAGTGGAGGCGGGGGCGGGGGAGGTGGTTTACTCGACTGGCTGGATAGTGTGTTGCTGGCCGGCGCGACCCTTGCCAGTCGCGCGGCATGGATGCGTACGCGCAGCGCCGCTGCGCCGCTATAATCCTCGGATGGAAATTCAGATTAAGGCGCTCTTGCAGCCTGTCAAAACCCATCGAGATGCGCGCGGCGCGCTGTTCGAACCGTTAAGCGACGATGAGCTTGCCGGGCAAAAAAATGTGCACGTGGTATTAACGCAGCCCAATGAGGTGCGTGGGAATCACGTGCATCGCACCGCCACCGAGACCACCAGTGTGGTGGGACCGTGTTTGATCCGACTGAAAGAGTCGGGTCAAATTCGTGACATCGAGGTCGCCGCGGGTGAGATCTGCCGCTTGGTCATCCCGCCGGGGGTGGTACATGCGTACCGCAACACCGGAACCGGCGTCATGGTGCTGGTGTCTTTCAGCACCAATCTGCACGATCCTAACGGCAGCGATACGGAACGCGAGCAGATTCTCTAAACAATCGTACAGGCTTCCTCGAAGCTCAAGCGGGGATTGCGCGGGAACAACATTTCCGTGCTGCCCACACCGAGGGCACACAAAAAATTCGACTTCACCGCGGTGCCGGCAAAGAACGCGGCATCCACCTTGGCATGATCAAAGCCCGACATGGGGCCGCAGTCGAGACCGAGGGAACGGGCGGCCAGCATCAGGTATGCACCCTGCAAGGTGGCGTTGCGCATCATGTGCACCGGCCCGTTGACCGGATCCTTCATCAATTCGGCGGATTGCGGCTTTTGCGGAAACAACGCGGGAATCTTTTCGTAGAACTTCTGATCCATGCCGATGATGACGGTCACGGGGGCCTGCTCGACTTTCACCACGTTGCCGGGCGACAGGCAGCTGACCAAGACTGCTTTCTGCGCCGCCGATGTCACGAATACGAATCGCGCCGGCGAGCAGTTGATGGAGGTCGGTCCCAGTTTGAGCAAATCGTAAAGCGCACGCAGCATTGTTTCTGGGACGGCTTGCGGCAACCAGCGGTTGTATGAGCGTGCGTTGCGAAACAGGAGGTCTAGGCCAGAATCATCGAGCGCAGTCTTCATGGAGCATCCTTTAAGCGTTCAAGGTCGTAGCCGCGCTTGAAATCACGAATGTGTTTTTCCATCCACAGTCGTGCCTGGTCCGGCTTCTTCAATTTGATGGCTGACGTAATCTTTTCCTGAGCTACTTCGATTCGGCTGCGGGCTTGCGGGACACGGTCGATCATCAGGGTCAGCGCCGCCTCCAGCAATTGATTCAACGGGGCTTGCGACAGCGAGAGTACGCGATTACCGCTGGCTTGCGCCACAGCGGTGAAGAACTCCGTCACCGCGGCCACGGCGGTCACGGTATCGGTGGCTGCGCGTTTGAAATTCGCCGCTGCTCGCGTCAAGTGCTGCAACTGGGCGGTTGTGCGCCGCGTCGCGGCATATTCAGCCGCAGCCGGCTCGATCGCCATCATCGCTTCCCACAGTTCCAGGAACGTCACGTCGTGCAGTGCCAAGGCCCGGCTGATCCCCGTGCTGATCGTGCGCGGTTCCGGACGCGTGACCCGCAGCCGTTTTTCACCGCGCCCGCGGCCGAGCAATCCGTGAGTCTCCAACTCGCGAATGGCCTCGCGAATGGTGGAGCGGTTGACGCCGAATTGCCGCGCCAAGTCCGTTTCTGAGGGCAACGCATCACCGGCGCGCAGTGAGCGCTCCACGATGCGCTGTTCGATTTGATTGGCGATTTGCCGATAGGCGGGCGAGTCTTGCAATGGCCCAAACAGATCGCTCACGCACCTTCTCCAAACAATTCGCGCCCAATCAGCATGCGGCGAATTTCCGAGGTGCCGGCGCCGATTTCATACAGCTTGGCATCGCGCAACAAACGCCCCGTGGGGTAATCATTGATGTAGCCGTTGCCGCCGAGCAGCTGCACGGCATCCAAGGCCGCGCGCGTGGCGGCTTCCGCACAGAACAAGATGCACGCGGCCGCATCCTTGCGGGTGTGCTCGGCGCGATCGCAGGCCGCTGCGACCGTGTAGGCATAGCTGCGGCAGGCGTTGAACGATGCATACATGTCCGCGAGCTTGCCCTGCACCAGTTCGAAGGTGCCGATGGCCTGGCCAAACTGCTTGCGCTCGCGCACATATGGGACGGCGACATCGAGCGCTGCCGCCATGATTCCCAGAGGGCCGCCGGAGAGAACCACGCGTTCGTAGTCCAAGCCGCTCATCAAGACCTTGACGCCCTGATTCTCAGACCCAAGCAGATTGGCGGCCGGGACTTCGCAGGCGTCGAACACCAGTTCGCTGGTGCTCGAGCCGCGCATCCCAAGCTTGTCGAGCTTCTGCGCCGGCTTGAAGCCCGGATAGCCTTTTTCGATGATGAAGGCGCTGATGCCGCGCGCGCCGGCCTCGGGCGTGGTTTTGGCATAGACCACCAGCACATCGGCTTCCGGACCATTGGTGATCCACATCTTGCGGCCATCCAGCACATACACATCGCCGTGGCGAATCGCTTTGAGCTGCATGGACACCACATCGGAGCCGGCACCGGGCTCGGACATGGCCAATGCGCCCACATGTTCTCCGCTGATCAGTTTCGGCAGATACTTGGCTTTCTGCGCAGCGTTGCCGTTCAGCGCCAGCTGATTCACGCAAAGATTCGAATGCGCGCCGTAGCTCAAGCCCACGGCGGCGGAGGCCCGGGAGATCTCCTCCATGGCAACCGTGTGGGCCAAGTAGCCGAGGCCGGCGCCGCCATCCTCGGTGCGGACGGTGAGTCCCAGCAAGCCAAGATCGCCTGCTTCCTGCCATAGGTCTCGCGGGAACTCATTGCTGCGGTCGATTTCGCTGGCACGCGGCGCGATGCGCTCGGCGGCAAAACGGCGCACTTGGTCGCGCACCGTATCGATGACCTCGCCGAGGCCGAAATTGAATTCTCGATACGCTGAACTGGCCATTTGCTGCGGCCCCCATTGTCATTGAATGTGGATAGTTGGATAATCGGACTGTCGGACAATTTTGCCACGTGCAGCGCGTTAAAGCCAATGGCCCAGATCGTTTCTAAAATTGACCCGCGTTCGCCTGAGTTCGCCGCGAATCGATCGGCGATGCAATCGGTCGTGGACGACCTGCGTACGACGCTTGCGCACAACGCCGTGGGCGGCAGCGCCGCGGCGCGCGCCAAACACGCCAAGGCGGGCAAGCTGCTCGCCCGCGAGCGCATCGATACCTTGCTCGATGCGGGTTCGCCGTTCTTGGAATTGTCGCCGTTGGCAGCCCAGGGAGTTTATGGCGAGGAGCTGCCGGGCGCGGGACTGATCACGGGCGTCGGCCGTATCTCGGGCCGCGAATGCATGGTCGTGGCCAATGACCCGACCGTGAAGGGCGGCACCTATTATCCGCTCACGGTCAAAAAACATTTACGCGCCCAAGAAATTGCCGGTGAGAATGCGTTGCCCTGCGTTTATTTGGTGGAAAGTGGCGGCGCGTTCTTGCCGCGGCAAGATGAGGTGTTTCCGGACCGTGATCATTTTGGCCGGATTTTCTTCAATCAGGCACGTCTCTCGGCGGCCGGCATCGCACAGATCGCGGTTGTCCATGGCTCGTGCACGGCCGGCGGCGCCTATGTGCCGGCGATGTCCGATCACGCCATCATCGTGCGCAATCAAGGCCGGATCTTCTTGGGAGGTCCGCCGCTGGTACGCGCCGCCACCGGCGAGGATGTCGATGCCGAAACCTTGGGAGGCGCCGATGTGCATTGTCGCCGCTCCGGCGTCACCGACTACTACGCAGAGAACGACACGCATGCCCTGGCCTTCGCTCGGCGTGCCGTCGCACGCCTGAAGCCCGCGGCATTGAGTCCGGTCGCGCATGCGTCGAACTCTCGTGCCGCGCTCGACAATCCATTCGATCCCGCCGAGCTTTACGGCATCGTGCCGCACAATGCCCGCAAGCCCTATGACGTTCACGAGCTGATCGCACGGTTGGTGGACGGTGCATGGTTCGACGAATTCAAGGCCTTATACGGCACCACCTTGGTGTGCGGTTTCGCAGAGATTCACGGCACCACCGTGGGTATCTTGGCCAACAACGGCATTCTGTTTTCTGAGAGCGCGCTCAAGGGCACTCACTTCATCGAATTGTGCTGCCGCGAAAACATCCCGTTGCTCTTCCTGCAAAATATTGCCGGCTTCATGGTGGGGCAGGCGGCGGAAGCGGGCGGTATTGCCAAAGACGGGGCGAAGTTGGTGAACGCGGTGGCCTGTGCCGCGGTGCCGAAGTACACCGTGGTCATCGGCGGAAGTTATGGCGCCGGCAATTATGCGATGTGCGGCCGGGCCTACAGCCCACGCTTTCTATTTCAATGGCCGAACGCGCGCACCTCGGTGATGGGCGGCGAACAAGCCGCCAGCGTGTTGGCCACCATCAAGCGCGAGGCTCTGCAGCGCAGCGGCGAGAGCTTTGGCGAAGCTGACGAGGAAAAATTGAAAGCGCCCATTCGCGAACAGTTCGAGCGGCAGGGCCATCCGTACTACGCATCGGCGCGACTCTGGGATGATGGCGTCATCGATCCGCTCGACACCCGGCGGGTCTTAGGCTTGGCGCTGGCGTTGACGCGTACTCAACCGGTTACTGAAACACGCTTCGGCGTGTTTCGCATGTGAGAGCACCGATGATCCGTCGATTACTGATTGCCAACCGCGGCGAAATCGTTTGCCGCATCGTGCGCACCGCCAAGCGCATGGGCATTACCACGATTGCGGTTTACTCGGACGCCGACCGTGGGGCTCGGCACGTGCGTGAGGCGGACGAGGCCTATCACTTAGGACCGTCCCCGGCGGCGGAGAGCTATCTCAATATCGGCAAGCTGATCGAGTTGGCCGGCCGTGTGGGCGCAGATGCCATCCATCCGGGCTACGGTTTCTTGTCGGAGAATGCGGCCTTTGCCCAAGCCTGCGTTGGCGCCGGGCTGACTTTCGTCGGACCGCCGGCGTCCGCCATCCGGGCCATGGGCTCGAAGAGCGCATCGAAGGCCGCCATGGCGGCGGAGGGGGTACCGGTCGCGCCGGGTTATCACGGCAGCGAGCAAACGGTAGAGCGCCTGACGGCGGAAGCCCAGCGCATTGGCTACCCGCTAATCATCAAGGCCAGCGCCGGCGGCGGCGGCAAGGGCATGCAGGTGGTGCGTTCGAGTGCCGAGGTGGCCGCTGCGGTCGAGTCGGCGCAGCGACTGGCGCGTACCGCCTTCGGCGATGATCGCCTGCTGATGGAGCGCTACTTCCCGAAGGCCCGGCATGTCGAGGTGCAGATTTTTGCCGATACGCATGGCGCGATCGTGAGCTTGTTCGACCGCGATTGCTCGGTGCAGCGGCGTCACCAAAAGATTATCGAGGAGGCGCCGGCGCCTGGACTCCGTGACGAGGTTCGAGCGGCCATGGCACAGGCGGCCATCAAGTCCGCCCGCGCCGTCGATTATGTGGGCGCCGGGACGGTCGAGTTCCTGGTGGATGAGGAACAAAGTTTTTATTTCATGGAAATGAATACCCGACTGCAGGTTGAACATCCGGTCAGCGAATGCATCACCGGACTGGATCTGGTCGAATGGCAGTTGTTGGTGGCGCAGGGCGCGCCCATGCCGATGGCTCAAGGGGAAATCATTGCGCGCGGCTGCGCCGTGGAAGCACGCCTGTACGCGGAAGATCCCGCGCATGACTATCTGCCCAGTGTCGGAACCGTCGAACACCTGCGTCTGCCTGCCGGGCATGCGGGTCTGCGACTGGATATGGGCATCGACGTCGGCGATGCCGTTTCGCCTTATTACGATCCCATGTTGGGCAAGGTCATTGCGTGGGGAGACACCCGCGCGGTCGCTGTCAACCGCCTGCGCCAGGCCTTGCAGGCGCTGGAGATCGTCGGAATCATCACCAACCGCGCGCTGCTGAGTTCCATTTTGGCGGACGATGAATTTCGTCAAGGCGGCGTCGGCACGGATTTCTTGGCCAAGCGTAAGGCGCACTTGCGCTTTGGCGAAGCCGCGGCCAGCGATGAAGACGTTGCAATGGCCGGGGTGTGGTGTGCGACAAAAGCCGCCTCCGGCGATGCGCTGTGGGCGGACACTCGCGGTTGGCGCCTGTGCGCACCGGCCAGCTCGCAATGGCGCTTGGCGGGCCGCACCGCCGTGGTCCGCTGTGAAGGCGATCGCTACCTGGCACGCGTAGGTTCGGCGGAGTATCGCATCGGCGTGTTGGAGCGCGGGCTTCAGAGCCTGCGCTTGGAAGTCGATGGCAGGGTGTGTGCGCTGCGCGTCGTTGAGCTTGCAGGCGCACTGCACCTGTTCATCGATGGGCGCCATGCCGTCCTGGCACGCCGAGTCACCGATGACTCATTACAGGCCACGGAAGGGTCCGAGCAAGGCTCCTTGCTCACGCCGCTGCCGGGCACGGTGGTGGCCGTCCATGTGCAGGCGGGTCAATCCGTCGAGCGCGGCGCCGCCTTGATCACGGTGGAAGCCATGAAAATGGAACACACCTTGACGGCGCCGTACGCCGGGGTGGTGTCGCGAATTCCCTTTGGGGTCGCCGAGCGAGTCGCGGGCGGTGCCGTGCTGGTGGAGCTTCAGGCGACCTGAGCGTCGGCGGACTGATCGAGCGGCGGCAGTGACACCTTGAAACGAGTTTCATGGCCCATGAGACTGGCCAGCGCGATCTTGCCGCCGGCCTCATGCACATAGCGGCGCACCAATGACATGCCGGCGCCGTGCTTGGGCTCGCCAGGGTTATCCGACAGGGTGCTGAAGCCGGATTTGAAGATCAGCTTGATGGCCTGACGGTCACGCAGTCGGGCCGCTTCCTCGGCGCTTAACAATCCCCGCGCCACGGCGACACTGCGTACAGCGTCTGGATCCAAGCCGCGGCCATCGTCTTGAAACAGCAGTTCAAAGCCATGATCGGAGGTGGTTTTGAATTCGACAATCAAGGTTGCGGTCGGCGGCTTGTTGGCCGCTTCGCGTTCTTCGCCCGTTTCGATGCCGTGGACTACGGCATTGCGGATCAGCTGAATGGCGATGTTCTTGATGGTGGCTTGGTAACGCGGCGGCACCACATGAAGGCCGATACATTCCAAGGCCACCGATTTCTGATTTTCCTGCGCCACCATTTCTGCCAGCGTGGTGAGCGTGCTCTCCAGGCTGCCGGCCACCGCCATGCGTTTCGCTTCTGGAGCGTTGCGCTTGACCAGCTCGGCAATGAACTTCGGCGCCTCGATAATTTCCGTGCCGTTTTCGGTGACCGGCGCATCGGATGGCGGGGTGTCGGATTCGCGCGCAGGCGCGGCCTGCGATGTCAGCGAACGCAGCAATGCGAATTGGCCATACAGCGTGTCGAGTTTGACGGCTAACGGCAGGAAATCGCTGCCGCTCAAGGCGCTGCGGCTCTTCAAGTCCTGCAGCGCATCTTCGAACTCGCGGGCTGCGCACTGCAGACCGGTAAGCTTTAAAGCGGCCGCGCCGCGCCGCACCCGGTCTACCTCGTGCAGGGTCTCCTCGAGTTTAAGGCGGAACGCATCCGCTTCGCGCGCGGGTTTCTTCAACACCTCGTTGATAGTCTTCATGGACACGTCGGTCTTCTGTAGGAAGGTGCCGAACTTCGAGCCGCCCACCTGCAAGACCGCCCGCAGTATCTCGCCCTGGGTTTGAACTTGGGCGCGCAGATCCACCAATTCGCGATACTGTTGCACCCGCGTGGTGATGTCCGTGACGCGAACCAGCCACACGCGCGGTTCATGCGGTATTTCCACGGCGCTAAAATCAAACGAGTAGTGCGCGGTCTCGGAGCTGCCGTCGGGGTTGCTCAGCTTGACCTCCACATCCTGGAGCGGGTTGGCTTCCTCACCCTGGCCGCGCGCCAAATCCATCAGTCGCGCAACATGCGTGCGCGCGAGGCTCAATGTCTTGGCGGATACCACTGGCGCAATCAGCTTCTCGAAGCTCAGATTGCTGAAGTCTTGGCGCCGGAACAAGGTTGCCAGCGAATTGGAAACCTGCGGTTGGATGCGGTCTTTCGAATCGAGCAAAAAAAGCCCCAGCGAACTGGTCTTCAATATGGCTTCGGTTAATCGGTTGCTGGCACCGATCAGCTCTTGTTTTTCGCGTTCATGGCGCTTTAGGGAGATGAACATTGCGCACAAGGTTGCCAAAGGCGGCGCCTGGACGGATTGACCAGTGTCACAGCCTGCAATGCAGGAATTACATATCCCCCCGGTGACCGGGTTCTACGTGACCCAGCTCACAGTTTTTAAGCGACCGCTGCCACCATGGGTCCCAAGTCCGCCAGCAACTCATCCGCCGAGGCGTAGCGGGCGCTCTGTTGTTTGGCCATCAAGCGGTCTAGCAAAGGCTGCTGCGCCGCCGTGGCCGCGGGGAGCTGCGGAACGGGAGAGGTGGTGTGCTGCGTCATGATGGCCACGGCGCTGCGTCCAAGGTAGGGCCTTTGGCCAGTCAGCATCTCGTAGAACATCACACCGAGACTGTAAAGGTCAGTGCGTGCATCC
>CAZZWE010000069.1:0-23085 GCA_964657675.1 uncultured Steroidobacteraceae bacterium
CGGCGGGCTCGGGCATATGGCGCATCGGGTTCACTGCAAAAAGCGCCTTGTGGATAGAGCGCTTTGTGGCTTAACTAGATCATCAAAGCGGCGCAAGACGAGCCTCGATCTCGCGTTTGGCTTGGGAAAAATCCACCTCGTTCAGGTTGGCGGAATCGCGCGTCAGCGCTTCCAGAATGGCGCTTTGCACAGCACCGCGTTGGAAGGCCGTGTGATAAGGAATCTCATGATGAAACATCACCATCGAGTAGCGCGGGATGAAGCGCTCAGGAAAGCGCCGCTCCAGCTCCAGCGACAGCGCCTGCTGTAGCTGGAATTTGGGATCAGCCACCCGCTCACGCATTTCCAAATAATTTTCCAGCGCCATGGCGGAAATTGCATCGGTATTGACTTTGCGTGCCGTCGCGAATTCGCTGAATGTGGCAGCCCATGTGTCGTTGCGCTCCACGCAGGCGTCAAACTCGATGCAATCCTCGAAGCAGCAGTTCATGCCCTGCCCGTGGAAGGGAACCATGGCGTGAGCCGCATCGCCGATCAATTCAACGCCGCCGGCGTGATGCCAAGGCGCCGCGCTCACCGTGCCTAAAAACCCCACCGGATGTGATTTGAACTCCGCGACGCAGTCGGGCATCAAAGGGCGCGCATCCGGAAAATTTTGCGTCAAGAAGCGATCGATTTGCGCCTCCTCTTGCAAGGATTCAAAACTCACCGGCCCGCGTTTTGGTAGAAACAGCGTGGCGGTGAAGCTGCCGTCATCGTTCGGCAGCGCGATCAACATGTAATTGCCGCGCGGCCAGATGTGCAGCGCCTCGGCGGACATGACGAAGCTAGCGCCGGCCGCCGGAATGCTTAACTCCTTGTAGCCGTGTTCGAGATCGGTCTCGGTGGCCCTGATGAGGCCGGCCTGATTCAGCTGGCGGCGTACGGCAGAACCTGCCCCATCGGTGGCCAGCAACGGAGTCATCGGCACCCTCAGCAGCCGATCATGCTTCAGGTCGCGTAGCTGGGCCCGGTTGTCTGCAAAGTCAGCACTGTCGAAACGATGCTCGAAATGCAGGCGGATGCCGGTCTGCCGGGCGGCAATCTGCAGCAGTTCCTGGTTCAAGCGAAATCGCGACACGGAGTAATTCACTTCGTTGGGGCGCTGACCATACGGCTGAAATACCGTGCTTTGGTCGGGATGATGAATCAGTCGGCCGCGCATGGGCAGCAAGGCGGCGTGCAACTGCTCGAACACGCCTGCAGCACGAAGTGCGTGGATCCCTCGGTCAGCCAGCGCCAGGTTGATGCTGCGGCCTGACTCGGCGCTTGAGGCGCGGGGATCGCTGCGCGATTCGTAGACGTTGATCTCGGTAAAGCCGCGACGCTGCAGCAAGATCGCGAGCAATGCGCCGGTGGGCCCGGCGCCGATGATGCTGACGGGGAGGGCTTTATCCACGGATGGCGTGCTTCAAGGCCGCGACCGCGCCTGCGACGTCGCTGAATGAGTTGTACAGCGGAATGGGTGCCAGTCGCAGAATGTCCGGCTCACGCCAATCGCCAATGACCCCAGCGGCCGTCAGGCGTTCATGGCAGCGCTGCGCCTCGGCCGCGGGACGCGCTATTCGTAAGCTCAATTGGCAGCCAAATGCGCCTGGCGCATCCGGGGTGATGATTTCGATGTCCGTCGCCAATTGTTCCTGGATGAGTCTACGCAGAAAACCGGTCAGTGCCGCCGACTTCTGCATCAGGGCCTTCAGGCCGGCGCGCTTAAAGATCTCCAGCGATGCCAGCAAGGGAGCGGAAGAGAGAATGGGGGGATTGCTGAGCTGCCAGCCTTCCGCGCCGGGGATCGGATGGAAGTCCCGTTCAAACAGAAACCGCGCCGACTTATCGTGTCCCCACCAGCCGGCAAAGCGCGGCAGTCGGTGGTCGGCGCCGTGGCGTTGATGCACGAAGGCTCCGCCCACCGCGCCTGGACCTGCGTTTAGATATTTATAGCTGCACCACACCGCGAAATCCGCATTCCAATCATGCATGCGCAGCGGCGTGTTGCCGATGGAGTGGGCAAGATCCACGCCAACCTTCGCGCCGACGCCGCGCACGGCGGCAATCAGGGCAGCGAGGTCCATGCTTTGACCCGTGAGGTATTGCACGCCCGGCAAAAGCGCCAAGGCCAAATGAGGCCCTTGCGCTTCAATCTGCGCGATTACATCCTCGGTGCGCAAGGTACGCTCGCCTGGGCGCGGCGCGACTTCGATCAAGTGTTGCGCAGGGTCGAGGCCGTGAAAGCGCAGCTGCGAAACCACGGCATAGCGATCGGAGGGAAACGCCGAGCTCTCGATCAGCAACCGGTTGCGTGTGCCGTCTGGTTTGAAGAAACTCACCATCATCAGGTGTAAATTGACGGTGAGCGAATTCATGGCGACCACTTCGGAAGGGTCCGAGTTCAGCAACTCGGCCAATGGTGCCGCAGCGCGCTCGTGGTACTCGATCCAGGGACGGCCGGCGACGTGGTGGCCGAGCACGCCGAGACGGCGCCAATCCGCGAGTTCCTCATCGACATAGTCGGCCACCGATTTGGGCTGCAGTCCCAGTGAGTGGCCGCATAGGTACAACAGCTTGCGGCCGTTGGCATCGAAGGGATGATGGAACTGGTCCGCAAAACCCGCGATTGGGTCTGCTGCATCCAGTGCCAGCGCGGAAGCTGAGATCTGCGAGCTGTCGTTCAGGACGGAGCCTGCATGACGGTGCCGCAGACGCTGCAAGTGCGAAGTGCCAGGCTGGAATAGAAGCGCGCGAAGATCGCAGGCAATTCGGTTTCGATATTGCCCACTGGTACGCGTTCCATGTACAACTGATGACCGCAGTGTTCGCAGTACCAGGAAAAGCCATCGAGTTCTTCGGGTTTGCGTCGCCGCTCGACCACGATGCCGACCGTGCCTGCCGGCCGCTGTGGTGAGTGGGGCATCTCGCGGGGCAGCAAAAATATTTCACCGGCGCGAATCGGCACCTCGACGATCTGGTCGCCTTGCACGGTTTTCAGCACCATGGTGCCTTCGATTTGCAAGAACAGCTCTTCGCCCGGGTCGTGGTGGAAATCCTTGCGCGAATTCGGACCGCCCACGGCCATGACGATGAAGCCACTGTCATCAAACAATAATTTATTACCGACGGGCGGCTTGAGCAGTCCGCGATTTTGCTCGATCCATTCAAGCAGATTGAAAGGCAGTGCGAGGTTCATGGCGGCATTATAGCTTTGCCGTGAAACTTCGCGGCCCCGCCGCAGGTCATAACTGTTCGGAGGTAGTTATGCGCTTGAGAGTGGCGATTGCAGGGGCGGGAATGCTGTTGGCAGCGCCGCTGTGGGCGGCTTCGCCGCAGACGGGCGATCCCGTGGCTGCCGTTTGGAAAGAGCAGCACTTGACGTTCAGCTATATGGGCCGCACGTCGCGCTATTCCTGCGATGGTCTGCGGGACAAGGTGCTGGCCATGCTCATGGATTTTGGCGCCCGGCGGGACCTGAAAATCACCCCCATGGGCTGCGTGGACACCCGACCCTCGACGCGTGCCGGCTATATCAGTCCCAGTCTCGCGTTGGTGTTTTCCGCGCCGGCGCTGCCGGATCCGACCGCGCAGCCGCTGCACGCCGGCGATCTGGCAGCGGTCGATGCGCGCTTCGAGCCTTTTACCTTGACGAACGATGCATTTCGCAATCTGACCCTCGCGGACTGCGAACTGGTGGAAGAGTTTGCGCGGCAAGTTTTGCCGAAGTTGTCGGCACTCGATGTCAAATCCGACATCACCTGTATCCCGGGTCAGGAAAGCGGCAGCCGCTTTATAGTGCGCGGCCAGATATTACGAGCGTTGCCGCGGGCAGAGCAGAGCCCCGGCGTTCGGCCGTCGCTCAACTAGGCCGCTTACACCCGACGTGAACCGGTTTGGCATCCGGCACATCCAGCCGGATGGCCGTGAGGCTGTCGCCCCACACGCACCCGGTGTCGATGGCGGTGATGTCCTCATTCTTGAAGAATCCCAAGGTGGACCAATGGCCGCAGATGATGCGGTCGCCGCCACGCCAGCGGGCGCCCTGGGCTTCGAACCAGGGAATCAATGACTTGGTTTTGTCTTTCTTCGGTGAGCCTTTGGCGCGCAGCGCGAGCCGGCCGTCCGCATCGACATAGCGCAGGCGGGTGAAGCAATTGATGATGAAGCGCAGGCGGGCTTCGCCTTGCAGCGCGTCGTCCCATTGATCCGGTTCATCGCCATACAGCCGTTGCAGCAGCTTTTTCGGATCGCGCTGCAGGGCTTTTTCAAATTCTCGCGCGCATTGACGGGCCGTTTTGATGTCCCATTGCGGCGGCAATCCCGCATGCAGCATGGTGACGCGCATTGGCGCATCTTCGTGCATCAACGCCCGCGAGCACAGCCACTCGAGCAATGCCTCGCGATCGGGCGCGGCCAAAATGTCCGACAAGGTATCGTCGCTGCGCAATTTGGCATCGGCATAGCCCACCGCGAGCAGATGCAAATCATGATTGCCGAGAATGACGGTGGCGGCACCGCCCAGGGCGCGAATTCGGCGCAGCACTTTAAGCGATGCAGGTCCGCGATTCACCAGATCGCCGACCAACCAGACCGAGTCGCGGTCCGCGGAAAACTTCAGCGCAGCGAGCAGTTCGCCGAGTTCGTGATCGCATCCTTGCACATCGCCGATCGCATAAACCGCCATCAGAAACCCGTGCTAATGCAGCACCCCGGGCATCGCCAGCCGGAACGGCGCTATGGGGGCATCGAATTGCTGGCCATCATCGGCCACCATTTGATAGCTGCCTTGCATGGTGCCGACCGGTGTTTCGATTACGGCGCCGGTGGAGTAGCGAAATCCCTGTCCGGGTTTCAAATAGGGCTGCTCGCCAACCACGCCGTCGCCGCGCGTTTCCTTCACGTTGCCGTTCGCATCGGTGATGATCCAATGACGGGTCAGCAGACGCGCCGGCAGTTGGCCCTCGTTGCGAATGGTGATGGTGCAGGAAAACACGAAGCGCTTGTCGCGCGGATCGGACTGCTCTTCGATGTACGAGGTTTCGACCTCGACACGGATGCGGTTGGACTGAATCACTTCAGACGCACGGCCAGTACGTCGCAATGCGCGGCGTGCAGCACCGTGTCCTCGGTCAAGTTCACCAAAATGGCCAAGCCATGCCGTTCGTGACTGCCTAGCACGATCAGGTCCGCCTTCTCCTCCGCGGCCACGCGCAGGATTTCCATCTTGGTGTTGCCGACTTCGACGCGGGCCGCGGCGGAGGACAGCTGCATCTTGGCGAGCAGAGTATTCAAGCGGGAGCGGGCCAGGTCGACGAGATTATCCTCGACCGGCACATTGGCCATCAAGGATTCGCCGATGGGTTCGAGCGGCACGAATTCCACCACGTGCAACACCACCACGTCGGCATTGGAATGCTGGGCCATGTCGCGTCCGGTGGCAGCGACCCGTTCACTGCCTTCCGACAAATCAAGCAGCACCAGAACTTTTTGGTAATTGGCCATCAGCGTCCGAGTATAGCCGAGAGAAGCTGCTCGCGAGCAGACCGAATTGCGGCGGCGTCAGCGTTTCCGGGCGGCGCTGCGGATCGATGCCACAGGCTTCGATTTGCTCGCCGGTAAGTAAAGTTTTCAAACCATTGCGCAAGGTCTTGCGGCGCGCGGAAAAGGCCGCCGTCACCAGTGTCCGCAGCGCGCCGTCATGGCCCGACGCGAACCGCGGCTGTTGCGCCGGTGTCAGTTTGACAATGGCAGACCATATTTTGGGCTTGGGCTGAAAGGCACCGGGTCCCACATCGAACAGTTTTTCGACCTCGCAGACCGCCGCCAGCATGACCGTCAGCCGGCCGTATTCTTTGGAAGAAGGCTCCGCGGTCATGCGGTCCACCACTTCTTTCTGCAGCATGAAATGCATGTCGCCAATCGCACTGCGCTGCTCCAACAGACGAAACAGCAGCGGCGTGGATATGTTGTAGGGCAGGTTGCCGACCACGCGCAGCGGCGCACCGCCGTCGCGCAACTTCACGTAATCCATCTTCAGCGCATCTTGCACATGGATCTTCAGAGCATCGCCGGCGCGTGCATCATTGCCGAGCGCCTGCGCCAGATCGCGATCGATTTCGATGACATCCAGAGATCCCGCGCGGCCCAGGAGATCCCAGGTCAGAGCGCCACGGCCGGGTCCGATTTCTACGACGCGTTGCCCGGGGGCCGGCGCAATGCTGTCGACGATGCGTCGAATGACATTTCGATCATGCAGGAAGTGTTGACCGAACCGCTTGCGGACCTGCACGGCTTAATAGCGGCCGCTGCGGGCGCTGGCCAAGTCGATGGCCAGTGCCAGCGCGGCGCGCAAGCTGCCGGTGTCGGCCTTGCCGCTGCGCGCCAAACTCAAGGCGGTGCCGTGATCAACGCTGGTACGCAATATCGGCAGGCCCAAGGTCATGTTCACGGCGCTGCCAAAAGCCACATGCTTGATGACCGGTAAACCTTGATCGTGATACATGGCGACGATGACGTCGACGCCTTTGAGAAACGTGGGTGTGAAGGCCGTGTCTGCCGGTACCGGACCGCGCAGGTCCAGTCCCTCGGCACGCAACTCTTCGATCACCGGTGTGATGACCTCGATTTCTTCGCGTCCCAGGTGGCCGCCTTCGCCGGCATGCGGGTTCAAACCGAGCACGGCAATGCGCGGCGTACTCAAGTTGAAGTGGCGCTCCACATCCATATTGACGATGCGCAGGGTGGCTCGCAGCCGTTCGCGGGTAATGGCCTTGGGTACTTCGGCTAACGCCAGGTGCGTGGTCACCAGCGCCACACGCAGGGTGTCGTCCAACAACATCATCACCGGCAGCGCTGAGCGAGTGCGCTCGGCCAGGTATTCTGTATGGCCACTGAACTTAAAGCCCGCGTCCATGAGCGTGCTCTTTTGCACAGGCGCGGTCACCATCGCGGCGAACTCGCCGTTGCTGCAGCCATCGCATGCGCGGTCCAGCATCTCGATCACATAGGCGGCATTGGCAGAGTCGAGCTTGCCGGCAATCACCGGGACGGCGGTCGGGATGTGCATAACATCCAGCGTTCCTGCTTGATGCGAGTGGGCCGGCCGCGATGGATCGTAGGCATTCAAGCGCAACGGCAACTCCAAGCTCGCCGCTGTGGCAGCCAGCAGATTCATATCTGCGGCCACCACCAAATCGGCTTCCCAGGCGGATTGCGCCAGGCTCACACAGGCGTCGGGACCGATGCCTGCCGGTTCACCTGAGGTGATGACGATGCGCGGTACGTACACTACATCTTGGTTTCGACGAAGGCCTCGTCACGCAGCCTTCGCAACCACAACTCGGTTTCTTCATCCGCCTTGCTTTCGCGGATCGCGGCAAAGGCTTTTTGGCGGCGCACGTCGTCGGTGCTGTCGTAGGTCCGAGTACCGAGCATTTGCACGATGTGCCAGCCGTAACGGGTCTTGAACGGCTCACTGATTTCGTTGGTCTTCAAATCGGCAATGGCTTTGTCGAACTCCGGCACGAAAGTGCCCGGTCCCGTCCAGCCCAAGTCGCCGCCGTCCGGCGCAGATCCCGGATCCTCCGAGGTGGTCGAGGCGATGCCTGCAAACGCCTCGCCCTTGTTGATGCGGTCGCGCAGTTTCGCCAGCTTCTCACGCACCGTCGCATCGTCATCCAGCTCATTGGTCTTCATCAGGATGTGACGCACGTGGATCTGGTTGATGATCACCTGGGCCTCGCCGCCGCGGCGCTCATTCAATTTGACGATGTGAAAGCCGCTGGGCGTGCGCACCGGTTCGCTCACTTCGCCGGGTTTCATCTTGGTCACCAGGTCCAGGATGAATTGCGGCAGCTGCGCGCCTTTGCGCCAGCCGAGCGCGCCGCCGTCGAGCGCCGTCTGGCTGTTCGAGTTCGCGATGGCCAGCTGGCCAAAGTCCTCGCCCTTGGCCGCACGCGCGGACAATTCTTGCGCCTTCTTGCTGATGTCTTCCAGCTGCTGCGGCGTGGCGGCCGCGGGCAGGGACAGGAGGATATGCGACACGTTGAAATCATCGTTCGAGGCGGCGCTTTGCTGGCGCGCCAGATATTGATCGAGCTCGCGCGGCGTGACATTGATATGCGCGATCACATCGCGCTGGCGCAGGGTGGTGAGCATCAGTTCTTTGCGCATGCTTTCGCGATACACCTTGTAATCAACGCCCTGGGCGCCCAACGCGGTCGGCAGTTGATCGAAGGGGATTTTGTTGCGCACCGCGATTTCCTGCAGCGCGCCATTCAATTGCTCATCGGAGATGGTCAGGCCCACGCGCTTAGCGCGCTGCGCTTCGATCTCCTGCAATATCAACCGATCGAGCACTTGTTGCCGCAAGACGTTCTGTGAAGGCAATTCGACCTTTTGATCTTGCAGTCGCTTGGTGACCGCTTCCATCTGAACGTCCAACTCGCTCTTTAGCACCAAGCCGTCGTTCACCACTGCGGCGATGCGATCCAGCAATTCGCCGTGCACGCCAATGTCACGCGTCTGGGCGAAGCTCGACGGCAGCAGCAGCAACTGCGCCAGCATGAGGGCGCAGGCGATTCCAAATTTAAACATAGTCTGTTCCAATCCTTACTGGGTATTCGGGTCGCGGGTCGAGTACCCGCGGATCGATCTTTCCAGGAACGTGTCCTCACGCTTTCCGACCGAACTCAAGCCCGTCAGTTCCAATTGTAAAGCAATCGAGGTGTCCAGTCCGCCGATGCGGTTACTGACGTAACGGCGCTGCACCAGCTGGATGTGGTAACAGCAGCTCTTGTACTCAATTCCGGCCACCCGCTCGATGGTTTGGCGGGGGTCCTGGAGCGAATAAACCCAGCGTCCCACGGCATTCCAGTGGTCGGAAATCGGCCAGGCAAAGGAGGCGTCATATTGCTTGAAGATGCCTTCCTGGAAGCGATAGCCGATATTGACCACTCGGCTCGGATCCGGGCGATATTGCAGGGTAATTTCGGACTTTTCGGTCTGGGAGGTATAGGGATTCCACTGATAATCGATGTTGACCGACAGGTGCTTATAGCCGCTCAAGGCCACTTCGCCGACGATATCCGAGGCGCGGAAGGCCGGGTTTCCTTCCCCCGCTTGCGATGACAGGGCGCCGGGCACCGATAATCCCTGGTAATTGTTGAACTGGTACTGCCCGGGGTAGGCAACGAACTGGCCCCAATGGGTCTGTATGCCACCCGGAATGGCCAGGGGATTCATGCCGGGCTGCACCGACATGGCCTGAAGCTGGGCGGCCGGCAGAGGATAGGCCGGATCGCCCGGCAAGATGGGCAAGCCGACCCGGGGAATGGTGAAATAACGGATCTGCCCAATGGTGGCGGACAGATATTGAGTGCCGTTGACGGTGTCGAACAGGCGGGTGGTCACGGCCAGCGCCAGCTGGTTGGCGTCACCGATGCGGTCGTAGCCGACGTAGCGATTGGTGCGAAACAGCTCGGTCAGGTTCAAATCGGGGATGCCGGTATCGAAAATCGGCAGTTCATCTTGATTGCGGTAGGGCACGTAGCTGTACACCATGCGCGGTTCCAAGGTCTGGGTGCGCTGGCCCTTGTCGCCGGCTTCACGCTCGAAGATCAATCCGGTATCCACCCGGGCGTAGGGCAGTGAACGCGTCGGCTTGCTGGGCAGGCCCACCCCGGCATCGGCCAGGTCATATTGGGTGAAGTCGTAGCCCACGGCGGGCTCGAAGAAGTAGCCCGGCCCGCGGGCCGACCAGCGCAGCTCGGGCGACAAATTCAACCGGCCACCCGTGGGGCCGATCTCGCGCAGGAAATTCACCGCCTCGCTGTCGAACACGAATTGAAACTTGGTATCGCCGATCGGATACAGCGCATTGGCCTGGATGCGCGGAACGCGCGAGTAGGGACGCGCATCGTCGCCGGGGACGGCGGGTACCGAGATGTCGATGGTCTGGTAATTCTGCAGTTGAGTACGGATCTGCCAATAATCGTCGTCATACAAAAGATCCAGCCGCCGCTCGAGATAGGTGACGCTGGTCTGGTCTGAGCCCACGGAAAAATCTAGGAAATAGTTGCTGTCGCTGACCGCCGCCACGTCCGCATCGAAGCGCAAACCGGGGCGAATGTCGGTGACATCGGTAAAGTGCAGATAACTGCGGTCCGAATCGCGCTGTTTGTCGTTCGGCAGAAACGTCGCATCGAAAAAACCGTGCGAGTTGCTGGTGAGAAAACGGAAGTCCTCCGCCAATTGCACGCCGCGCGCCGACAGGTACCCCGGGGTGAAAGTCAGATCGTAGTTGGGCGCGATATTGAAGTAATACGGGATTTCAAGCTCATAGCCGTTGCTCCCCGAGTGACCGAAGCTCGGGAATAGGATGCCGCTCTTGCGCTCATCGCCCAAGGGAAAGGAGATATAGGGCGTGTAGAAGATCGGCACGTCCTTGAAGCGCATCACCACGTTGTGCGCCACGCCAAGCTGCGCCCGGGTATCCAAATCGATCAGCCCGGCGTGCAGCATCCAGCTGTCATTGCCCACCGGACAACTGGTGTAATCGACATCCGTAAACTCGACCTTGCCTTCGGTGTCCAAGTTGATGTCGCGCGCAACACCACGACCATTGCGGTCCATGAGCTGAAAATTGGCTTGATCGAAACTGGCGCTGCCGGCGGTTTCGTAGGTGCCGCTGGCGCTGCGCACCCGCAGCTTGGGATCGAGGAAATCCACATTGCCGACCACGGTGATCTTGTCGAGGTCGCGGTCGTAGTGCAGCGAATCGGCCGACACGCTGCGTTCATCCTGCCGCACCTTGACGCGGCCACTGACCGTGGCGCCGCTGTCGTCCGCGGTGCCTGCATCGCTATCGATGTAGATGCGATGGTCGTCGGGTGTAAGGTCCGCAGGTTTGGTTTGCGAATACTTGGGCGGCGCTGGGCAAATGTCGGCGGCATCGACGCCGCAGGCCACAAAGCACAAGAGCAGGAACGCGGCCCGAACGTGAAGACCCATGGACAAAATGCGGCACCTTAGACGGTATACTCAATCGCCGCATTTGCGGTTTGCGAATGGTCAAGCATGGGTGTAGCGGATGCAAGCGATTCTCGTCTGGAACTTCTGTCGACCTGGGTGTACGAGGACTTGGGATTCGCCGGCAGCCAGATCGCACCGGCGTCCGCCGATGCGAGTTTTCGCCGCTATTTCAGGCTGACGCGGGGCACGGATACCTACATCATCATGGACGCCCCTCCCGACAAGGAGGATTCGAAGCCCTTCGTGCGTGTCGCCCAGCAATTGGCCGGTCGGGGCCTGAATGTGCCATTGATCCTGGCGCGGGACTTGGATCGTGGCCTGTTGCTGCTGTCTGACTTAGGTTCGCGCCAATACTTGGACGAGCTGCGTTCACCGGGCGCTGCCGAGCAGCTGTACGGCGATGCGCTCGAGGCCTTGGTTCAAATGCAAACCGCGCCACCGCAGACCTGGGCCGACATCGGCCCCTATGATCACACCTTGCTGCATCGTGAGATGGAACTCATGCCCGAGTGGTTTTTGCAGCGCCACTTGGGGCTTGGCATCGACGCCGCTGCACGCAGCATGTTGACTGATTTGTTTGCCAGCTTGTCGAAGGCGGCGCTGGCGCAGCCGGTGAGTTTCGTGCACCGCGATTATCACTCACGTAATCTGCTGCGAACCTCGGCGGACAATCCCGGCATCCTGGATTTCCAAGACGCAGTGTGCGGCCCGATCACCTATGACTTAGCCTCACTGTTGAAGGATTGCTATATCGCCTGGCCCAGCGCGCAGGTTGAGGTCTGGGCGCTGGGCTTTCGCGAGCGGCTGCTGAATGCTGGATTTGCGCTGAACGCCGATGAGGCCACCTTCATGCGCTGGTTCGACCTCATGGGCTTGCAACGACATATCAAGGTGCTGGGGATTTTTGCGCGCCTGTTTTATCGCGACGGTAAGTCGCAGTACCTCAAGGATCTACCGAGAGTGCTCAATTATGTGCGCGAGACCGCGGGTCTGTATCCGGAGACCGCAAGCTTCGCGGCCTACATTACGCGTGAAATCGAACCGCGATTTGCAGGCGCACAGCAGAAGGCGCTGGCGTGACGGCAGAGGGTGAGCGGCCTTGTGCGGCGATGATATTGGCGGCGGGGCGTGGCGAGCGCATGCGTCCCTTGACCGACAGCACCCCAAAGCCCCTGCTGCGCGTGCAAGATCAACCGTTGATCGAGCGCCACGTGAAGGCGTTGGTGGCCGCGGACATTCGACGCATTGTGATCAATTTAGCCTGGTTGGGTTTTCAGATTCGCGACGCCTTGGGTGATGGCTCGCGTTATGGCGCGAGCATTCAGTACAGCGAAGAAACGCCCGAGGCATTGCAGCCGGCCGGCGGCATTTTTCGAGCGCTGCGGTGGCTCGAACCCGGGCCCTTTATGGTGGTGAATGGCGATGTCTACACGGACTTTCCCTTTGCGGGTTTGAGACTGGGTGCGGGCGAGGATGCGCATCTGGTGCTGGTGCCTAATCCCAGCAATCACCGCGGCGATTTTGGGTTGCGAGACGGCCATGCGGTGGCGGCACAGGCCGCGCCTGACGGACGGCTGTACACCTTCTCGGGGATTGGGATGTATCGGACGGGCTTTTTCGAGGGCTGCGAGGACGGCAGTTTTCCCTTGAAGCCCCTGTTACTGCGAGCCATGGCTGCCGGCCGTTGCTCGGCGCAGTTGTTTGAGGGCCGCTGGGAGGATGTAGGGACGCCGCAGCGTTTGCGGGATCTCAACGCTTCATTGCTGCAAGGCTAAAGCCGGTAAAAACGCCGTTTGGAGTACAATCAGGGCATGTCCAACCCTGACACCGATGCCCCACCCGCAAAGATCCGCAGCGGGGAAAAATACACGACGCCTCAAGGGTTTACGGCCATCAAGGATGGCGTGAAACTGGCCTCCGCGGCGGCTGCCGCGGCGCGAAAGCCCACCTGGCTCAAGGCTCCCATGGCCACCGGGCCTAAGTTCAATGCGGTCAAGGGGATCGTGCGCGAGCATCGCCTCAGCACGGTCTGTGAGGAAGCCAAATGCCCCAACATTGGCGAGTGCTGGAACGCGGGCACGGCCACCATCATGTTGATGGGCGCGGTCTGCACCCGGGCCTGCCGTTTTTGCGCCGTGGACACCGGCAACCCGCGCGGCTGGCTGGATTCCGAAGAACCTGAGAATGTGGCGCGCTCCGTGGAGCTCATGGGCTTGAAGTACGTGGTGCTCACTTCCGTGAACCGCGATGATTTAAGTGATGGCGGGGCGGCGCACTATGCGGCCGCGATCCGCGCCATCAAGCGCCGCAATACCAGTACCGCGGTCGAGGCACTGACGCCGGATTTTCAAGGCGTGATGGCGGACGTGCACACGGTGCTCGACTCGGGACTCGATGTGTTTGCGCAGAACGTCGAGACCGTGAAGCGGCTGACGCATCCGGTGCGCGATCCGCGCGCCGGCTACCAACAAACGCTCGACGTGTTGCGCGAGGCAAAAAGCTATCTTCCCACCGTGTTGACCAAGACCAGCCTGATGCTCGGCCTCGGCGAAACCGAGCAGGAGATCCGCGAAACCATGCAGGACCTGCGTGCCGCCAACGTCGATTTACTGACCTTGGGGCAGTACCTGCGGCCGACACCGAATCACCTGGACGTGCAGCGATTCGTTTCGCCGCAGGAATTTGCCAGCTACCGCGAGTGGGCCTTGGCACTGGGTTTCATCGAATGCGTGTCCGGGCCCCTGGTGCGCTCGAGTTACCGCGCCGAGCAGGCGCTGGCGCGCAACAACGCGGGTCTGGTGAATGCCGTCCGCGGCTGAGGCGCCGTCGATCCGGCATCTGGGTCTTGCGGCCTACGAGCCGACCTGGCGTGCCATGCAGAAATTCACCGACGAGCGCACCGAGGACACCCCGGATGAAATCTGGTTCGTCGAACATCCGCCGGTATTCACCTTAGGGCTCAATGCCAAGCGCGAGCACTTGCTCACGCCCGGTGATATCGAGGTGGTGCAGATCGACCGCGGCGGCCAGGTCACTTATCATGGTCCTGGCCAATTGCTGATCTATCCGTTGTTGAACTTGCGCCGCTCAAAGCTTGGCGTGCGCGATTTGGTGGTGGCCTTGGAAAATGCCGTCATCGACTACGCCGCCACCCGCGGCATCACGGCGTTGGGTTCACGGCAAGCGCCGGGCGTTTACGTCGACGGCGCGAAATTGGCCAGCGTCGGCTTGCGAATCCGCCGCGGTGCCAGCTATCACGGCATGTCCCTCAATGTGTCCATGGATCTTGAGCCCTTTGAGCGGATCAATGTCTGCGGCTATCAGGGATTGCGAGTCACACGGCTGAACGATCTTGGCGTGCCGGACGACGTGCCGGCCGTGGCGGAAGGCCTGACACCACATCTGCTGCGGCATTTGCGCCGTGAAGAAGTTGCGCGTGCTGTCGTGGCGCCTTACAACGCCATCAATACGGATTTGCAGGCGGTTAATTCTCGATAGATGTCATCGAGCTGCTCGCGGCTGGTGGCCGTGATGGTGTAGGTCAGCGCCAAAAAATTTCCGTCGGCGCTGGTGCGCGTCTTGATATGTTCTTCGGTCAAAGGCCCGGCGTGTTTCTCAACGATGGCCTGACTCAATTCCCTGACATCGCTGCCCTGCCGGCCCATCACCTTGATGGGAAATTCGCTGGGAAAATGCTGCGGCGACTTGTGTTCGGTCATAGTGCTGGAGTCCCTTGCAGTTCGCTGACATAGCCCTCGAACGCCTCGTGAATTCGTTTAAACAGCGGACCGGGACGGCCGCTGCCGACGGCTGCGCCATCCAGGCTCGTGACCGGCAGGATTCCGCGGGTCGAGAATGCCAGCCAGATCTCATCCGCCGCGCGCAAATTCGCTTCGGGCACCCGTGCAGACTCACAGCGCACGTTCAATCGTGCAGCCAATTCAGTCACGACGTCACGCGTCGTGCCGGGCAGAATCTGATGGCTGTTCGGCGGCGTGTGGATGACGCCGTCTTTGACCACGTGCACGGTGGTCGAAGAACCCTCGGTGAGGGCGCCATCTTCAAGCATCACGGTTTCATAGGCGCCCGCATCGGCCGCCAGTTTCTTGAGCAAAATGTTCGCGAGCAACGCGGTGGCCTTGATGTCACGACGCTCCCAGCGGATCTCAGGCGCCGTGATGGCACCCACCCCTTTAACCAACAATGCGGCGGGAAGTGCATCGAGCGCCGAACAATAGGCGAACAAGGTCGGTTTCATCCCGTCCGGCCAGGCATGGTTGCGGCCATATTCCGCGCCGCGCGTCACTTGAATGTACAAGTACGCTTCGCCGGCGCGATTGCGCGACACCAATTGCGCGCAGATCTCGGCCCAGGCGGCATGCGCCAGCGGCGCCTGCATGCGAATACCGGCGAGGCTGCGATCCAGCCGTTCCAAATGCTGCCGCAGCCGAAACGGCCTCGCCCCATACACGGGCACCACCTCGTATACCGCATCGCCAAATAGAAAAGCGCGATCCAGCGGCGACACCTGCGCATCGGCGAGTGGCAGATACTCGCCGTTTAAATAGCAGATGGGCAGCGGTCCGCTCACGCAAACCACAGCCGAATGGTGTCGATCAGTCGCCGCCACCAGCCGCCGGCCGCTACCGGCTTCAACGGTTGCAATGGCAACGTGGCCACCGACTCGGTGCCGTTGAATACATGCACCGTGCCCAAGGTCGCATCGCTCGCCAAGGGCGCGATCAGCTTCGGGGTGACATCGACCGTGGTTTTGATGTCGGAATGGCCGCGCGGCACCGTCAAATACAGGTCGTCCTTGATGCCAAGATCAACGCTATCGGTCTGGCCTTTCCATACGCGAGCGGTGGCAAGCACCGTGCCGCCTTTCACCAGCAGCTTGGTGTCATAGAAAGTGAAGGCATAGTTCAACAGCGCGGCGCTGGCATCCTCGCGCGACTTCATGCTGTCCGATCCCAGCACCACGGACACCAGCCGCATGCCATCACGTAGCGATGAGGTGACCAGACAAAATCCGGCGGAGTCGGTGTGGCCGGTTTTCAGGCCATCCACGGTCGGGTCCTTGTCGAGCAAGCCGTTGCGGTTTTGCTGCTTGATGCCGTTGTGCACGAACTCGCGCACCGAGAACCATTTGTAGTACTGCGGGAAGTCTTTAATGATGGCATTGGCCAGCAGCGACATGTCGCGCGCGGTGGTGTAGTGCTGCGGCGAGGGTAACCCGGAGCTGTTTTCGAAGTGCGAGCCCACCATGCCGAGACGCGCGGCGTTGGCATTCATGAGCTGTGCAAAAGTGGCCTCGGTGCCGGCGATGCGCTCGGCCAGTGCAATGGTGGCGTCATTGCCGGATTGCACGATCATGCCGAGGATCAAATCCTGCACCGACACGGGTTTGCCCAATTCGATGAACGTGCGCGAGCCTTCGGAGCGCCAGGCATGTTCGCTCACCGTCACTTCATCCTCTAGTTTCAGTTTGCCGCTGCGCAGTTCCTGGAACACGATGTAGGCCGTCATCAGTTTGGTGAGACTGGCCGGCTCCATGCGCGCCGTGGCGTCCTTGGCCGCAAGAACCTTGTCGGTGCGCGAATCGATGACGATATAAGCGCGCGCGTCCACCTGCGGAGCCGTGGGAATAATGGCGGACCCTGAGGCGGCCACCGCGGCAGGCGTGGGCATGCTCGGCGCCGCTGCCGGCGTCTCAACAGGCGCCGGTTGCGCGTGCTTTTTGTGAGCGGCGAAGCCGCTGGTCGCCAGCAATATCCCGGCCGCAACCGCGATGCAAGATCGAATCATTTTAGTCATTACCCCAATGAAAGCCGATAAGTGTACCGAGGATGCTCAATCCAGAGCGAGATGCGCATCCTTGATTCCCAAGTGATCCAAGGCCGAAACGATGCGGTCGAATTCCGCCACATCAGGCACAGGGCCGATGCGCACCCGATACATGCGCCGACCCGCGATCTCATTATCACGCACGAACACCGTGCCGTAGTGACCGCCGCGCAGGCGTTCCGCCAAGCGCTCGGCATTGGCCGGATCGCTGAAGGCGCCGGCTTGAACGAATAGCGGTGCGTTTACTACCGGCGCCGCAGCGGTCGGCGATTGCTCCTCGGCCGCGGGCACCGTCACCGCCGGCGAAGGCGAGTCGATGCTGCGCACCTCGACCATGGCCGTGCCGTTCTTGAGCATGTCGAGTTTCGATGCGGCGGTGTACGACAAATCGATGATGCGATTGCCGACAAAGGGACCGCGGTCATTGACGCGGACCACGATGCTGCGGCCGTTTTGCAGATTGGTGACGCTCACGTAGGCGGGTAGCGGCAGGGTCTTGTGTGCGGCCGTCATGCCATACATGTCGTAGGTTTCGCCGGTGGAGGTGCGCACTTTGTGAAAGCCGGGCCCGTACCAAGACGCGACGCCGCGTTCCACGTAACCGACGCTGCTGGACAGGACGTAGTAGCGCTTGCCGAATACATCGTAGAACGGTGGATTACCGCTGCGTGAGCGCGGCTCGAGGTGCGGTACGACATCGGCCGCGGGTGGCGTGGGCTGGATATCCACCGGCGGCGCCGTTGGCGGCACGACGGGGCGCGTTTCGCGGGTAAAACAGCCGGTCAGAATCAGACATTGGGCCACGCCGAGCATAACCCCGCAGAGGCGCGAGTTCTTCACGGCGAAGTCGTCGGCAAGGGTGTGCTGATCTGCGTGGTCGCGGGAGGCGTGCTGCCCGGCGTGGCAGCGCTATTGGCATCGATGGCGAGCACGCGTTGTTTCACCGCCCCGGCCAGTTCGTACACCGCCATGGCATACAGCGCACTATGGTTATAGCGGGTGATGACGTAGAAGTTGTTGTAACCCACGCGCCAGTGCACGCCGTCGGCCTCATCGGCGGCGATCAGCAGCGCGGGTGCATCGCCGGGCAGCGGGCTATCGAAGTTCAGGCCCTTGGCCATCAGCGAGTCGACGGTATCGGACAGCACCAACTTGCGGCCATCTAAGTCCGCCACCCGCTCGGCGTCCGCGCTGGCCTCGACCAACACCGGTTCGCCGGCATTCCAACCCTTTTCCTTCAAATAATTGCCCACGCTGGCGCACACATCAGGCCAGTCGTTCCACAAATTGATGTGGCCGTCGGCGTCGGCATCCACCGCGAAACGGCGATAGTTCGAGGGCATGAACTGCGGCGCGCCCATGGCGCCGGCGTAGGAGCCCTTGAGCGTCAGCGGATCCTCATGCATGTCGCGCGTCAGCAGCAGGTACTGCTCGAGTTCGTCGCGGAAAAATTTCGAGCGGGCGGGATAATCGAATGCCAGCGTCACCAAGGCATCGATGACTCGATAGGAACCGGTGAGGCGGCCGTAATAGGTTTCCACACCCAAGATGGCCGCCAGGTATTCGGGCGCCACGCCGCTGTTGATGCTGGCTTGATCCAAGGCCTGGCGGTGCGCCAGCCAGAAATCGGTGCCCTCCTTGATGCGCCGCTCGGTCAGGAAAATGGGCCGGTATTCGTACCATTGTTTGGCTTTCTCGGCCGGCTTCTCCATCGCATCCAGAATGCTCTGTTGGCTCTGAGCCTTGTCGAGCAGTTTGCGCAGCGGCCGTTTCTTGAAGCCGTAGCTGCTCGACATGTGCTCGATGAACTCTTTCACATCGGGGCGGCGCGTGTCGATGGCGAAGGCCGGGGGCGCGCCCGCGCCGAGCAGCGACAGCACGGTCAACAGGGCGGGCAGGAAACGGGACAACGGCACGCGGCTACGATCCAATCAATTTGCGATGCGAATGCAGCGACATGAGGATGCCGAAACCGGCAAGCAAGGTGACCATGGAAGTACCTCCGTAACTGATCAGCGGTAACGGCACGCCAACCACGGGCAAAATGCCGCTGACCATGCCCGAGTTGACGAATACATAGACGAAAAAGCTCAAGGCGATGGCGCCGCCGGTGAGGCGCGCGAAGGTATCCTGCGCCTGCATCGCCAGATATAGCGCACGGCCGATGACCACGGCATACAACGTCAAGACCAGCAGCTGGCCGAGCAAGCCGAACTCCTCGCCGATGACGGCGAATATAAAGTCGGTGGAGCGCTCGGGCAGGAATTCCAGCTGCGCCTGACTGCCATTCATGTAGCCCTTGCCGAACACGCCGCCGGAGCCGATGGCGATCTGCGATTGAATGATGTGATAGCCGGTGCCGAGGCGGTCGGTTTCCGGATTGATGAAGGTGAGAATGCGCTGGCGCTGATAATCGTGAATGAAATGCCAGCCTGCGAATGCGGCGCCTCCCAGCAGGGGAATGGCCAGCAGAATGATGCGGATCTGCAAGCCGGCGAACAGCATGACGATCAGGCCCGAGGAGGCAATCAGCAGGGCGGTGCCCAGGTCCGGTTGCTTGACGATGAGGGCCGTGGGGACCGCGATCAGGACGCCCATCGCCACCAAGTCGACGAACCGCGGCGGCAACGGCCGTTCGTGCATGTACCAGGCGCACACCATGGGCACCGCCAGTTTCATGATCTCGGAGGGTTGAAAGCGCATGAAGCCGACATCCAGCCAGCGTTGCGCGCCCTTGCCGATGTGACCGGTGAAGTCCACGACGATGAGCAGCAGGACGCCGACCAGGTAGGCGAACGGCGCCACCAGCCGAAGGTATTGCGGGGTCGCAAATTTAGCCAACGCCAACATCGCCACCACCGCGATGCCGATGTTGGCAAAGTGGTGCTCCACCATTTTCCAACTTTGGCCCGAGGCGCTGTACACCACCAGGCTGCCGATCACCACGATGATGGCGAGGACACCGGTCAGCGGGCCGTCGAGTCCCAAGGCGCGCAAGGTGCGGCCGCCGGCCGTCAATGTGCGGCGGGTGCGCGAGGGAGAAAATTCGTCGAAGATCATCGTTAGCGCCCGCGCACGCTGCTGAGCGCGGCGACCAGCAGCGGCCACAGCACGGCACCGATCACCGGCGCGAGCCAACGTCCAAAGGCGGTCACCGGATTGCCGGTGGCGCCGTCGATCCAGAACAGAATGAATTGATAGCCGGTCAGCAGTGCGAAAATCGTCAGGCACTGGGACGGAATGGAAAACACGCGAATTCGCAGCCGCAAGTTCGTGGCCGATGCGCCCATTAGTGTCAGCGCAAGCGCATGTTGGCCCAACACTACGCCATGAATTACGTCGAGTGCGAGGCCGGAGAAGAAGGCCAGCGCCAGACCACCGGCGCGCGGCGATTCGATGCACCAGTAGAACACCACCAACACCAGAAAATCAGGACGGAAATATTCCAGCGCGTTGGGCAGCGGCATCACCGCCAGCGCCAAGGCCACCAGGGCCGAGAGCACCATGGGTAGGCGACGAATTTGATTGTCGCGCATCATGGCGTTTTGCCCGGCACGGCCGGTTTAGGCGTTGGCGCCGAGACCGCGCCCTTGGCATTGGCCGGGCCGGTGGGGAGCGGGGCCAGTTCGGTCACTTGGGGCTTCAGCCACACGAACATCAACTCGCGCGAGCGATCAAGCGCCGCCGCCGGTTTCACGTTGACATCGGCCAGTGATTGCGCCGGGTCGCGACGCACTTCCGCCACGGTGCCGACCGGATAGCCGGGCGGGAATCCGCCGCCCAATCCCGAGGTCACCAGCAAATCGCCGGCCACCACATCGGCGCTGGTCGGCAAGTAGGGCAGCTTCAGACGGCCCACCTCGCCGGTGCCGACCGCGATGGTGCGCAGGCCGTTGCGGTTGATCTGCACCGGAATGGCATGGGCCGCATCGCTGATCAAGATGACTTCGCTGGTCAGTTGGCCGACGCGTGCCACCTGGCCGAACACGCCGCCGGAGTCGACCACCGCTTGACCGACGAACACGCCATCGCCGGCCCCTTTGTCGACAGTGACTCGTTCGCGAAATGCGTCGAGATCCAGATTCATGATGTTGCCGATCACGAAGCGGTCGGTGACCGTGGCCGTCGCGTCACGCAAGGCACGCAGCCGCTGACTCTCGGCCTCGAGCGCCTCATAGCGCTGCAACCGGAACTGCGCCATGCGCAATTCGGCTTCGAGTTTGGTTTTATCAGCGCGCAGGGCGCCGCGCGTGGTGACGGAGTCGCGAAACCAATCCCAACCCTCGAAGGGGCTGGCCACCGCCACTTGCATCGGATACACGATAACGGAGAGCCATTGCCGGATGCGCACCAGGTTCGAATAGCGCTTGTCGACGATGATCAGCGCGAGCGCCAGCAGAGAGTACAAAACACAGCGAGCCAACAGGCCGGACGGGCGACCGGACGTGTCCGTGCCACGAAAGGCGACCACGGGTCTTAAGCCTCTCTAGCTGAGTGCATTACTCCAATCCGAAGATGCCCGGTCCGTGTTCCTCGGTGAGCTCGAGGATCCGGCCGCCGCCGCGTGCCACGCAGGTGAGCGGGTCGTCCGCGACCACCACCGGTAGGCCGGTTTCTTCCATGAGTAATTTGTCCACATCGCGCAGCAAGGCGCCGCCGCCGGTGAGTACGATGCCGCGCTCGGCCACATCCGCGCCCAGTTCAGGCGGGGTCTGTTCCAAGGCTTGTTTGACCGCGCCGACAATGCCTTGCAGGGGCTCTTGCAGCGCTTCCAAGATTTCGTTCGAGTTCAAGGTGAAGCTGCGCGGCACGCCTTCCGACAAATTGCGCCCCTTAACTGAGATCTCGCGCACAGTTTGCCCGGGATAAGCCGAGCCGATTTCGAGCTTGATGCGCTCGGCCGTGGCTTCGCCGATCAGAATCCCGTAATTACGGCGCACATAGTTGGTGATGGCTTCGTCAAACTTATCGCCACCGATGCGCACGCTGGCCGCATAGACGATGCCGTTCAGCGAAATTACCGCGACTTCCGAGGTGCCGCCGCCGATGTCCAACACCATGGAGCCGCGCGCTTCCTGTACCGGCAGGCCGGCGCCCACGGCAGCCGCCATGGGTTCGGGCACGATGTCGACGCTGCGCGCCCCGGCACCTTCCGCCGATTCCTTGATGGCGCGGCGCTCCACTTGGGTCGAACCGAAGGGCACGCACACCAAAACCCGGGGGCTGGGGCTCAAAAACCGATTGCCGTGCACTTTCTTGATAAAGTACTGCAGCATTTTTTCCGTATAGGTGAAATCCGCGATCACACCGTCCTTCATGGGACGGACCGCGGTGATGTGGCCGGGCGTGCGTCCCAGCATGTTCTTGGCTTCCACACCGACGGCGACGATGATCTTGCCGCCGCGCGTGGGCTCATCCTGGACCGCGACCACCGACGGCTCGTTCAAAACGATGCCGCGCTCGCGCACATAAATCAGGGTATTGGCGGTGCCAAGATCGATTGAGAGGTCATTTGAGAAATAACCTCTAAGGCGTTTGAACATGGGGTATTTTTTCTTGAAAAATTGGGGTTGAAAAAGTTGCGCTAATGTAACAACCGATAAGACATATCACAAGGCAACGTGTATCATCCGAGTGGCTCTATTAGCGTGAATTGCTGCGCACTTTGAACACCTTTATGAGCCTGACCCGTCAAGACGTCGAAAAGATCGCGCACCTCGCACGACTGGCCGTTACCGAAGAAGAAATGCCGGTCTACGTGACCAGCTTGTCGAGCATCGTCAATTTTGTCGACGAGCTCGCGCGCGTGGATACCGGTGACGTGCTACCGCTTGCGCATCCACTCGATGGTCAGCATCAGCGGCTGCGTGCCGATGAGGTCACTGAGACGGATCAGCACGAAAAATATCAGACCAATGCGCCGGCTGTGACTGCGGGCCTGTACGTTGTCCCTCGAGTCATTGAATAACCCTAAACGTTAAGACGATGCTGCATACCCTATCTATCGGCGAACTGGCCGACCGCTTGAGGTCGGGCGAGGTTTCGAGCGTCGACCTGACGCGTCATTTTATCGAACGGATCGAGCGACTCAACCCGGGCCTGAACGCTGTGATCACGCCGACCTTTGAACGTGCGCTCGCCGATGCGCAGGCCGCTGACCTGCGGCTCAAGGCAGGTGAG
>CAZZWE010000070.1:0-22831 GCA_964657675.1 uncultured Steroidobacteraceae bacterium
ATTTAGCGCGCAGTTCTTCCAGCTCACGCACGCGGCGCTTCTCTCGCCAAACCTGATCGTGCTGCTGGCAAATGCGATACATGGCCTGCGCCTGATCCTTGCGCAAACCGGCAAAGCTCCACACCCGGTTCACCTCGGCGCCGATGTTGAGGTCGGAGCTGTTCTGCGCCACCAGGGTGAGTTCGGCCGAGAGAATACCGGCGCTGATGCGGGTTTCCTTCAGATCCTGCCAGCGTATGTCGGCCGCTGCAATGAAATGAAACGGCCGCTGGTCGCGGCGATACAGGCGCGTCGGTGAACCAGGGCAAACAGGCGATGCTGCACGGCAAAGGCTTCCAAGGTCTCGCCCACCGTCAACAGACCGCGCAAGGTTTCCAACGCACCGCTTAAAGAAGGGTCATCGGCGCCCGGGATCGCCGCGTTCATCAGGCCTTATCCTGCAAGTGCGCCTCGATGAACCACAGGTACTTGTCGATTTCCCGGGAAATGCCGGTAAACAGATCGGCCGTGTCCTTGTCGCCGAGCTGATCGCTGCCATCGATATCGGCACGCACCGCCTTGCCGTACACCGACAGCTGGGTCGACAGATAAAACAGGTGATCCTTGCCGGCCGTGATCGACAGCGGATAGTTCTTCAGCTGACTGCGCTTTGCCGCGACGGCCACGGTGCCTTCGGCGGTGCCGCCCAAGCTCGTGATCCGCTCCGCGATTTCATCGATTTGCTCGAGCACCACGTCCGAAATCTTGTCGAACAGTTCGTGCAAGGCGATGAAATGCGGTCCCTTCACGTTCCAATGCGCCTGCTTGACTTGGCTTTGCAGATCGATGGCATCGGCCAGGCGATTGTTCAATATGACGATGACGTTACGGCGGACTTTTTCCGTCAGATCAATTTTGGTCTTATACATAGATAACGCCTTTTCAAATATGCGATTCGACGACGGCGCTATTTTGCACTGCTTTAGTTACGAACCCCAACAAAGAAAGTAATGTCGGGCGCCGTATCGACGGCGGCGTCCTCGACAAAACCGAATTCCAAATGCCACCGACCCTTCAGTCGCCGCACCATGCCGAAACTGGCCTGCAGATTGCGGCCGAGAAATCGCGAATCGCTGTCCTCGACGTGGCCGGTCTGACCGTCCAATTGCGCGCGTATCGACCAATGGCTGCCCAGCGTTCGCGTCAGCGCCACCCGGCCGAAGGCCGCGGCGCGATGACCGCTGCCGGCAAACAACTCATCACCGAACGGCTCGGTGACGCCCACTTCGCCGGCCAACTGCCAATGGGTCCACCGCCATGCGCCGTGCGCCCACAGCGCACCATCCCAGGCGCCGTCGCTGGTGAGGCCGGACACCGAACCGGTGGGGGCTTCGATGCCACCCCAGAGCGACAGGGTGCGATGCTCATCGTCCGCGCCATACCAGCCCACTTCGCCGGCCAAATCACCGAGGTGGGTCTGCGCGCCATGCACATCGATGCTGCCCTGACCTTGGTAGAAGTAGTTGATCTGGTTGTTGGGAAAGTACGGGCGGCTGCCGCTATTGAAGCCGAACCAGCGGTGCCAGGTGTTGATGACAGGGTCCAAAAAGCCGCCGCTGTCGTGAATGATGGGCAGCGTGAAACGGTAGCGCCAGGCGGAGGCAAACGAGTTTTCATAGGTGAGATTCAGGGCATCGCTTTCCCCATCCACCAACAGGGTTTCGTGCGGATCGTTCTCGACATTTAAGGTATTGGTCACCAACAGCGTGGCTGAGAAGGTCGCACCGGCAGCGGCGCGGCTGTCGCTGGGCAGCGGCAGATAAAAGCCGCGCGTCAGTGGATTCTCATTGCGCAGCGGAAAGAATTCGTCGGCCCGGGCGATGCTGCAAAGCAGGCAAGCGGCAAACAAGACTGCCTGCCGCAAACTCATCATCGCCCGCCGCAGATCAGCTTTCGGCGCGCCGCAATCTCAGTTGAACCGCGGCCACCAGCATGGCGATACCCACCGCCACCCCTATCCACACTTCCAGGCTCGAGAAGAACTGAGTCGGATTGATGAAGCGCCACACAGTCACGGCGGTGGTCGAGGTGTCCGATAAGTTGTCGCTGATCCATTGGTCGTTGCCATGATAGGCGACCGCCCCATATCCCGCCAAACGCCGCCAAACGATGTCGTGCACGTAATGCGTGTTGGTCAGCAGTTCGATCAGCCACACCACCAACAGCGGCAACACCGTCCACAGCATCACCGCGCGTTTTGCCCAGGCCGAGATCATCATCAGCCACCCCGCCACGGGCAGGTACCAGATGGCCGTGGTGACGATCACATACAGCCACAGCACCTGCATTTGAAACCAGGAGCCTGGGTGCCACAAAGCACTGCCAAACAGTGGGCGCGCGCGCACCGACAGCACGAAGGCCATGATGAGGGAGGTCAGGTCGGCGAACAGCATGAACACGACCGGGATGATGATCAGTCCCATGGCCAGTTTGCTCAAGACCGTCTGTGTGTCCGAGATCGGCAGCGACTTCCAGAACAGAATGCTGCGGTCGCGGCGGTCGTTATACAGACAGTCCATCAAATACCAGCTCGAGTAAATCGACATCACGACATAGAACAGCGCCGCCAACGCCACCAGAAACATGCTGCCGAGATTCAAGGTGGCCAGCTGTGAATCGAACGCCGATATGTCAATACGCCCGAACAGCGTGGCGATGATCATCAGCACGCCGACGGCCGCGGGAATGAACCAGGTGGCGCGAAATTCCCACAGCTCCCGGCGGATCAGCCACGAGTAAGTTTTCATGCCGCACCTCCGGAAAGTTTCGCCACGAACAGGTCGGACACGCTGGGCGTGTGCAATTCACCGAGCGCAGCCAGCGTGGATAGATCCGGATTTTCGTAGTACAACACGCTCTTGCCCAGGATATGGCGTTCGTAGAAAGGCTTCGCCGCGCGCGCGGCCTCCATCTTGTCGGAGGTCACGCTGACCGCCGCGAAGCGCGCGGCGATATCGTCCAGGGAGGAATCCAGCACGATGCGTCCCTTGTCGATGAAAATGACGTCGGTGAGAAGATTCTCCACTTCCTCAACCTGGTGAGTGGTGATCACGATGGTCCGCGTCTCATCCATGTAGTCATTGACCAGCGCGTCGTAGAACGCGCGCCGCGCCAAAATGTCCAAGCCCAAGGTCGGTTCATCCAGCACCAAGAGCTTGGCATCGATGGCCATGGTCAAGGCGAGATGCACCTGGGTTTTCATGCCCTTCGACAACTCGCGCATTTTGCGTTTGCCGGCAATCTGCGTACGCGCCAGGAATTGCACGGCGCGGTCGCGGCGAAAGCGTGGGTGTACGCCGGCGACGAAATCGATGGCCTGATCGACGCGCAGCCAGTTCGGCAGAACCGCCACGTCGGCAATGAAGCAGGCGTCTCCCATCAATGCGGTGCGGTCGCGAAACGGCTCGCGGCCCAGAACCGTGAGCTGTCCTTCATAAGAGGTCAGACCCAAAATGGCGCGCAATGCGCTGGTCTTACCCGCGCCGTTCGGACCGATCAGCCCGACGATCTTGCCGGCCTCGATGGTCAAGTTGGCGCGGTCCAGCGCGACGTGCGAGCCGTAGCGTTTGGTGAGGTCTCTGGCTTCGATGAGAGCAGGCATGGGAGTTCTCTATTCTTCTTTGGGATCGCTGCCACGGGGCGGCGGCGCGGGATGTGTCAGTGCCGGGGTTTGCGAAAACAATTCTTCGGCGGAAAACCCCAGGCGATTGATGACCGCGTGAATCTGCGGCCATTGTTCATTCAGGAACCGCTCGCGCTCGCCGGCCAGCAACAGGCGCCGAGCGCCATCGCTGACGTACATGCCCCGACCGCGGCGCTTCTCGACCAGGTTTTCATCGACCAACTCCTGGTAACCCTTCAGCACGGTGAGCGGGTTGAGCCGATAGTCTGCGGCTACTGCCCGAACGGACGGCAACGGATCTCCCTCCTTGAGGGCGCCCTCCAGTATCAGGGCCACCATTCGATCGCGCAGTTGGCGATAGATTGGTTGGTTGTCGTTCCAGTTCGGGTCCATTTCTCGCTCGATGCTGATATAGATCGCTAATCTACCAGAGCGGTGTCTGACCTTAGACGCTTAGGTGGCCGGCGACGAGGACCGTGCTGGCTACCGATGCGACCGAGGTGGGCTCACCCAACCGGGCATTGAACATGTAGGCGACGCCGCCCATGATCACGCTGTTGGCCATCAGAGCCAGGGCAATTGACGCAAGTTTTGTGGAGATTGAAGTGTTCATGGCTAATTTCCTTTCGCTGTTGTTTCCGAGGCGTGTCATCGAGGTGTTTCGGTGACTTGGTGATATAGTAAGATACAACACCACAACAATCAAGCACTTTTATAAATAATTTTCTTTCCAGTAACTATCTGTTTTCATTGAATTTTCATAATACGTTGGCACTCTGGCGCAAGAATCTACGTCCCTTCTGCGAGCCACCGTGACAAAAACCACTGCCTGGGTAACCTTGATTTGCTGTTCTCTGTGGGCTTCCGGGGTCCGGGCGGTGCCGGTATTGATGATTTCGGTGGACGGGATGAAGCCGGAATATGTGCTCGATGCCGACGCGCACGGCCTGAGGATCCCGACCCTGCGCACCCTGCTGCGCGAGGGTGTCCACGCGCGCGGGGTGACCGGGGTGTTTCCCACGGTCACCTATCCCAGCCACACCACGCTGTTGACCGGCGTCGCGCCGAGCGAACACGGCATCTACAACAACTTGGAATTCTCTCCGCTGCGCTACCACGCCGATAATTGGTACTGGTATACGGATCAGATTCGCGCGCCGACGCTATGGCATGCAGCGCATGCCGCCGGTCTGTCGACCGCGAGCGTCGGCTGGCCGGTGAGTGTCGGCGCCACCGATGTCGATTATTTGCTGCCCGAGTACTGGCGAATCTTCCGTCCCACGGCGGAATTGAATCCATCGGACCGCATGCTCATCGCGGCCTTGTCGCGGCCGGCCGGCATGCTGCAATCGATGGAAACACGCGATGGTCCGTATCTCATGGGCAATGACACCGGCATCGACGCCGATGAAATCAAGACGCGTTTTGCCGTGGATATCTTGAAGACTCACAAGCCGCAATTCATGACCATCCATTTGAGCTCCCTGGATGATGCCGAGCATGAGCACGGGCCGTTCAGTAAAGAAGCCAACGAAGTCATCGAAGTGATCGACGCGGAAATTGCGCGCCTGGTGGCCGCGTCCGTGGCGAATGACTCCAAGGCGGTGGCGGTGATTGTCTCCGATCACGGCTTCATGCCCATCACCCATCGGGTCAATTTGTGGCTGCCATTCATTCGCGCCAACCTGTTGCAGGTGAGCACCGATGAGATGACCAAGGGCGTGAAGATTCAAACCTGGAAGGCGCAACCCTGGCCGGCCGGCGGCATGGCCGCCATCATGCTCAATCCCAGTGATCCCGCCGACGAAGGCCAGGTGCGCGCTCTGCTGCAATCGCTCAAGGCCGACGCCGCCAACGGCATTGCCGAGGTGTTGGAACGCGATGCAGTACGCGCCCGCGGCGGATTTCCCGACGCGGCGTTTTTGGTGCTGATGAAACCGGGTTATTACACCGCCGCAGACCCGGCGAGCGATAGGGTAACCACGATTCCCGGCACACATGGCAGCCATGGCTTTTCGCCCGACTTCCCGGAGATGCGCTCCTCCTTCTTCGTGTCCGGCGCCGGCATCGCACGCAGCCGCGATCTGGGGCTCATCGACATGCGGCAAATCGCACCCACCGTGGCGCAGCTGCTGGCAATTCCCCTGCCTTCGGCGAAGCAGCCGGCTTTGCTGATTCGTCCGTAACGTCCAAAGGCGATTTCAGCTACCATTCCTGGTTTTTGCGCCGGAGTTAGTCATGAAAAAACCTCTGACAGTTACCATCACGGGCGCCGCCGGCAATATCGGCTATGCGTTGGCCTTTCGCGTCGCCTCCGGCCAAATGCTGGGTCCCGATCAGCCCATTAACTTGAACTTGCTGGAGATTCCGGCCGCCAGCGCCGCCGTCGGTGGTGTGGTGATGGAACTGAACGACTGCGCGTTCGCCACGCTCAACAAAGTGACCGCCACCTCGGACGCCAACGTGGGATTCAAGGACTGCGACTTTGCGATGCTGGTGGGCGCGCGACCGCGCGGGCCGGGCATGGAGCGCAAGGATCTGTTGCTCGAGAATGCCAAGATTTTCTCCGCGCAGGGCAAGGCGTTGGACGCCGTCGCCAGCCGCGATGTGCGGGTGCTGGTGGTGGGCAATCCCGCCAACACCAATTCGCTGATCGCGCAGAAAAATGCCAAGTCGCTCAATCCGAAGCACTTCACCGCCATGACGCGGCTGGATCACAATCGGGGCTTGGCGCAGTTGACCGAGAAGACTGGGGCAGCGCTGGCCGACGTCAAGAAAATCATCATCTGGGGCAACCACTCGGCCACCCAGTATCCCGATTTGCATCACGCCACGGTGGCGGGCAAGCCGGCGTTGTCGTTGGTGGATCAAACCTGGTTCAAAGACCACTACATTCCCACGGTGCAGCAGCGCGGCGCCGCCATCATCAAGGCGCGTGGCACCTCCTCGGCCGCATCGGCGGCTGCGGCCGCGCTCGATCACATCCATGATTGGATGTTGGGCACGCCGTCAGGTAATTGGGTCAGCATGGGCGTGCCTTCGGACGGCAGCTACGGCATTCCGGAAGGCGTGATCTATTCCTATCCCGTGACCTGCAAGGACGGCGAGTACAGCATCGTGCAGGGCCTGGAAATCAATGAGTTCAGCAAGGAGAAAATGCAGGCCACGCACCGCGAGCTGTTGGAAGAGCGCGATGGCGTCAAAGACTTGATCTAGCCTTATGTAAGGGTGCCTATGAATGACTGGCTGTTACCGGCCGGCATCTGTGCCGGCTGGCTCGTGTTGTTCATCGGCGTCGCGCTGACTCTCGCTTATCGCCGCGCCCGTTTAGGCGTCAGCACCGGGATGTCGATCGCGCTGCTGGCCGCCTATTGGCAATGGGGCACCACGCCGCCATGGTGGAAGCTGCTGCTGACCGTTCCGGTCCTCTTGATGGTGCTGCTCAACATTCGTCTGGTGTTGTCGACGATGGCCGAACCCTTGGAAAAGCGTATCCGCGTCGATGGCGTGAAGACCGGACGCGTGACCGCCCTGGATCTTCCCGGACAAATTGCGCAGGCCTTGACGCTTGGCATCATCAACGACGCCGAAGCTCAAATCCTGATTCAATACGATGCCAAAGTGCTGGCCATCGTCAACGTCGATGATTTCGCGCCGCTGGAGCTTGGCAGCGGCGCGGACGCCGCCTGATGAGCACGCCGGAAACACCCGCCAACCCATCGAGCGCTGACCCGGGCGGCGTCACCGCGGCGACGCCGCAGGCCACGCACCCCGCCGTGTCGAACGCATCCGTAACCACAGCGCATTGCAAGAACTGCGGCGCGGCGCTGCTCGGCCACTTCTGCGTCGACTGCGGGCAGGCGGCCGAGGTTCATGTGCCCACCACCGGCGAGTTGATTCACGAAGCCCTGGAGGGTCTGACCCACGCCGACTCGCGCTTGTGGCGCACGCTGATTACCTTATGGTTCAAGCCCGGCAAGCTCACCACTGAGTTCATCGCCGGCCGTCGGGCGGCCTATGTGCCGCCGTTCCGGCTGTACCTGATCTTGAGCGTGATCTTTTTCCTGCTGGCTTCCATCCACGGCCACAGCAAGGATTTTGCAGTGGTCAACGTAAACGACTCGACCGAGAACCCGACCGAGGACAAGGGCGCCGTGTGCCAGGAAGTTCGCCACAAGGGCCCGGCCAGATGGTCATCACGTGTGGGACACGCCTGCGACGCGGTGATGGCCGATAACGGCGCCAGCTTATTGAACGTGGCGGTCGGCACCGCGCCCAAGGCCATGTTCATCTTTTTGCCGGTGATCGCTTTCCTGCACATGCTGCTGTATTGGCGTCCGCGGCATCGCTACGTGGAACACCTGTTATTCTTCCTGCACTTGCATGCGATGGTGTTTTCGGTCGCCATCGTGTTGTTTTTGCTGTTTTCTTTGGGCAACGCTTGGCCGGTGTTGATAGGGCCGCTCAACTTTGTCATTAACCCGCTGGTCTGGGCAACGTTCGTTTACGGCGCCATTGCCATGCGCCGGGTGTTCGGACGCAGTTGGGTGGGCACTTTGTTCAAAGCCTTTGTCATGTTGATCGTGTATTCCATCGTATTCGCCCTGGGCGTGGCGGGTGTATTTCTGTACGCCGCCCTGCAGTTATAAAATTTTATTCACAGGAGATTCGCTATGCGTGTATTCGCTGTTCTGGGATTGAGCCTGCTGGCCACCCTCGCACTCGCCGCCGATCGGGTAGCCGCCCCGGCGGGCGCCGAGGTGTATTTCATTGCGCCGCATAACGGCGACAAGATCACGGGACCGGTGACCGTGCGTTTCGGGTTGAAGGGTATGGGCATCGCGCCGGCCGGCGTCAAGTTCGACAACACCGGACATCATCACCTCTTGGTGGATACTGATGTCAGCGAACTGACCCTCGACGCGCCGGTGCCGGCCACTGACAAAATCCTGCATTTTGGCAAAGGCCAGACCGAAACCACGCTGACCCTGCCGCCCGGAAAACATACCTTGCAGTTGGTGTTCGCGGATTATTTGCATCAGGCCTTCGATCCGGTGCTCAAGTCGCAGAAGATCACCATCACGGTGAAGTAAAGGATGCATGGACGCGCGCGCCATACTGCACATCGACATGGATGCGTTCTATGCGTCGGTCGAGGAGCGGGATAATCCGTCGCTGAAAGGCACGCCGCTGATCGTCGGCGGCACGGGCGGTCGCGGCGTGGTCGCGGCCGCGAGCTACGCGGTGCGCAAATTCGGCGTGCACTCCGCCATGCCCATGCGCGAAGCACTGAAACGCTGCCCCCAGGCCGTCGTGGTGCAGCCGCGCATGAGCCGCTATCAAGAAGTGTCCAGCGTGGTGTTCGCCATCTTTCATCAGTTCACGCCGCAGGTGGAAGGGCTGTCGTTGGATGAGGCCTTCCTCGATGTCACCGCGAGCCAGCGGCTGCTCGGCGACTCGCAAAAGATTGCGGTCGACATTCGCGCGCGCATCGCAGCACAGACCGGATTGACCGCCTCGGTCGGCATCGCGCCCAACAAGCTGTTGGCGAAGATCGCCTCGGATTTGAACAAGCCCGATGGTATGTGCCGCATCGGTGCCGACAATCTGCGGCAGGTGCTGGATCCGCTGCCGATTCAAAAACTGTTCGGCGTGGGCGCGAAGACGCTGCCCCTGGTGAATGCCGCGGGTTTGTACACCTTCGGCGATGTGGCACGAGCCGATGACAATGTCCTGTGGCGGGTGTTCGGCAAGCACGGCAAGTTGATCCGCGAGCGCGCCTGCGGCATCGATGACCGGCCGGTAGTGGCGGACCGCGAGGAGAAATCCATCAGCGCGGAGGAGACCTATGACGTCGACATCCGTCTGCCCTCGGAGCTGTCCGCGCAGCTGGCGCATCTGGCTGATCGCACCGCCTCCCGGCTGCGGTCCCAGGGCCTGATTGCCGCCGTGGTGCACGTCAAGATCAGGCGCAGCGATTTCACGACGTATACCCGCCAGCGAGCCCTGGGGACCGCCACCCAGGACACGGCCACCATCTCCAGCGTGGCGCAGGAGCTGCTCAAGGAATGGATCAAGACCCAGCCACGGGCCGCTGTGCGCTTATTGGGGGTCGGGGTGGCCGATTTGCAGGAGCAGGTGCAAAGCGACCTGTTTGCCGACGTCCAAACCGCGCCCAGCCGCCTCGACAGCGCCGTGGACGGCATCCGCGGCCGGTTCGGGGCGGGTGTTTTGACCCGGGCCAGCCGTCTGCCGCGAACCCCGGGCGGTTCAGACAGTCAAAGCTGAGTTGGTATTATCCTAGCGCTCTTATGTACACCAGCTTCTTCGGCCTCGCCGAGAAACCATTCGCCATCACCCCGGACCCCCGCTATCTCTATTTGAGCGAGCGTCACGCCGAGGCCTTGGCGCATCTGTTGTACGGCATCAACGAGTCGGGCGGCTTCATCCAACTGACCGGCGAGGTGGGTACCGGCAAAACCACCGTGGTGCGCACGCTGCTGTCGCGGGTGCCACATCATGCGGACGTGGCGGTGATCTTGAATCCACGCGTCACGCCGGCGGAGTTTCTGCTCACCATCTGCGAAGAGCTGGGCGTGGAAATCGCCGAGGCCGATCGCGACAGCGTCAAGCAAATGGTGGATGCCTTGAATCGCCGGCTGCTGCAGGCGCATGCGGAGGGCCGGCGCATCATCGTGTTGGTGGATGAGGCGCAAAATCTGTCGTTCGAAGTGTTGGAGCAGGTGCGCCTGCTCACCAATTTGGAAACACCTACGCAGAAGCTGCTGCAGATTATTTTGATCGGCCAGCCCGAACTGCGCGAATTGCTCGATCGCACCGACCTGCGTCAACTCGCCCAGCGCATTACCGGCCGCTATCACCTCATGCCCTTGTCGCGCGAGGAAACCAAAGGCTATGTGCGGCATCGCTTGAAGGTCGCCGGCGCCTCGGAAGAGATCTTCACTCAGGCAGCCTTGAGCGAAGTGCATCGGTTGTCGTCTGGAATTCCGCGGGTCATCAACGTGGCCTGCGATCGCGCGCTGCTCGGCGCGTATACGCAGGAGACGCGGCGCATCACGCCTGCTCTGGTGCGTCAGGCCGCCGGAGAAGTGTATGGCCGGCGCTTTCTGCCCACCTGGTTGGGTTGGGCGGCGGTGAGCGTCGGCGCCTTGCTGTTGGCCGGCACTGCATTCGGCGGCTGGCAGTTGTGGCATACGCAGATCGCGGCGCTCATCGCCTCGGCCAAGGCACCCGCTCGCCTGGCCCCGGCCAGTCGGCGCACGGCGGCACCCGACGCGGCCACGCCCGCTAATGCGGCGGCCGCTCCCACCGCGGCCGCCTCGGCTGCCATGACACCGGCCAACACTGGCCTCGCCGCCTCCACGACATCGCCCGCTCAGGCGCCGTCGGCTCAGACGACGACAGCGACCGCGCCGCCCCTGGCCACCATCCATGATTTACTGGCCGCCAACAGCGCCAGTACTACGGACACGGCCGCGTTCCGCCGGCTGCTGTCGTTGTGGGGCACGGCCATGACCGACGACAAGGATCCCTGTGGCCAAGCGCGCAAGTCCGGATTGGCCTGCCTGGAGCAGCGCGGCTCCTGGGCGCAGGTGCGCGCCTTGAACCGCCCCGCGATTTTGAGCCTCACCGATGATGCCGGTCAGCGTCATCGCGTGGTGTTGTCGGGGTTGGACGATAAATATGCCACCCTGGACTTGGGCGAGCTTAATCATCGCGTTGCCCTCGATGATTTGTCGCGCGATTGGTTCGGCGATTTCACCGTGATCTGGAAACCGAAAACCTTGCGTACCCGGCTGTTGTCGGTGGGGATGCAGGGCGATGAAGTGCGATGGTTGCGGCGCAGCTTGAACGCGCTGCGCGGCGGCGCATCGGATCCTGAGCACGCCGATGTGTACGATGAGGAGCTGGCCATCGAAGTGCAGAACTTCCAGCGCGAACATCGCCTGAATGTCGACGGCATCGCCGGTCTGCAGACTCAGGTGGTTTTAGATACTGCACTGGCAGAACCGGGTTCGCCGCAACTCATGGCCAATGCGGCGCGCGGCGGCTAGGAAACTTTAATGTCCTTTATTCTCGACGCCTTAAAAAAATCGGAAACCGAACGCCAGCGCCAATCGGTACCGGGCCTGATGGATACCCGCATTGCGACGCGGCCCGCCCGCCTGCCCCTGTGGGTGGTGTTGCTCGGCGTGCTGTTGCTGGCCAATGTCATCGTGCTCGCGGTCGTGCTGATCCGCAGTAATTCCGCGCCTGCGGTGGCCGCGAACGGTGGCGCAGCCCGCAAGAGCGCCGCCACTCCCGCCGCTCCAGAATCCAATGCCGCCGATCACTTCAGTCCGATGGATGCCGCGCCGGCAAACCCGGTTTACGCGCCTGAAATCCCGGTGACTCCAACGACCACGCCCGCCGAGAACGCAGCGCCGGCCTCACCGCCGCGGCTTACCGCGGTCCCCAGGCTGGCCGACGAATTGAAAGCCCCGCCGCTGCGCAGCGTGCGGCGCGCGGATCCCGTGCTCACCGATGAGGACGCCAAGGCCGACAGCGACGAAGTCCTGCCCACCATCAACGAACTCAGCTTGTCGGGTTCACAGACGTTGCCGGAACTGCATCTGGACGTGCACGTGTACGGCACCAAGCCCTCCGAGCGTTTCGTGTTCATCAACATGCGCAAATATCACGAAGGCACCACCCTGCAGGAAGGGCCGACCGTCGAGCACATCCGCCGCGACGGCGTGATCCTCAATTACCACGGCTTGCGTTTTTTGCTGCCGCGGCAGTCATGATTTGCCCGAGGCCAATTGCTGCAGTGCTGCGCCCGACACACGGTGAATGATCCAATCTGATTTGGCTTCCGCGCCGAGCGACTCGTAGAAGTCGCGCGCCGGGCGATTCCAATCGAGCACCGCCCATTCGAATCGGCCGCACTGCCTTTCCACGGCAAGCGCCGCCAAATACTGCAGCAGCGCCTTGCCGATGGAGCGGCCGCGAAATTCCGGCAGCACGAACAAGTCCTCCAGGTACAGGCCATGCTTGCCGACGAAGGTGGAGAAATTGTGGAAGAACAAGGCAAAACCCGCGGGCGTGCCGTTGACGCGGGCAATCACGGCTTCGGCACTAGGCTTGGGCCCAAACAGCGCCAGGCTCAACGACTCCTCGGTGGCAACGACTTCATGGCGCAGCTTTTCGTAATCGGCCAGTGCGGTGATCAGCGAGAGCATCAGTGCCACGTCGGTGGGCCGGGCGGGAGCGATGTCGAGCGTGGGGTCTTGGGTCATTGGGCGTGGTTACCATGTATGGCTGATCATGCGATGATAAACCCATGCGCAAGATCTTAACGCTCACCATGAGCGGCCTGGTCACCGTCCTGCCACTGGCTTTGACGGTGTATGTCATCTGGTGGCTGGTCAATACCGTGGAAGGCTGGCTGCGTTCTGCGCTGATCTGGCTCGGTGTGGTCAGCCCCGCGCACTACTGGCCGGGACTGGGATTGATCACCGGATTCCTGCTGTTGTTGGTGGTGGGCAGCTTGGTCAACGCCTACGCCGGCAAAATTCTGCTCAAGTATTGGGAGGATTTGCTGGGGCGCATTCCTTTCGTGAAAACCTTGTACGGCGGTTTTCGCGATGTTTTGAGTCTGTTGCCCTCCGGCAGCGGCGAGAAGCGCGACCTGCAGCGGGTGGTATTGGCGCGCTTCGCCGATGTGCACGCCATCGGCTTCGTCACCCGTGAGGATGTGCCCAACGCCCTGATTCCGCACGGCGGCCAGGATTGGGTCACTGTGTATTTTCCAATGAGTTACGCCTTCGGCGGCTACACCTTGTACCTGCCGCGCGAACGTCTACAGCCGCTCGACATCTCGGTCGAGGACGCCATGCGCCTGGCCATCACCGCGGGCCTGACGGCCGGAAGCCATCGCGCTTCGTCTTGAGCACCGACCGATGGTCACGCGGCATTCGCGGCTCCTGACACTGCTGTTGGCGCTGACTTCGCTGGCTCCGTTTCAAAGCGGTGGCGCGGCCAGCAACACGGCGGGCCAGAATCAAATCTTCCGGTCGCAAGCCGCCAGCGTGTTGGCCAACCGCAGCGATGCCAACAGCCTGTTGACCGCCGCAGCGCTGCGCTTCTCCAGCGCGGCCGGCAAACCCAAAGTCAAATCAAATGCTCAGGACCCGCAGAAATCCGCGGCCGATTTGATCGCGCAGGCCGCCGCGCTGGCACCGCAAAGCGCCGCGATCGCCTGGATGCATTTGCAAATCTGCGCCGAAACCGCGCTCTGCAATACCCCCGAGGTCGCCACCGTCATGCGCTGGATCGACGCCGACAACAGCGCGTCGTGGATGCCCATCCTCGCCACCGCTCACAAGGACAAGGACGTTGTAGAGATCGACCGGGTGCTTGACGACATGGCGCACGCGCCGCGCTTCGATCTTTATTTGAACCGCCTGACGGTGGTGATGTTCGATGTGCTCAAGACTCAACGCCATGCCTTGCCCATCGAATATGCTGACTCGGATTGGGCCCGCTTTACCGAAGTGAACAGCATCGCGACGGCTGACGCGGTTCCCTCCTTCAGCGCTTTGGCGGATGTCTGCCGCGACATTGCCGCCGCGCCCGAGCGCCGCGAGGTCTGCCTCAAACTCGCAAGGACCATGCAGAAAGGCGATGCGGTCGCCACGCAGCTGGCGGGGTTCGGCATCGAGCGACGGCTGGTGACGCCCGATAGCAAAGAAGCGCGCATCCTCGCGGAACGCAGACGGCTGCTGGAGTGGCGGGTGGCCGCCGCGGCTCAATTCGATCTGCCCTTGATGCCCTGGGCCAAGAACAAGCGCTCACGGGCGCGCCTCGATGAAATGCGGCTGCACGCACGCGAAGAAGATGTATGCATAGCGATATTGCGCGAGCACAAAGTTGCCACCGAACCTGTGGAGGAACGTCGATGATCGATCTGCACTACTGGCCGACCCCTAATGGGCACAAAATCACGATGTTTCTCGAAGAAACTTCGATGCCTTATACCATCATGCCGGTGAACATCGGCAAGGGTGAACAGTTTCAAGCGGAGTTTCTGGCGATCTCGCCCAACAATCGCATGCCGGCCATCGTCGATCACACGCCGCTGGAACGGGGCGCGCCGATTTCGGTATTCGAGTCCGGCGCCATCCTGTTGTATCTGGCCGATAAGAGCGAGCAATTCATCCCGAGCGATGCGCGAGGGCGTGTCGAGGTGCTGCAATGGTTGTTTTGGCAGGTCGGGGGCTTGGGTCCCATGCTGGGACAAAACCATCACTTCAACCGCTATGCGCCGGAGAAAATTCCGTATGCCATCGATCGCTACGTGAAGGAAACCAACCGGCTGTACGGCGTGCTCAACAAGCGGCTCGCGGACCGGGAGTTCGTGGCTGGTGCCTACTCGATTGCCGATATGGCGGCGTATCCCTGGATCGTGCCGTATGAAGCGCAGGGACAGAAGCTCGAGGATTTTCCGCACTTGCAGCGTTGGTTCGAGGCCATCAAAAGCCGACCCGCCACGCAGCGCGCCTACGAACGCGGCGCCGCGGTCAGCACCAACACCACGATGACCGAAGAGGCGAAGAAGGTGTTGTTCGGGCAGACCGCGCAGGGCGTCGCCAAGTAACGCCGCTACTGGGTGCCCGCCACCCAGCAGTTTTTTTGGTGTTCATCGACGATGCCGACGGCCTGCATGAAGGCGTAGCAGATGGTCGAGCCGACAAACTTGAAGCCGCGGGTCTTCAAGTCCTTGCTCATGGCGTCGCTGTGCGCGGTGGTGGGCGCGATTTGTCCGAGATGCAGCGGACGTCTTCGAACGACCTTGCCGTTGGTAAACTGCCACAGGTAATCGTTGAACGAGCCGTGACTGTCGACGACCTCGAGATAGGCGCGCGCATTGGCGATGAAGGCGTCGACTTTAAGACGGTTGCGGATGATGCCGGGATCTTTGAGCAGGCGGCTCTTCTTGGCCGGCGTGTAGCGCACCATCTTGTGCGGATCGAAATGATCGAATGCCAGGCGATAGCTGTCGCGCTTGCGCAGCACCGTGATCCAACTCAATCCGGCCTGCGCTCCTTCGAGGCATAGCATCTCGAACAGTTTGCCATCTTCATGCTGGGCAACACCCCATTCGGTGTCGTGGTAGGCCACGTAAAGCGGATCGGCCGGGCACCAGGCGCAGCGCAGCTTGCCATCCTCATGGCGCTGCGCCCGCAGCTTTGCCCGCTCCACCTTCGCGGCTATTTGTGCGCCTTCGCGGCCTTGGCGTGCGACTTGGCGGCAATCACTTCGATCTCCACCAAGGCGCCGGGCGCCACCAGCGCGGCCACTTGGAAGGCGCTGCGGGCCGGCTTGTTCGGCTGATCCGCCGTGCCGAAAAATTTCTTATAACCGGTCATCAGTCCGGCGAAGTCCAGCTTGCCGTCTTTCGGATCGGCCACCATGAATACCTGCATCTTCACCACATCACCCATGGTCAGGCCCAGCCGCTCGAGGGTCGACTTGAGCGATTCCAACGCGCTGGTCGCCTGTGTTTCCATATCGCCATAGGATTCGACGCTGCCCTTCGGGGCGTCTTTGTTGGCGATCGAGGGCAGCGCGCCGCTCAAAAAATAGGTGTCGACGCCGGCGCTGACCTTGACGGCCGAGGAGATGGGAAAATCATTGCCGTTGGGCAACGGCAGACGCATGACGGGTTCATCGGGTGCGGCAAACGCGGAACCAGCCGCGGCGGACAACACGGCGGCAGCCAAAAAAATACCGCTGATACGACTCTTGCAGTGCATCGACATCCCCTAGTTTTTGATTGGACCCGAGCATCGCAAGCGCGAGGCATCGATGTCCAGAGATTTATTTTCTTACCTACACGCGCATGGCGTGCAAGCGCACGGGGTGTGAGTCCTTGTAAACCAATTCGATGCTGGCGACGCCGTGAGTACGGCGCGCGGTGCTGCGAATTTCGTGCATGAGTTTCAACAGCACGCGGGTGCTGACGGTGGGATGCCAGCCATAATTGGTCGCGACGCCTAAGTGCAATACCGCGAAGCGCTCCGGATCGGCGCGGACGAACACTGCCACGCCGATGGGTCGTCCCTCGTCGGCGAGGGCGAACAAGGTTTGCACCCCGCTGATGGCGCCGACGCGGATGCGCAGCGCGCCGTCTTGTTCGTAGAGTTCCGGCACTCCGTAGGTTTCAATGGATTGCTGGATGCCGAGGCGTACGCGGTGCTGGTTGACGTTGAAAAACAGCAACTCCTCTAACGCCGGTCGCTGCGCCGCAGGAAGACGAGAGGTAATTTCAATCGAGCTTCCCAAGGATTCCCCGCTAGCGCCCGGCACCGTTGAATGAGTAGCCAGTCACAAAAATTGGATGACGCACTGCAGCATAGGCTGTCTGCCCGATGAGACGCCGTATCGTATAGCGTCAGCCGGTGAATAACACTAGCTTATGAGGGGTGTGGGTCTGGATTGCTGCGGTGCGTCATCCCCCCGTTTCGGCCTGGAGAGAAAACTCATTGGTGCTAGCTTCTGAGGAAGATGGCGGCTCGCTCGACGCCCTGAAATTCAGCCTGGCGAGCGATATCGTCGAGCTGGTGGTGCTTAGCACCGACGATGCTTTTTTGCAGACCTTGCGTGAAGCCGTGGGCGAGGACCGCCGGCTGTGGCACGTAATGTCATCCGACAAGGTGAGCGATCTGTTGATCGCTGGCGAAGTGGGCATCGTCGTGCTCGACCTGCAGGCCTTGAGCGAATCCGCCAGCGTGTTCGTCGGTCAGATCAAGCGTCAGTTTCCTGACCTGGTGATCGTGGTGGCCGGCAACCGCGAGGATGAAACGGCGTTGGCCAGCCTGATCAGCGCAGGCATCGTGTATCGCTTCATCCATAAGCCCATGTCGCCCGGCCGAGCGAAATTGTTCGCCGAGGCCGCCGTCAGAAAATACGGCGAACAACGACGGCGTATCGCTCGGACGCCGCCTCCACTCCCGCCCTCCGGGTTGTCGCGTCTGCCGCTGATCGGCGCAGGCATAGCGGCCGCCGGGGTGCTGATCGCCATCGTCGCCGTGGTGGTCCATCAAAATGGCAGCGAGGAGCCTGCGACAGCCGCCGTGGTGCCCGCTGCGCCCACACCCGGCAAGGCAGTCGAATCTCAACTGCTGGCCAAGGCTGCGGCTGCCCTGGCGGCCAATCGCTTGACTGAACCCCGCGGCGACAACGCCTTGGAATTGTATCTGCAGGCGCAGGCCCGTAACCCAGCCGACCCCGCCGTGCGCGCCGGCCTTGCCGAAGTCCATGAACGCCTGCTGGCACGGGCCGAGAACTCGCTGCTCGAGGAACGCTTGGACGAAGCCGCCGCGGCCATCGAAACGGCGCGCAAATCCGGGGTGGAAAGCGGTCGCATTGCCTACTTATCGGCCCAACTCGCCAAAACGCGGGAGTTGATCAAGGCGGCGCAGTCGCGCGCCGCTGCGCAGGCACAAAATCATCCGGCCGCAGATGCCAAACCCGACGATGACAAGCTGAAGGGTGTGCTGACGCTCGAGGGACAGAAACTGGACGCCGGACACTTGATTGATCCGCTGGACGATAACGCCCGCTACTACCTGATGCTGGCACTGGGGCTTGATGCCAATAATCCCGAGGTGTTGGAGGCGAAACGTGTGCTGGCGGCCCGACTGCTCGCCGAGGCACGCGGCGCCATCGATCGACGCGATTTCGCCGCCGCCACTGCTTGGATTGAGGCTGCCAACGGCGTCGCAGCGCCTGCCAACATCGAAACCCTGCAAAGCTTGCAGGCCATGGCGCGCAACCAAGTGGAGGTCGATGCCTGGAATCAATTGCTAAAGAACGCCAATGAGCGGCTGCAGCAAGATCGGTTGATCGAGCCGGCCGCCGATAACGCCAAATACTATTTACTGACTTTGCAGAAGCTCAATCCCAGCAATGCAGGCCTCGCCGCCGCCATGCAGGATCTGGGTGTCCGCTTGGTGGCCAAGGCACGCCGTGCGTTGGCGCTGGAACAATACGATGCGGCACGCAGTTGGCTGGAGGAAGCCGCAAGCATCGGATTCTCTTCCGCCGAGTCCGCGGTGGTGCAGCGGGATCTGGATGCGGCGGCGGCCAATAGCGCGCTTGCAAACACCGTGATCCCGGCGACTCAACTGCATTTGCAAAAATCGGTGGAACCCGTTTATCCCGCGCGCGCGCTGGCTGGAAAAATACAGGGTTGGGTGGAGCTGACCTTCGAGGTCACCGAGAAGGGGCTGGTCAAAGACGTTGCAGTAAAAGCCGCGAGTAATCCTGGGGTATTCGATGACGCCGCCGCCAAGGCCGTATCACAGTGGCGCTATCAGCCCGTCATGCGAGATGGCAAACCGGTTTCCGTCCACAGCATCGTGCGGATTCGATTCACACAAACTTAAGTTTGCAGGCGAGTTAAGCCGCGGAGCTGCGTGCCAGCACGGCCGCCGCGTCCGATTCTTGGGTCAATGCGCCAATTTCCGCGCCGATGCGCAGATCGTCCACCGGCCCGAACGCATGCTTGCGGATCATGCCGTGACGATCAATCAAAATCAGACTTGGCGTTCCGCGCATCTTGTAGCGATCCATGGTGTGCGGGATCGGACTGTTGGGGCTGGGTTGATCCAGCGCAATGGGAAACTTCAGCCGGTATTCATGGATGAAGGCCTTGAGCACCGCCGGGTTGAAAGCGTCGTGGTGCTCGAAAGTCGCATGCAGTCCGATGACCGTGACATCGCTCGGCGCGAACGTCTCAAAAATTCTTTGCGCCTGGGGAATACCGGAGGCAATGGAGACGGGACAGAGGACCTGAAAGGCGCTCAACACCACCACACGACCCCGCAAACCGGCCAACAACAACGGGCGATCGGTATTGAACCAAGTTTGCGCCAACAGCTCTGGCGCATAGTTTACTGGCGTGGTCATGAATTGCGCGAGATCACGCAGTTGACACTGGAACTCCCGCTGATCCTCGTCGGTTTTTTTTAAAGATAACCTTAAATCGCCTCCGTTGGAAGCGACAAGCGGCAAAAACGGCCGCTAAAACGAGCTATCGATGAATTTGAGTGGCAGGCGCTTCTTTTTCTCGCCGCTTACGTTCCGCGATTTCCTCGCGGTCAACGATCACGTCACGGGGCGCTTTGATGCCGATCCGCACCTGTGCGCCATTGACAGCCATGACGGTCACTTCGACGTCATCGCCAATTCGTAAAGTCTCACCTGCTCGTCGTGTAAGTATCAACATGGCTTCATTTACGCATGCGTCGATTCGGCGTGCACGTGAGCAATCGATGCAACTACTGTAGGATTTTACCGACCGTGGCAGAGAGGCGCACAAGGATGGCGCAATGCCGTGTTAATGCCACACTGACATCTCAACTTAAGGAGCGAAACATGCGGCATGTTGCCATTTCCACCCGAGATCAATTCAAATCCGCATCTGCCACATTGCTGGCCAGCACCGCGTTGGTATTCGCTGTGTGTGCCCACGCCGATGATGCGGCGCCGAAAACGCCGACCAAGCATCAACTGATGAAAGAGTGCATGGCCAAACAGAAGGCGGCGGAAAATCCCATGCCGCATGCCGATATGCGCAAGGCCTGTGAAGATGTCACCAAGAATGAGAAGCAGAACGACGCTCGCGCTGCGAGCGAGCCACAGAAGTAACGACTAAAGAAATAACTACTAGCCCTGAACTTCGCGCGATACGTCGGCTTCGTTTACGGCCCAATTGCTGACCGTGGCCTCATAGATGGCCAGTTCTGCCAGCAGTTCCTCCAGGGGCTGGGCCTTGCCCATCGCGAACCCTTGGCCGTAGTCGACGCCGAGATCCGCCATGCGCACCCGCAGGGCGTCGGTTTCGACGTATTCTGCAATGGTTTCCATGCACATGACTTTCGCCAGCTGCGCAATGGCTTTGATCATCGATTCTGAACGCGCGTTGCTGATGGCATCGCGCACGAAACTGCCGTCGATCTTCAGGTAGTTCACCGACAGATCCTTCAAGTAAGCCAGTGAACTTACGCCGGTGCCGAAATCGTCCAAAGCAAACTGGCATCCCAAGTCCTGCAGCGTACGCATGAAGTGCTGCGCTTTCTCCAAATTGCCGATGGTCGCCGTTTCGGTGAGTTCGAAGCATAAGACGCCGGGCGGCAGTCCGGTGGACTTGATCTGGTCGATGACGAAGGCGAGAAATGATTCATCTTGCAGCGATTGGCCGGACAGATTAATGGCGAAGCGCGCGAACTCCTCACCCAGCGAGGCGCTGTGCTCGCTCAAGGCTTCACAGGCGCGTTTCACCACCCAACGATCCACCGTGGGCATGAGCTGGTAACGTTCCGCCGACGATAGAAATTTGCCCGGCGGTATAATTTCACCTCGGTCGCCCAACATGCGGATCAGCAACTCGAAGCGCGGCCGGCCATAGTTGCCGCGCAAGGGCAAAATAGGCTGCGCATCGAGACGAAAACTGTCGGTGTCCAATGCCTCGCGCAGCTTGCCGATCACCAGAATGTCGGTGTGCCGGCGGATGATGCTGTGGTCGGAATCCTGGAAAATTTCCACGCGATTGCGGCCGCGATCCTTGGCCGCCTTGCAGGCGATTTCGGCCGTCGCCAAGCCATGCGCCAACGGGTTATCGGATCGGCCGATCGGCGAGACACCGACGCACACGGACACTTCGAATGAACCTTGGCCGGCGCGCGGCACGATGGCCTCCGCGGCGCCGCGAATCTGTTCTGCAACGACCGCCGCCCAGTCCATGCTGGAATTTGGGATCAACGCCGCCAAACGGTCGCCGGAGATACGGGCGGAAAGCGCGCCCGGCGGCAGCGCCTTGGCCATGCGGTCCGCAACGCTAACGATGACGTCATCGCCGACATGCATACCGAAGGTCTCATTGATCACGTGCAATCGGTCGATGTCCAGATACAGAATGATGTGCGTTGCATTCGGCACATCTGAGGACAACAAGGCGGACGCCTGGCGTTCGAACGCCTGCCGCGTCATCAATCCGGTGCTGGGATCATATTGAGCTTGGATGATCACGGTGGAGCGTTTGGCCAGCATTTCGACGATGCGCGTTTGTTGCTGGTCGAAATCCGGCGCGCTCGGCGGATTGAACAAGGCCAGGACACCCATCACCCGTTCGGAGCGATGCCGGATGGGACAGGCGAGAATCTTGTAGGGCGCGGCCACTTCACTGGTGACTTTGGAGATATGGTTGACCACGATGGTGCGCTGTTGCAGCTGCATCCACGCCATCAAATGATGCTGCGCTCGCTTCAGTGATTCCGGCGACATCGGCTGGCCGCTGCGCGTGAGCGAGAGGGCAATATTCTTATCCGGCACCCACAACGCGGCGAGGGCGCAACCCATGCGCTCGAGACCGGTTTTTAAAATCAGAGAGAATTCGTCGGCGTCGCTGTTGGAGGCGGACTGATTGGACTGCATCTCCATCATCAGATCCAAATCGCGCTCGCGGATGTCGAGGTCACGCTCGCGTGAGCCGAGCTTGGAACGCAGCGCCAGTTCGCGCCGCAGGCATTCCAAAGCCGGCAGCACCAGCTGCCGCACGGTCTGCAACGGCCGCGGCTCAATCTGCGTACCCGACATGCGAATGACCAGACTGACGACGCCTAAGAGCTCAATCAACTCGCCGCGGACCGCAAAGGAATACACCACGCGATCGGCATCCAGCGTGCGCGCCACACCGGGAAACTCGCCGCGATCGGCCAACGCATTGGCGATGGCATCCGTGATCACTTCCGGTTCGTCGGCCAGGTCGATTTCATCAGAGCTCCAAACCAGATTCGAGTAGCCGTCGTGAATCACGAGGCTGCGCAAGCTCGGCATCAGCATGCGCAATAGCCGGCCATACGGCTCGAAAGAAGCATCCGCCGGGCTTATTTCGGCAAGGTCAGGTTTGGGATCGAGCACTTAGGCCAACTCGCGCGATTTTAGGTTTGAAGGCACAGTGCAATGTGATGGAAACCCTGCATTCCATCCTTGACGAACGTCGCAGTTCGACGCAGCAATGAGGCGGCGATTTGCGCATTCTTTGCAGAAATAAGCGCGCAATTGACAATAAGCGAAGGGTGCTGTGATGCGTATCGCGGTTCG
>CAZZWE010000071.1:0-22683 GCA_964657675.1 uncultured Steroidobacteraceae bacterium
CCGTCAGCAACACCGGTTCTGCTTCGCCATACAAATGCGAACGTAGCAGGCACAGCCCAGCGCGCTGGAGGCCATGTGCAGCAGGCGGTCGGTTGGCGCAACGAAGCGTGGGCCGCGAGCGGCGACAGCGCGACGGCCGTCGGCACCACAACTCGAAGGATGCGACTCGCTGCCTCCTTCATCAATTGAATTGAATAGCTCATCCGGTCACCCTTTTGAGTTTGTACGTTATGGAAAGACCGGACCCGCACGAAGGCGGGCCCCTATTCATACAAGGCGAAAGGGGATGGGGCTTTGTATCAGGGAGTGAAAGAAATAATTGAAGGCGGACCGCGGAGCGGCTTAAGACGCTGTCAGCATGGCCGCTCCGCCTTAAGGATCAGTAATCGCTGTTCATCTCACAGCGACCAGGTCGCCGTGATTCCAACCGTGGCCGGTCGAACCGTATAGCCCTCGGGAACCGAGTTCACCGACGGATACTGAATGATGTTCTTCCAGTTGAGTAAGTTCTTTGCATAGATACCGACGGTGAGTTTGTTCAAGCTCAATCCAACGTTGAGGTTAACGATGCCATAGCCCGGGGAGTACAGCTGATCGAGTCCGCTGCTGTCGAAGTACGCGCGCGCACGCCCCGTGTAGGGATAGTCCGCGTGCACGAATGCCGACATCGAATCGCCCACCGGCGCGTTGAAATCGACACTCGGCGTGATGCTGTACTTCGGAACATTGAGGATGGACTCACCCACAGACACGATGCCGGCGCCCAAGCCCGACACTGACGAGATGTAGGTGTGCGTGGTTCCGGCATTCAAAGACAGCGTGAGCGAAGGCAATACCAGAGCGCGCACCTCAAATTCGCTACCGTAGATCTGCGCGTCACCGACGTTGGTCGTGAACCCAAAGCCGCAGGTGGGCAGGTTGACGGTCTGCTGAATGTTGGACCACTTGATGGCGTAGGCCGCGGCATTCACCGAAAGACGGTTGTCGAAGTAGCGCCCCTTGCTGCCCAGTTCATAGCTCCACAGCGAGTCAGACTTGTATTGGGTCGGTGGATTGGCGATAGCCAGGGTCGCATAATCCGCATCGCAGGTCCCTCCAGGTACGTTGGCGGGGTCGGGACCCGTCGGACCGCCCAATCTGAATCCCTTGGCAATGGTGACATAGAGGTTGCTGGAGTCGTTGATGGCATAGTCCAGTGACGCCTTGGGTGTGGTCGCACTGAAATGCTCGGTGTCCGTGTAGTTGGTGGGCAAGCCGAAAGAATAGAACCCACCGCTAACGACGTCGTAATCGGATCTCGCGGACACGTAGCGCAAGCCGAACGTCGCCTTGAGCTGCGGGAGGATCTGCAGGCCTATCTCTCCAAAGGGCGCCAGCTGACGCTCGGTGAGCCAGACATGACCGAGGTAGATCAGATCGTTCGCAAACGACACACCCGGATAATTGGTCGACCCCACAGGAGATTGTGGAGCATCAATGGCGTACCCGGTAATGGCAGTGAAATTGGTCTGCAGGCCCGGGATGAACTCATCGTCGAGATGCTTCTGGTGTTGGATCGAAAAGTACAAGCCCCCGGTCCACGTCAGCGGCATGCCGCCGATCGAGGCAGCCCTAGAACTCAGACGCACTTCCTGGGAGAACTGCTCGGTGGTGGTACGGTAATTGACCGGTGACGGCAGGAATCCAAGCTCCGTCTGTGCCGCGTACGCCTGCGGTCCGGTGAGTCCCGGCGCGACAAAATAATTCGAGAAGATGTAGGAGTTGTAGTAGGTGCCATCGGTGACGCGATGGAAATCGCGGTCGAAGTAGCTGCTGATGGACGTCAGGTCCGCCCATCCAAAATTCTTGGACACCGTGATGCTCGGCAAGACCAGGGTATCGGTACCGGGCTCGGCCACCCGTTTGTCCTGCGCATATACGCCGATCGCCGGGTATTGCAGCGCGCTATCGGCAACCGCGGTGCGCTGCCAGAAAAAGGCCGGCGTGACGATGAGATCGTCCGGGCCGGCGTACCTGCCGCTGATTCGAAACACCTGGGTACGCACGTCGTTGACGTCCTTGCGCGCGAGAATGCCGGTGTTGTCATCAACACCCAGCGACAAGACGCCGCCAGCCCCATCGGCGCCGGTGGGAGTTGCCTTGTAGTTGTCCACATAGCCGCTCTCGTCGGAGATGTCGACGCCGACACGCACCGCGAACACACCCTGCATGACAGGAATGTTCAAGATGGCGTATTCGTCGTTGTTGAATCCGCCGTGGTGCGTGACCGAGAGATCGGTGCTCACCGAGGCACTGAAGGCGTCAAGATCCGGTTGCTTGGTGATGAAACGAACGGTGCCGCCCATGGAACTGGCGCCGTACAGAGTGCCCTGAGGTCCGCGCAGCACTTCGACGCGATCCAAGTCGAACAGCTTCGGCTGCACGGCGCCGTCGAACAAGTTTTTAGTGGTCACGGACACTTCGTCGATATAGATGCCCACCGTCGCCGATCCAGACGTCGAACTCACGCCGCGAATTTCAATGTTGTCGAGCCCCGGACCCGCGCCCGCCTGGAATGAGACGCCGGGAACGGTGCGCGTGATGTCGTCGTAGTTGGCGATGTGATATTCCTGCAATTGCGCCCCGCCGATGGCCGACACGCTGATGGGAATGTCTTTGATATCTTCCGTTCGCTTCTGCGAAGTGACGATGATCTCCGCGAGTTGATCGGATGAATCCGGGGCGTCGCCGGCCGAAGACGCAAACGGCACCGCGGTCATCAGATAAGCCAGTAGCGCGACGCACTGACCGCCGCCTCTTCGTACAGCCCTGATCGTATTGCTCATGTCATCCTCGCGTCGCGATAATTTTCTTGATGACCAGCCTCTCCGCGTAAGAACGATACACGGTCCTCTGCGAAACACGACCTAACTTTGTGGATCGGCTGTGCTAAAAAAGATTGCGCACAATGTCAGTGCTAACGAAGCGATTCGATGCTTCGAAATGGAGCAAAGTAGGACGCTTCACCACGGCGATTCGATGCTCCAATCGGCGAAATGTCATGCGGTACCATGACGACCCATTGAGTAATGCAAGCAAGGTAGAGACGGCATGCCTAATCACTCGCGAGCCACACGACGACGGCATTTGCTGTTCCGAAGCGCCTTCGCACTCAGCGCTCTATTCATGGCGACTTGCGCATTGGCGCAATCGGCGCCGGCGCGAGTTGCCCGTGGAACTCTCAAAGCGGTTCGCATGCCCTTCGACCAGCTGAAGTTTTCGATGACCCTGCACCTGGGCAAGACCGCCGACTGGGTTGCAATCACGGACGCCGAGGTGTGGGTCGGAAGCACCGGTCCTTATGCCGTGCACGCCATCGACCCCGTCACGAATCAACGTATCGCGACTGTGGTACTGCCCGGTGAGCCGTGCGCCGGATTGGCGGTGGGATTCGATAGTTTGTGGATTCCTCTGTGTGGTCGGGCAGGCGGCCTTGCACGCGTCGACTTGAAGACGCGAACTCTCGTGGCCACCTACAAAGTCGGTCCGATCGCGGCCGAGGGAGGCATTACCACGGGATCCGGCAGCGTTTGGATGGTGCTTCGGTCGCACTCCCTGGTGCGCATCGATCCTGCCGACGGCACGGTTCGACCGGTCGCGCGATTGCCTGCGGGTTCATACAATCCCTATTTCAGCGCGGGACGCATTTGGGTGACACGCGCAAAAGGCGCGGAAATCACCAGTGTCGATGCCGCGACGGGCAAGGTGGTTGCCCGCCTACCCACCGGGCGTCATCCCAGGTTTCTGACCGCTGGCGACGGCGCCATCTGGACGTTGAATCAGGGCGATGGATCATTGAGCCGCATCGACCCGTCGGGCGGTGAAACGACACAGACGATTCCACTCGGCACACCGGGCCCCGGCGGCGACATCACCTTTGGCGCGGGCAGAATTTGGACCACCTTCTCCAAGGTTCCATTGTCGGTCATCGATGCGTCCATCCCGGCGCTGCTCTGTCAGTGGACGGGACCGGGCGGAGATTCCATCGGCTTCCGCCAAGACGATATTTGGCTGACCAACTACAAGGCGGGCACGATTTCGCGACTCGCGTCGGCGGATATTCCGGCCGCCTGCCAGGTGAACGGTGCCGCTAGCCGATGAACACGAACATCGTCAGCCCGCCGCAGGTGCCGCCGTGCCCCGCTTCTTTTTGATCATCGCGATCAGGGGTCGAAACGGAAACATGAACTGTTGCGGGATGGACAGTCGCTCGCGATTGTCCTGGCCTACGACGGTCGATTCACCCTCGCGAAAGGTCCCGAACACGCGATCGATGAGGATCAGGGAATTGGCGTAATTACAGCGGGTGTCCAAGTAGGGCACTGAGTGGTGCAGGCTATGGGCCTCGATCGAGGTGAAGATGTACGAATACCAGCGCGGCGTGTTGCAGCGGACATTGGCGTGAGCAAAACTCGACACGACGCCGAGAATGTTGAGCGCGCAGAAGGTGGCGTCCTTGCGCAGGTCGAACACCGCAATCACGCTCAACGACACCAGGAAAAGCTCCAGCGGGTTCCCCACCAGGCCCTTGGCGGCATTCAGCTGCGTGATGTGGTGATGCGGAGCGTGGGTCCACCAGACGAAGGAATTGTGCATCAGCCGGTGCATCCAGTACTGACCGAACTCGACCACGACGATCACCAGCGCCACCTGCACCAGGAACGGCGAATGCAATGCCCAGTCAGTGGTGATGCCGAGCGCTTTCTTTAAAGAAGCCAGCGGCGTTTCCGCATAATCGTCCTCGAAACCCGCGATCACGCCGAAGTACAGGACTGCATAGAATAGATCCGTCAGAAATTCCAGGCGATTCAATCGCCAGCCTGTGTGCCGCTCGTTGAGGAACTCCAGCAGTTGCACGATCACCAGCGTTGCAACGCTCACCGCGGTGACCGTTAACGGGTTGTCGATCCATGAGGCAGGGATGGTTCCCCAAAACACGACAATGAGCACGAGCATCGCGGGCGGCAACAGACCAAACAGTCTTGTTTTCATACTGGTTCCACGCGCAGCGCTAGGCCCATTCCTGACTTATCCCATTTTATTTATAGGATGTCACCCGTCCGCGAAGCCGAATCAAATCCGAGAACCTTCATTGAAGAAGGAGCGCCCCCGAATGGTGCGTCAGCGCTCTCACGGCGCCGTCTAGGCGTGCAATCAGGCTGAACTAAAGGGCATCGTGGAAAATTATGCCGAGGGTATGACGTTGGCCCGATCGCAATCGACTCACACCGTGGCGCAGCTTCACCCGGTAAGTGCCGCGCGTGCCTTTCACCGGTCGATCCCGCACGGCAAAGGCCACCGCATCGCCTTGGTTTAGCGGGACTATTTCCGGCCGGGACTGCATCCTTGGTCTCTGCTCGGTCAGCACGAACTCGCCTCCCGTGAAATCCTGCCCGGGTCGAGCCAAGAGAACAGCCACTTGAATGGGAAATACGTGCTCACCGTACAGATCCTGATGCAGGCAATTGTAGTCACCCTCCACGTAACGTAGCAGCAAGGGTGTGGGCAGCGTTTGCCCTGCAGCATGACAGCGAGCGAGGAACTGCGCATGCGTAGCGGGATAGCGCGTGTCGACTTTCATCCGTTCACTCCAAGCATTGGCGATCGGTTGCAGCTGCTCATATAACGCAGTGCGAAATTCGTCGATGAGCAGGGGTAGCGGATATTTGAAATACTGGTATTCGCCACGGCCGAAACCGTGTCGTTGCATGACGACGCGACTTCGAAAGTGATCTGCTTTTGCGTACATCTCGGTGATCTCACGACATTCCTTCGCTGTGAGAACATTGGGCAGCACTGCGTTGCCAAACGCATCGAGGTGCTCCGTAATAGATCGCCAGTCCAACGCATTCACGCGGTCTGTGTATCCCACAGGCATTCGGGTTACATGGTTCATACCGAAGCATGAACTTGAGACTTGGCAAAAGACAACCCGTCAGAAGTTCGGGCTGGCCAAGAGGTAGTACAAGCCGCCTGCAATCAAGATAGTGATTGGCAAGGTAAGCACCCAGGCAATCAAGATGCGCGAAATCATTCCGTACTGAAGGCCCGCGCCTGAAGTTACCATCGTGCCCGCGATGCCTGAAGTCACGATGTGCGTAGTGCTGACCGGCAAACCCGTGAATCCGGCAGTCCCGATCAGCAACGCCGACACCAATTCAGCCGAGGCTCCTTGAGCCGGAGTCATATGGACATTGCCCAACCGCTCGCCCAAGGTTTTGACGATTCTCTTGTATCCGATCATGGTGCCAATGCCCAAACAAAGCGCACTCAAAATGCGAACCCAATACGGCGCGTATTCGACCGCCTGACCCAGACGCTTCGATAAGCTTTGAGCGCTTTTTTTCTGTTCCTCGGAAACGCCTTTCGCCTCCTCTGCGTGCTTCAACTGCGATATTACTTGGTAGATATCGTCGCGTACCGACGACCGAGTTTGCGCGCTCTCGGATCGGGGACCCGCCTGAAGCTTGGGCGCTTTGGTGGGATCCGCGTCAGCGGGTGACTGACTGGGATGGTCTTTCTCACGGCTTGCACGACTCTCGATCGACTGCATTGCCTTCAAGGCGTCCGCTTTTCGATCGTCTCCGAATGAATCCACCAACGGCCGCGCCTCCTGCATGATCGAGGCAATGTCTTGCAAGGATGTCTTGCCTTCTGGATTCAATGCGTAGGTCGCGGGAAAGATTCCAATGATCACCAACATGAAAAGACCGATACTTTTCTGACCATCATTGGTCCCATGCGAAAAGCTGACTCCCGTGCACGTCAAAATCAAGATCGCACGCATCCACCAGATTGGCGGCTTATCTTTGACAGGCTCATAGAGATGCTTGTCGTGAAAAGTCTTCCGGCATAGAAAATACAGGGCGCCGGCCAAGATAAACCCTAACAGGGGCGACAGCGCCAGCGCTTCGAGCACTCTCCAGAGCTGCGCCCAATGAACTCCCTCGGTCAGACTGCGGGAGTGTGCAAATGCATTGCCCAGTGCGACACCGATGAGCGAGCCGATCAAACAATGGGAGCTGGAGTTGGGCAACGCAAACCACCACGTGCCAATGTTCCAAGACAGCGCGGCGACGAACAAAGACACCAGCATGGCAACCGCGGGTCCCCCGTCCGGCGGCGAAAGTACTTCGGCGGGCAGCAACTCGACCAGCGCGTAGGCCACCGCAATGCCACCGACGAGAACGCCCACAAAGTTCATCACGCCGGAGAGCACGACGGCTTGTCCGGGTTGCAGCGATTTGGTGTAGATGACGGTTGCGACTGCATTGGCTGCGTCATGGAAGCCGTTGGTCGCCTCGAACAGGATGACCATGATGAGTGCGAAAACCAACAGGCCCATGGCCAAGGCAGAGGCGGGATCTAAATGGTTGAGCATCAACTTCCCCGACGATTTGCTGGATAGATTAGGTCACCGAACCGGCTTGTCGCTCACAGTGAGCCGCGCGTCGATCGAAAGGGAGATCAACCGACCGGCACATCCAGTAGGAGGTCGCTGACCGCGCGACCCGCATGGATGTGACGACACCATGACAAGTCAACATTCGCATGGAACGTTAACGACATTGAAACAAATTGGTCATCTGAGTGCTCCAACCTTGCGCCTTTTTCAAGGAACTCACCGGTGACGCGCTTCGCTTATTTTGCCAGCCCTTTCAGCGTCTTGTTGTTCAACCTCGCCGTTTCATCCGCATTCGCCGCCGACACTTCCGATCCTGCTTCCAGCAGTGATTTGAGCGAGATCGTGGTGACGGCCGCCAAGACCACTCAGTCATCGGTCGCCCTGGGTAACGTCGAAGTTCAAAAGTTACTCCCGGGCATCAGCCCGTTGAAGGCAATCGAGACATTACCCGGCGTCGTTTATGAAACTGCCGATCCCTGGGGTAACAATGAGCAGAACGAGTCTCTGGTCATCCATGGGTTCACCCTTCAGCAGTTGGGATACACCATGGACGGCGTACCGCTGGGCGATCAGCAGTATGGAAACTACAATGGCTTGAGCGTTTCGCGCGCGGTTTCCAGCGAAAACATAGATCGCGTTGAGCTGCAGTCGGGAGCCGGCTCGCTGGGCGTTGCGTCCACCAGCAATTTAGGTGGCGCCATCCAGACCTTTTCGAGCGATCCTTCAAAGGACTTTGGGGTCGACATCCGCCAGACCGGCGGCAGCTATGAAACCACCCGCACATTTGCGCGCGTGGACAGCGGCGAGTTTGGCGGGGGAAACAGCGCCTACCTCTCCTATCTACATCAAGACGCCCGCGCCTGGGATTTTGACGGCCATCAGCGGGATGACCAAGTCAACTTCAAGTTCGTGCATGCCGACCCGATCGGAAAATTGACGTTTTACGCGAACTGGCAATACAAGGTTGAGCCTAACGAAGACGCGACCAGCTTCGGCAACCAACAGACTGCGGCGGCCGCGGGTTTCACACCTTATACGCGGCCGTTCCTCTATCCAGATTATGCCGCCGCACTGGCGTACTTGAACGCTGCAGGCGCGCCCCCCGCCGCGCTCGGAAACAACTTTTCCAATTACTTCAGCGCGGCGCAGCGTGAGGATGGACTGGCCTACCTCAATTACGATTGGCACGCGAGCGACTCGATTACTTGGTCGAACCAGGTGTATTACCACAACGATTCGAGCCGCGGCATTGTCGCAGGCCCCGTCAACCAGGCCGGACTGCCCGGTCTTTTTGCGATCTATTTTCCGGGTCAAAATCTCGTCGATACCTTCGGCGGCACGGGCTACGAGGTGCGCACCACGGAGTACGAGATCCATCGCGTTGGCGAGCGTTCCACATTAAATTGGCAGCTTGGGGATCATCAAATCGAAGCAGGCCTTTGGTACGAGCACAATGACGAAGGCCAGGCTCGACGATGGTATGCATTTTCCGGTGCCAATAACGATTTGACCCCGTACGATCAACCCGAAAATCCTGCGTTCACTCAGTACCACTTCGACTTCGTCGTCCGCGACACGCAATTGCATGTGCAAGATCAGTGGCAGGTCCTGCCTGCGCTAGCACTGCAAGCCGGCTGGAAAGCCAGCTTGCAGACAGCCGGAGACTACCTGCCCGTTCAGCAACAGAACCTTCCGACAACCAGCCCTCAAGTCAACTATCCGGTGGGCTCAATCACATCGAACAACTGGTTCCTGCCGCAACTGGGTCTGTTGTGGGACGTGACCAGCAATGAACACGTATTCTTCAACTTCCAAAAGAATTTGCGGCAGTTCATCCCCTACGGTGCGGGTAGCAACTTCTACGGCTCTTCGCCGTGGAGCTTGGGCAGCCAGGCAGCCTTCGAGCAATTCAAATCCACTGCGCACCCGGAAACCTCCCTGACGTACGAGTTGGGAATCCGGTCCAAACATCAACTGGATTGGGCGGTATTAACCGGAATTGAAGGCCAAGTTAACTATTACCATGTCAACTTCTCGAACCGCCTGTTGAATGTGGCCACCTACAGCTTCATCAATCCGAATCCTGCCGTCCTGGTGAATGTCGGAAGCGTAAAGACGGATGGTGCGGACGTGGCCGCAACCTTGCATTTCGGCGATCACCTGCAGTTTTATAACGGCATCTCCTACAATAAATCGGACTACGAATCGGATTACTCGACGGTCACTGCGGGGGTTTCGACGGTCATTCCGATCGCCGGCAAGCAGGTTCCGCTGACCCCGACCTGGCTGTACAAATATGTCTTGAGCACCAACTTCGGCCCCTTCGAAGCTCAGCTCAATGGCGATTACGTCGGCCGCCGATACGTCACGTATCTAAACGACATCTCGATAGGTGGCACCTTTCTGACCGGACTTGAAGCAAGCTATATTTTTGATCGGCCTTTTGGCGGCGATTTGCTGAAGGACATCAAGGTCAGCGCCAATATCACCAACTTGGGCGGTATCCGCGGCGTTTCGACCGCCGTCGTCACCAGCAACACCGGCGGCTATCAGGCCTATCCGATTGCGCCGCGAATGGCTTTCTTGACGGTCAGCGCAAAATTCTAACAAGGACGGGTTTTTCGACACAACGATATTCCGGTCGATGCAATCAATGGTCCCGATGCACGGTCTTCTTGTGACAGTCATGACACGTTGCAATGCATCGGGGAATTATTCATGTCACATCTTGCTAGGCGCGCCTCTTACATAAGCATTGTTGCGCTTATTGGGTTGGTCGGCTCGATCACAGAACTTCGGGCCCAAACGCCCCCATCGCGCGGTCCCAGCGTGGTGGAGCTTTATACCTCGCAAGGCTGCAGTTCCTGCCCGCCCGCAGACCACGTATTGGGTGAGCTCGCTGCCTTGCCGAATGTCATCGCGTTGGCGTTCCACGTGGATTATTGGGACAGCATCGGCTGGCGCGATGCCTATTCAATCCCCAATGCCGCCGCACGCCAGTACCGCTATGTCCAAACTCTGGGACTGTCCTCGGCCTTTACGCCGCAGGCGGTCGTGGACGGTCGCAGCAGTTTCATTGGGTCGGACAAAAAAAGGATCATGAATGCATTAGCCGAACCCGCAGAGGAGAGGGTGCCCGTCACCATCGAAGTATCCGCGGGTGAACTGACTGTCAGCGTTCCCGAACGCCAAGGCCACAAGAACTATCAAGTCTTCGTGGCCGCCTACCTGCCGCAAGCCTCCACCCTGGTCGGCCGCGGCGAGAACACCGGAAAAACCCTGCAGGAATTTAATATCGTGCGGCAATTTCGCTCGATTGGCACATGGAGTGGACGGGCCGCGGTATTTCAAGCATCGGTCGATTCGTTTCCAAGCGATGCCTCTCGAGTCGCGGTGCTCTTACAGCGCGATGGCCAAGGACCCATCGCCGGTAGTGCCGCGATTGCATTGCAGTGACTCTGGGTTGCCACCTCGCGTCTTCATCGGAACCAGTAGACAATGATGCCGGTCAGCATCAACAAACCCACCGACTGGAATCGGTAATCTCGCCAGGCGGGTGTGCCCTGCAATCGCTGATGCTCCGCCTGGCTGAAACTGCGGGTCCACATGGTGGCCGCACTGGTCGCCGAGAGGTCGACCCAAGTCGCCTTGCTCACGATCACCAGGATAGCCATATCGATCACGCATAGAAGGGGCGCGACATATAAGAAGTGCAGGTGGGTCCAGGCGAACACGACGTTGATCAGGAAGAATGCGAGGCCTGCGACCGAGCCCCATCGCAGGGCGGCTGCCGCCCCGTCCGCATTCGCGCCGCGCCAAAACATGCCGGCCAAAAACACGGCGACCACCGGCGGCACCGCATAGGACAGAACCGCCTGAAGGTACTGCCACAGGGAGGGGAAGAGCTGCAGCTGCGGCGCCCAAGCAATGGCGACGACAAATAGCGCGGCAGTAATCCACTTTCCAATGCGCACGACTTGGGCGTCCGACAGCATAGGCCGCAATGGCTTCACCACATCCATGGTGATGAGGGTGCTTGCTGAATTGAGCATCGACGCGATCGATACCATGGTGGCGGCGATGAAACCCGAGACAACGAGACCGATCAGCCCGGTCGGCAAGACTCGCAAGATCAGATTGGGATATACCATGTCGGCGCGCGGCAGATGAGGAAACAGCACCAGCGCACAGGTTCCAGGCAGCACGATGAGAAACAGTATGGGCAGTTTGAGCAGGCCGGCCAGCAGCGCGCCCCAGCGCGCATGGTCGATATTTTTCGCCGACAACATTCGTTGCACGATGGATTGGTTGGTGCACCAGTAGTAGAACCCCAACAACGGAATTCCAAACAGCAACCCTGGCCAGGGGACGCCGGCATCATTCACGGGCCTAATCAAGGAAATGAAAGCCGGATCGACGCTGCTCATCACCGCGTTCCAGCCTCCGGCGCGGTGGAAGGCACCGATGGATATCAGGAGCGCGCCGGCCAGCAAGACAACGGCTTGCACCGCTTCGGTATAGATGACGGCGCGCAAACCTCCCAACACGGTATACAACCCGGCCGCGCCCGCGAGCACCGCGACGATCAGCCACAAAGGCCAACCGGGCAGCAGTAGCTGACCGACCAACGAGCCGCTGTAGAGAATGGCGGCGGAATCCACCACGACGTTGAGCAGCAACGTCAGCAAGGCAAAGTAAAGTCGGGCGCGTCGATCGAATCGCCGTTCGAGAAACTCGGGCATGGTGAAGGTCTGGCTGCGAATGATGTAAGGCAGCAGGAACACGCAGAAGAACACCAAAATGACATTGGCGCTCCATTCGTAGTTGTAAATCGACAGGCCTATGGAATAGGCGCCGCCAGCGAGGCCCACCAATGCGGTCGACGACATATTCGAGGCAAACAGCGCTAACCCAATCGCTGGCCAGCGCGTCGCACGCGAGGCGAGGAAATAATCGACCGGGGCGACCCGCCGACGCGAAACCACCAGGCCTAATAGGACCAAACCTACCGTATAGACGCCCACCACCGTCCAATCGAGCAGGGTCAAAACGGTCGGGTTGGTATCAATTCCCATAAAAACAGGCATTGACAGCGCTGACATTTCTGACTTTAATCGGTGCCGCGCCGACGTGCAGCCGCTGGATGACCCCGCGCAGAGCGCCTCGAAAACTTAAAAACTTCTGTGAATAGAGCCGGTTGGGCGACTCTCGCCTGGATCGACTGCTAGGAGATGTCCTTGTCCCGCTGCTTAAACGTGTTCCGGCCAATCGCCCCCCTCTTACTGGCTGCTTTTAGTCTCGCCCAGGCCGAGACGCCGGCGATTATTCCACAACACGCGCTGTGGCCTGCACTGCCGCACCCTACGAAGGATGCCGCGGTCGAGGCTTCCATCGCCGAGCTTCTGCAGCAAATGACGCTGGAGGAGAAGGTCGGCCAGATGATCCAGGCAGACATCGATTCCATTTCGCCGGACGAGCTTCGCACCTACAAACTCGGCTCAATCCTCGCGGGCGGGAACGCCGCGCCCGGGGGCAACATTCGGACCACGCCGCAGGCCTGGCTCACGCTGGTCGATCAGTTCTATCGGGCCTCGCTCAACAACGGTGGCACGCATGCCGCGATTCCCATCATCTTTGGCATCGATGCCGTTCACGGCAACGCCAAATTGATTGGCGCGACGATTTTCCCGCACAACGTCGGACTTGGCGCCGCGCACGACCCCGACCTGATGCGTCGAATCGGCGCAGCCACGGCCGCCGAAGTCTCGGCGGTGGGCATCGACTGGACCTTCGCGCCCACGGTCGCGGTGGTGCGCGATGTGCGTTGGGGCAGATCCTACGAAAGCTATTCCGAGTCTCCCTCGTTGGTGGCCGACTATGCCGCACAAATGGTCATCGGGCTGCAGGGGCCACTCGGCAGCCCCGAGTTCATGTCGCCGGGCCACACACTCTCCTCGGTCAAGCATTTCGTGGGAGATGGCGCCACCTCGGCCGGGCGTGACCAGGGTGATGCCAAAATTTCCGAGGCTGAGCTGGCCACGATTCATGCCGCGGGATACCCGGCGGCCATCAAGGCCGGCGCGATGATCGTCATGGCCTCCTACAACAGCTGGAATGGCTTGAAGATGCACGCAAACCATTATCTGCTCACCGACATTTTGAAACAGCAGCTCGGCTTCGATGGCTTCGTCGTCGGCGACTGGAATGCGCATGAGCAAATCGTGGGGTGTTCGAAATACCGTTGTGCAGCGGCCATACTGGCCGGCGTCGATATGCTGATGGCACCGGACGGCTGGAAGCAGCTGTTCCAAAATACCGTGGCGCAGGTGCGCAGCGGCGAGATTCCGCAGAGCCGGATCGACGATGCCGTCACGCGAATCTTGCGCGTCAAAGCTTTGGCCGGCTTTTTCAAGCGCCCAGCCCCCTCGGAGCGCGGCGACTTCGCACAACTGGGCAGTGCCGCCCATCGCGATCTTGCGCGCGAGGCCGTGCGAAAATCGCTGGTGCTGCTCAAAAACGCTCACAACACCCTGCCCCTGAACCCGCAGACCCGAGTGCTGGTGACCGGCGATGCGGCCGATTCGATCGCGGATCAATCCGGTGGGTGGACCATCGATTGGCAGGGCAATCACAACAGCAATGCCGATTTCCCCAAGGCCGTATCCATTTACGGCGGCATCAAGGCGGCGGTGGAGTCGGCCGGCGGCTCGGTCGAATTGAGCCGCACTGGGAAATACCGCAAGAAGCCCGACGTGGCCATCGTCGTGTTTGGGGAGCAGCCGTACGCTGAATTTCAGGGCGATCGCGAAACATTGGAATACTCGCCGAACGACAAGCATGAACTATTGCTGCTGCGTCGCCTGCACGCCGCAGGAATTCCGACGGTCACGGTATTTCTGTCAGGACGTCCGCTGTGGGTGAACCCGGAAATCAACGCCTCGGATGCGTTCGTCGCGGCATGGCTCCCCGGCAGTGAGGGTGAGGGCGTCGCGGATGACTTGTTCAAATCAGACGCTGCGCGCGGACAGCCATTCAGCGGGCGGCTTTCCTTCTCATGGCCGAACACGGCCATGCCGGTCACCTACGACTCATCCGGCAACGTCTCGGGTGCACTTTATGCACGCGGCTGGGGGCTCGACTACCAGCATCCCGACGCATCCGGTCCGCTGTCGGAAGACGCCGCAATCCCCGACGCCTGGCGCGCACCCGCAGGCAGCCTGTTCCATGCGGGACACCCCACTGCCCCTTGGTCCGTGTTCGTCGCTGACGGCAGTGATGAAGTGCATCTCACCACTGACCGACAGGCCAGCCCCAACGGCGTCGTCAGCGTGGAATTGAACGATGATCACAGCGCCCTCAAAGCGCTTTGGAGTGGGAACGGCGCCGGTACGTTGCGGCTGTCGGGCCGTGCGGCGAACCTGCGTTCCGTGGCGGCGCACGGCGGGTCGATAGAATTGCGTTACAAGGTGGATGAGGCGCCGAGCCAGTCCGTAAAAGTCGGCGCATCGATGCACCCCAGCTTGGACCTCACCCGAACCTTCAAAGCCTCGAACCGCGGACAGTGGCAGCAATTATCCATCCCGCTCTCCTGCCTGGCGGGTTCCGTTGGGGACCTGACCGAGGTGGCGACTCCGTTCGCCGTTGAGACGAGCGGACGATTTGCGCTGTCGATTTCGGAGGCACGGCTGGCGGCCAAAGGAGGAAACCCGGTTCTCGAGTGCACCCACGGCACAACTCGTTAAACTAGGCGCATGGTTGAGAATCTTCCGTCCGTCACGATTCAAGAAGTCGCGGACTTAGCCCAGGTGTCGCCGAAGACGGTGTCGCGTGTCATCAATAATGAGCCACGGGTCCGATCCGATACCCGCGCCCGCATCTTGAGCGCCATAGAGCAGCTGAACTATCGTCCGAATCTCAATGCGCGTGGCCTGGCCAGCAACCGCTCCTTCCTGATCGGCTTATTCTGCGACCGGCCCGGCGACTACTTGAGTGATTTCCAAGCCGGCGCGGTCGAGCGGTGCCGCGAATCCAGCATCCACATGATGGTGGAGCCCTGGGATGTCGAAAGCCCGGACATCGAAAAACAAATCGATACCTTGCTGGGACAACTCCGATTGGAAGGCGTGATCCTGCTGCCGCCGCTCAGTGATCATGCGATCGTCCTCGCCAAATTGCGCGAGGCGTCGATTCCCATCGTGCGGGTCGCGCCGAAATACAATGTCAATGCGACGCCCTCGATCGGCATCGATGACTATGCAGCGGCACGCCAGATCACCGCGCACCTGATGAAATTGGGGCATCGGCGCATCGGATTCATCCTGGGTCGGCCCAACCATGGCGCCACCGAACAACGCTACTTGGGGTTCGTCGACGAAATGCGCGCTCATGACCTGGCGGTGGATTCGGCGCTGGTGCAGACGGGCAACTTCCTGTTCGCGGACGGCTTGAGTTGTGCCGAACGGATGCTGCGCGCGGCCTCGCCGCCCACTGCGATTTTTGCCAGTAACGACGACATGGCCGCGGCCGTCATTTCCATGGCACGAAAATTCGATTTGGAGTTGCCCGGCCAGCTGTCCGTTGCCGGTTTCGATGACGCCCCGGTGGCGCGAATGATCTGGCCCGAACTGACCACGGTGAGGCAGCCGGTGGCGGCGATGGCCAGAATCGCGGCGGACTTGATCATCCGACTGGAGCCGCGTCGCAACGGCTGGCCTGAGAAGATCCCGCGGTATCTTCTCGATCATGAGCTGATTATTCGAAACTCCACGGGCAAGCCGTCGCGCCGCTAGTCAGGCGCCGCAGCGGACCCAGTTGCTTGGCGTAGTTGCGCCAACGGCCCACCGCGGATCGATGCATGGCTTGCCGGACCTGCCACTTGCTGGCGGTGAGCACCGTGCGCGGCGATCGATGAAATTCCAGACAGCGCGGATCCCACGGCAAGCCAATGAAGTCGATCATGCGGCGGCTCCAGGACTCCGGATCAGCCACCAGCGCTTCGTAGGGCACCTCCAGCAGGACGTTCGGCGGCAACCTCGAACGCCAGTGGTCCATCAGCCGCACATACTCCCGGTAGTAGTGCTCCAAATCCTCAAGATCGTTGGCGTAGGTAACTGCGGCATCGAAGTTCTGGAAATAAATCGATAGGCAGGTATCCAGCGGATGTCGCTGCAGGTGAATGATGCGCGCACGTGGAAACAACGCATGAATCAATCCCAAAAACGCGAAGTTGGTCGGCATCTTGTCCACCACGCGCGCCGCCTCCGATGATGAACTTTGAAGGGTATGCAGATACCTATCGGCCAGGCGACTGAGCTGGCCATCGCGCGCTGCCGTCACGCCCGCCGTGCGCAACGCTGCGAAGGCTTCGCCCCAGAACGGCAACTCGCCGGCGCCGAAAACGGCCGGATGAGCGGCGAGGATTTGTTCCGCCAACGTGGTTCCCGACCGCAACATGCCGACGATGAACACGGGACGCTGCGAGTCATTGGAATGGCGCTGCGCCTCGGAGAGCCAATCGTCTCCAAAGTCGCGCAGGATGGAATCGACGGTCAGCGTGAGTCCCGCTCTGTCGTGGGGCGGCCGGCAGCGCTTCTGCGCTTCATTGGCCTGGTGAAAGTGCGCAAACGCCTGCTCGTAGTCCTGCACATCGTCCAAGCATTTGCCGATGGCAAATTCCAGCACCGCCCGCTTCTGTGGCGGCAACGGCCGTGCCGCGAGGGCTTTCGCTTGGGATATCCAATCCGCATCGGCGGCGGTCATCGCGCGCACGCCCGCAAGCCCGGCCCATGCCTCCGGCAGTTCGGGCGCAATCGACAGGGCCTGACGGAAATGGCGTTCCGCCTCGGCGAACTGCCCACCATCGGCGCTCAGCTCTCCCAAAACGATGAACACCGGCGCGAAGCGAGGATTGATCTCAAGGGCGCTGCGGCAAGCGTTGCGTGCTTCGGCGGCCCGTCCCAACAAGCGCAGCGCCAGGGCGCGATTGCAATGGGCCTCTGCGAACTGCGGCATGAGGTGCAACGCTCGGTCGTAGCTGTCGAGCGACCGTTCCAGCTGACCTGCGCTGCGCAATGCGTTGCCCAGATTGCAATGCGCCTCGAAAAAATTGGGATCGATGTCGATGGCCTGTTGATGGCAGGCGGCCGCTTCCAGCCAATGGCTGATGGCTGCCCACTCGCCGCCCAGGCCATCGAGCGCCTGCGCCAAATGGTTGCGTGCCTCGATAAAATTCGGCCGCAGGTTCAATGCCCGCCGGTAACTGGCAATCGCATCGGAAAACTGCCCCGCTCGTGCCAGCGCGTTTCCCAAATTGTGGTGGGCGGTGGCATCGCCCGGCAAGGTTTGAACCGCGCGAGCGAGCGCCGGACGCGCATCCTTGCCCTGCGAGCTCAAGGCCACTGCCAACAACTGCCACACGACGCCTGATTCCGGACATCGCTGCAGCACCTGAAGCGCCTGGCGCTCCAACTCAGGAAACTGACGCTGCTGCATCAGCGCTGTTAAGCGGGGTAGATCCACGCTCATGCTCGAGGTCCCAGCGCGCCGTCGAGTGCGACGATGGCGCTCACCAAGTGATACAGGGTGCTCGCGGGCGATGCGCCGCTGGGCATGTCCCCGGCCGCGGTGCGGACATCGAACCACAGTCCCGCGACCGGCGTCTGCAGATAAACGCGGATACTGCTGGCAGCCGATTGCGCCGCGTTCCCGTACTGTTGCTCGCCGGTCAGCGATGCCGCGAGCAACGTCGCCTTCAGGCGTTCGCACTGCGGCCATAGACGAGCGTTGGCATCGCAGACCGTCAAGTCATCGCGCAGTGCATTGACCACGAAGCCTTGGTGCACGCCGTGGTGTTCGCCCACGGCAATGAGCCGCAGTGCCGGCGGGAGAAGCGGTCGGCCCACGACCAGCCCCGCCCGCAGTAGCAACCAGGCCCACTCGAATTGATGTCCGGGTTCAACGCGTCCCGAGGCGCCGGCCAAGGGTTCGAAGGCCGCTGAATATTCTTCGACAATCGCGCCGCTTTGCGGGCTGATGAAGCGCGTCAACGCCAAGTCCGCCAACCGCTCAACGCCTTCGCGCCACCCGGGCTCCGCGCTGACCTCGGCCCACGAAAGATAAGCCTCGAGCAAATGCATGTGTGGATTCGATTCGTAGCCCACGGCGCCGTGTTCCGAGCGATACGCGCCGTCGGCAGCGCGCCAGTGTTGATCGATCAAGCGCCGCAATTCCAGCGCTTGGTACTCCCAGGGTTCGCGCGCCCCCAAGGCCGTCGCAGCGGCGGCGTACCCCAGCAACACGAAGGCCTGATCGTACAACAGCGCGCGGCCATCCCGGATATTGCCGGCGGCATCCACCCGCGTGAGGAATAATCCGTCCGGCCGTCGATAGCGCCTGACGAAACAATCCATGCCGCGCTCGATGATGCGCGTCACGTCCCCCTGCCATCCGAGCTTGCGACCTTCGGCAAACGCGTAGATCTGTCGCGGGTGCACACGCGCTCGGCGGTCCCAATCGAGTGCCACACCGTGTTGATCGAGGGCTTCAACGAATCCGCCGGTAGCCGCATCGATTCCGTTTTGCGACCACAGGGGGTAGACCGTCTGCAGCAACCACTCAACCAGACAGGCGCGCGTGTGCTTAAGGTCGCTCACGAGGTCTTGAGCAACGCAAAGCGCGTCGGCAACAGTCGGTAGCTGAACGGCAGAATTGCCGCGCCCACCGCGGGTGCATCATCGGAGGTCATGGCGCGCGCCACCGGGGCGATCACCGGTATCTGATTGCCATAGCCAGCCAACCGCTCATTCAATGAGCTCGCCAAGCGGTCGACCAGCTGGGCGGGCAGTCGTCCGCCGATCAGGATGGCCTCCGGATTGATCAGGCAATTGATCGCGATGAATGACTCGATCAGCGCCTCGGTGGATTCTCCAATCCAGCGCTCGACGATCACCTGCGCCGCCGGTTCCAGATGATTCAGGCCCCGCGGCGTCGCGACCTTGAACCCGTGTTCGGCCAGGCGGCTATACAGGCAGGACAGCGACACGATGTTCTGCAGCTGGCTGTCCTCGCCGGATCGGCTGCGGGCATGCAGCCAGCCGATCTCACCGCTGCGCCCATTGGCGCCGCGAAAGTAACTTCCCTCCGCCACCAGGCCGCCGCCCAATGCGGCGGTCACCAGCATATAAAAGAAGCTGCGATAGCGATGGCCGGATCCAAACTGCATTTCACCGATGGCCGCGGCCGCCGCGTCGTTTTCGATGAACACCGGAATTTTCAGCACATCGCGGATAAGGTCATCGACGCGCACGGAGGCCCAGGCCGCATAGTCAGCCGGCTGATCCGGCAGATGCGCCCGCGCAATGTCGTCCGGGAACGCGACCCCCACGCCGATCAGGCGGGAGCGTGAGATGCCGGCCTTGGCGAGCAGTTGCCCCACCGAGCGTTGAAAGAAGCGACGCACCGCCGCGGGCTTGGCGAAGTGAATTTCCTTGGAGGCGCGCGCACGCACCTTGCCGACGAAATCCAGAACCACCAGCGTCACGTGATCGCGATCGACGTTCAAGCCGATCGAAAAGCAACTGTCGGGATTGATCACGAACTTCGTGGCGGGCTGTCCGCGCGCGCCGTGCGAACGACCGGCCTTCAAGATGAGTTGTTCTTTGAGCAACCGATTGGTGATATTGGCGATGGCGCCCGGTGTCAAACCCGTCCTTGAGGCAAGCTCGGTGCGGGCGACCGGCCCATTGACCCGCACCGCATGCAGCGTGACGCGCTGGTTGTGGTCGCCGCCGCGCGCCACATTGGTACCGAAGAGTTCGGGACCGGAGGTATCCGCTGCCGCCGGCACATCGCCCGCAGACCGCTTGCGCATATAGCTTCGCAACGAACGGGCCTAGCTGACTCGGTCGGCGGCCAGCGCCAGCGCGCCCAAGGGTCCGGCCCGCGATCCCAGGCCCGGCGATACCGCATAGGAATCGATGCCGCCGGTGAGCTTCTCCAAGCGCAGGTAGCCGTTCAAACTCTCGACCAGCTCGCTGCGTATGCGATGCAGCAGTTCGGGATGCGCGTCGATCACTCCGCCACCGATTAAAATTCGGCGCGGCGCCGTGGCCAACATGACGGTGTGCAACAACTGCGCGAGTGCATGCGCCACCAAATCCCACACGGGACTATCCTGCGCAACCTGATGGGCAGGCATGCCCGTGCGCGAGGCGATGGCGACACCGGATGCCAGGCCTTCGACGCAATCGCCATGGAACACGCAGGCGCCCGGCCAGGAGTCCCCGGCCTTGCGCGCGATGCGAATATGTCCCAGCTCCGAATGGCTGAAACCATATGTCGGTCGCCCATCCACCACCAAGCCCACGCCGACGCCGGTGCCGACCGTGACATAGGCGTAGTCGGCCAAGTGACTGGCGGCTCCCCAGCGCCCTTCGGCGAGCGCAGCGCCATTGACGTCGGTGTCGAAGCCCACCGGCACCGGAAACAATTTGGCCAAGCGCCGCACCAAATCGGTGTTCTTCCATCCCCGCTTGGCCGTGGTGCTGATCGACCCGAAATTCGCGGACGTGCGATCCAGGTCGAGCGGCCCGAAAGACGCAATCCCCAAGGCCGCAATGGAACCGTGCTGCTCGCGCCAGTCGCGCAGGGTGGTTTCGATCCGCGTCAAGGTGGCGTCCGAGTCTTCGCTGGTGGGAATCGAGACTTGCGCGCGAATGTCTTCAGGGCCCGTGCCGATCAAACACACGCATTTGGTGCCGCCCAATTCCACGCCGGCAAGCAGGGGCTTCGCGCCCATCATCGAGGCTTTGCCCCCACCGCAAAATAGCTGTCATGGCTCGGCACACCCACAGCGGCCGCCGCGTTCGCCTGCGCGATCGATTTCAAGATTTCTTGCAGCTGATCGAGCTTGACCACATCGATCAGCGGATCGTAGCTGTCCGGAACGATGCCGATTCCGTTGAATATATAAAACCAACTCAGATCAGTGAACAATTCGCCGGCCTTGTAGCGAATCCGGCCGGTACGCCGGTACAGTTCGATGCGCTCCTGCAAACTGCTCGGCAACTCCATCGATTGGCAGTCACGCCACATCGGCGCATCGCTACGCCCGCTGCGGTAATGCAGCACGATGAAGTCGCGGATGCGCTCCATTTCCTGAATGACTTCATTGTTGTAGGAGTCGATATTGGCCTGGGCGAACGATTGGTTCGGAAAATGCTCGAGCAGTTTGTAGGTGCCGCTCATCACCAGATGAATGCTGGTCGATTCGAGCGGCTCGAGGAACCCCGATGCCAGCCCGAGCGCAACGCAGTTGCGGTTCCAAAACAGTTTTCGTCGGCCGGTCTCGAAACGCAGCAACCGCGGATCGGCGCTGGGCTTCTCACGCACCGCGGACAGCAGATCATCGAGCGCATCGGAGTCGCTTGAGTGCGCGCTGGAATACACGTAGCCATTGCCCACGCGGTGCTGCAAGGGAATGCGCCAGCGCCAGCCCGCGGCCCGCGCATTCGCCTCCGTAAACGGGGGCCGAGGACCGGCCAGCTCGGTGGGCATGGCCACCGCGCGATCGCAGGGCAGCCACTGGTTCCAATGGATATAGCCCGTTTGCAACGCGCCCTCGATGAGCACGCCGCGAAAGCCGCTACAGTCGATGTACAGATCGGCCTGCAATCGTGAGCCATCGCTGAACAGCAGCTCATCGATGAAGCCGTCTTCGCGAAGCGGGACTTGAGCGACGGTGGCCTCGAGACGCGCCACCCCTAAGCGCTCCGAGTAGGAGCGCAGATACTGCGCCACCAAGGCCGCATCGAAGTGCAGCGCGTAACGCAGACCGGCGGCCGGACCCGCTACGGCGGCATCGGGAAAGCGGAATTTCCCGGCATCGCCGAGCGCGGCGCACAGACTGTAGTCGTTGAAGCGCGGCGCCAGATTGGAAGCCTTCGCCTTGTGCCAGGCATGGAAGAAAGGCCGCAGATTGATCATGGTGCCAAAGGCGCCGAAGGGGTGCCAATAGGAATCACCCGCGCGCGTCCAGTCGGTAAACTTGATGCCGAGTTTATAGGTCGCTTGGGTGTGCCTGACGAAGTCGCCTTCGTTGATGTTGAGCAGCCGCAGCAGATCGATGATGGGCGGAATGGTGGCTTCGCCCACCCCCACCGTACCGATCTCGGGCGACTCGATCACCGTGATCACGCAGCCGGTTCCCGGCAACGCGCGCGCCAGGATGCTGGCCGCCATCC
>CAZZWE010000072.1:0-22306 GCA_964657675.1 uncultured Steroidobacteraceae bacterium
CTCGGCAGGTACCCCACATGCGCATGGCCGATGATGGGCGCCATGTGATGTTCGCAAAACGATTCGAACGAAATGTCGCGCAGAACCACCATTTCATCGTAGCCCTCGACCTCCTCGAACGTGCGGCGCAGGTAGGCCCCGGGGTCGCTGCCGTAGCCGGCAAACCAATCGCCATACGCATCGACCACCCGCTTGGGGGTGTCTTTCAGGCCCTCCCGGTCCGGGTCGTCCCCGGCGTAGCGGAGCAAAGTCCGCACCGCCGATTCGGCCGATTCGCGGCTGACGGGTTGCTTTTTGCGCGATGCCATGCGCCTACGATACCAAGTTTGCGCCTGCGGCGGCGAATGGCGGATACTGGCTGGGCGGCGGCGCGGGACGGTTCTAATAATATCGACGGGATGGCTTATGTCACGAGTTCTCATAGCTGATGATCACGCGGTCGTCAGGGCCGGCTACAAGCAGTTTCTCGAGGCCGACCCCTCGATCACCGATGTGGGCGAGGCCTCCAGCGGGACCGAGGCGCTCGATGCTTTGCGGCGCAAAGAATGGGATTTGCTGCTGATGGACATCCACATGCCGGATCGCAGCGGCCTCGATATCCTCAAGCACGTGACGTCGGGCTATCCTGATGTGCGCGTGCTGATCATGAGCGGATTGCCCGAGGAGCAGTACGCGCGCAACGTGCTGCGCGCCGGCGCCAGCGGCTATCTGTCCAAGGGCGGATCGCCCGAGGAGTTCTTGAAGGCGGTGCGCTTGGTGTTGAACGGCAGGCGCTACGTGAGCGCCGCGCTGGCTGAGTCCATGGCCGCGGACCTCGAAAATCCGCGCGACCAAAACCAGCCGCTGCACACCGCCCTGTCGACCCGGGAATTCCAGATTTTCTGCAAGCTGGCGGCCGGCTCATCGGTGGGCAGCATCGGTGAGGAACTGAGCTTGAGCGTGAAAACGGTCAGCACCTACCGATCCCGGATCCTGGAAAAAATGAGTTTCAGCTCGAATGCCGACATGACCAGCTACGCGCTGCGCAACGGCCTGATCCAGTAAGTCTTCTGGCTCAAGGTCCGAGCGGTCCCTGCCATAGATGCGTGGTTGGCCAGACGCGGGTCTGGTTCAGGGCGTCCCCGACGGTACGGTCCAACGCAATATCCATCTCCCTGGCCAAGCTGCGCACCGGCGTGGAGATGTAGTCGAACGGGTAGGTAAACGACACCTGCAGCGCCGAATACGACACCTGGCCCGGCGAGTAAGCTGCGGCGGTGGATAGAATCCCGCCACCCGCCAAGTGCATGGCATGACTCAAGGCGAGCACGTCGCGGCGCGTGTCATCGGCGAAGGTCTGAGTGGCGCTCGCCACCGACACCTTACCCAAGGAACCCAAGTCCACGCCGGCGCTGGCCAGCGTGCGCTGCCGCAAGGGTTCGACGGTCGCAAGATCGCCCACCGCTTGATAGCCGACGGTCTGAATATGGGAACGCAGCGCGAAACTGACATTGTCGCGTTGGAAGTCATAGCCCATGCGCGCGATCCAGCCGGAGGAATCCGTGTCGCGACTGCTGGCGATGCGCGCCGAAATCAATCCCAGGGACCCCAAGCCTTCGAGCACACCGACGCCGAACAGGCTTTGCTGCGCGCCCACTTGCGCGAACTGCCCATCCACCGTGGTCAGCTCGCTGACGCCATACCGATAGGTGCCCGAGGTCAGCCAGGAGCCGTAATCATTGCTGCGCAATTCGAAGTCTTCGCGGATCCGGCCGGCTTCGAGGGAATAGTTGGCCTGTCCCGCCGACTCCAAGGATGGCTGCTGGAACTGGGCCACGGTGCGCACGCGATCGATGAAGTGGTTCGAGGTAAAGGCGGCCGCGCCAGGCCCCGCAAAAATGTCCGGCGCAAAGATGACATCGGGCTTGACCACATCGGGGAGGACGGCCGGCAACGTCCCCACCTGCAAGCCGCCCATGCGGACCGGTTGATCCCAGAAGGCGGAGCTGCTGACGGTGTCGCCGATGCGGGTCGGGATGTGCAGCCACGGTGCGGCAAAACCCCACGAGGTGTCCAGGCGGGTCAGGGGCCGCAGGCGCGGGTCATCGGTGGCGGCGAGGCTTGAGCTCACCACGCCAAATTGGTCGGCCACCGCAAGATTGAATACCGAATAGTTGTCATCCAAGCCGTTCGGGTCGGCGGACAGCCGCACGGCGTCATCGGCGGCCTGCGCCCCGCAGGCGAGCAGCAACAGGCTCAACGCACCATGACGGAACTTCACAAAGGTCGGTTTGGTCGCAAATGCCATAATGGTTGCCAAAACAACGGTCCTACAGGCGTGATATGTCCATCGTACAAGTGATCCCCGCCCGAGAACGTGATCTAGGTGGCTTTGTGGTACGGCGGGTTCTGCCGTACGCGTCGCGCAAAATGGTGGGGCCGTTCATTTTTTTCGATCACATGGGACCCACGCAATTCGCCGTGGGCCAGGGAATCGATGTGCGGCCGCATCCGCATATTGCGCTGGCGACCGTGACCTATCTTTTTTCGGGTTCCTTGGAACACCGCGACAGTCTGGGCACAGTCCGCGTGATTCGCCCGGGCGATGTGAATTGGATGACGGCCGGCCGCGGCATCGCCCATTCGGAACGCACGCCTCGTTCGGCTCGAGAAGCGGGCGAACAGTCGCAGGGCATTCAAAGCTGGGTGGCGCTGCCGGATGGACAGGAGGACGTCGAGCCGAGCTTTGTCCATTATCCGGCGGCAGCTTTACCGCAGCGCAGCCTCAATGGCGTGGAGCTTGCGGTGATTGCCGGTGAGGCGTTCGGTCTGAAGTCGCCCGTGGCCACCTTGTGGCCGACGTTATATGTCGATGCCCGCTTCGCGGACGGCGCATCGCTCGATTTGGCGCCGGAACACACTGAGCGTGCCGTGTACGTGGCCAAAGGTGTCATCGAAGTCGGCGATAGTGCAGTGACCGAAGGTCAGATGGCCGTGTTTGAACCCGGTTCGCATCCCACCTTGCGCGCCCGCGGCGCAACCCGTGCCATGCTACTGGGGGGCGAGCGTTTCCCCACGCCGCGATTTATTTGGTGGAATTTTGTGGCGTCCTCGCCGGAGCGGATTGAACAGGCCAAGCGCCGGTGGTCGGCCGGCGAGTTCGCGCAGGTGCCGGGCGAGTCTGAATTTATTCCGTTGCCGGCGCAGTGAGCTGGGGCGGGTTTTTTTATATTTAAACTATCGAGGTCATCATGAGCGACAAAACCGCAAGCGTGCATTGGGAAGGTCAGGGCAAGAAAGGGGTTGGCAAGATCAGCACCGAAACCCAGGCGCTGAAGGACTATCCCTATGGGTTCGCCAGCCGATTCGAGGACGATAAACGCGGCACCAATCCTGAGGAACTGCTGGGCGCGGCCCATGCGGCCTGCTTTACCATGGCGTTTTCCTTTGCCTGCGATGCCGCCGGATTCAACACCGAGTCGGTGGACACCAGCGCCGCGGTTCGGTTGGTGATGAAGGGCGGCGGTTTCATGATCGAGCATATCGCGCTCAAGCTTGAGGCCAAGGTGCCGGGGATCGATGAAGCCACGTTTCAGAAGATTGCGGCCAAAGCCAAACAGGACTGCCCGTTGTCCAAAGCGCTGGCCGCCGTCCCCGATGTCACGTTGACGGCGGTGCTGCGCTAGCCCGGCGTGCCGCTAGTTGCGCGGCCGCCGAAACGTGCGTCTCAGCGCGACGACCCACCCGATCGTGACGGCGGAGAACGCCAGTAGGGTGCCCATGAACAGTGTGCTCGAGAGGTGCGCGGGCACCTGGGCGTTGGCGTTCAACTCCAGGTAGTGCAGCAGGCCCATCAACAGCGTCATCATGACGCCGAACCAGGCGGCCCGGGTTAGCAGGAAAGCGCGAGTGCTGGAGATGCGCTCGGGCGCCAGCCAGTAGTCGCGATTCGGCAGATTCATGGTGTTCGCGTTCGAGAACACCAACGCCAAGATCGCGACGCTGGCCAGCGGCAAACCCAAACCCAGTGCCAGCATGAAACGGATATAGCCCGCGCGCGGCATGAAAGAGTTCGGTACGCCGGCGGCATCGAAATGCGAGGCGACCAGGGGCGGCAGACCGGGAGCGGTCTGCCACACGAAGACGGCCACCACGAGCAGCGCGGCGCCGAACAGCATCCAAGGGAGCTTAGAGTGCATCGATGATCTCACGCAGCAATGTATCGCCTCGGTAGGCAAAGCCCGTATAAACCTGCAACAAATTGGCCCCTGCACGCAAGGTGGCGAGCGCGTTTTGCGCATCCATGATGCCGCCCACCCCGATGATGGGGAAATCGGCGCCGAGCTCACGCCGCAGCTGGCTGATGACCCGCACCGATAAGGCATGCAGCGGCGCGCCGCTCAAGCCGCCGCGTTGCTCGGCGCTCGGGGCCTGGCGCAACAGGCTCAAATCAATGGACGTGTTCGTGGCAATGACCCCATCGATCTGCAGCGCGTGCAGATCACGCGTTAGTGCGGAAATCTGTTCTTCCTCCAAGTCCGGCGCCACCTTGACCAACAGGGGCACCCGCTTGCCGTGGCGGCGTTCGAGTTCAACACGGGCCTCGAGCAGGGAACCCAGGATCCGTTGCAGCCCGGCGCTGCCTTGCAGTTCTCGCAAGCGCGCGGTGTTGGGCGAAGACACATTCACCGCGACGTAATCCGCCAGTGTGTAGACCTTGCGCAAACAGGCCACGTAATCATCCTGGGCATTTTCCAGCGGCGTGTCGAAATTCTTGCCGATGCTGATGCCGCGCACGCCGCGGTAGCGGCTGGTAGCGACCCGAGCCACCAAATGGTCCACGCCTTTATTGTTGAAACCCATGCGATTGATGAGCGCCCGATCGGCAGTCATACGAAACATACGCGGCTTGTCGTTACCGGGTTGAGGCCGCGGCGTGACCGTACCCAACTCGATATGACTGAAGCCCAATGACCCGAGGGCGTCGAGCGTGTCGCCGTTCTTATCGAAGCCCGCCGCGAGCCCCAGCGGATGGGCAAAGGACACGCCGAAGACGCGCAGCGCCAGGCTCGGCTTGACGGGCAGGGGCGGCCATAGCGGCTGCAGCGCGCGCAGTCCTCTCAACCCGAGATCGTGCGCGGTCTCGGCATCCAGACGGCGCAGCAGCGGCAATGCCAGGTTTGCGAAGCTGCGTGCCGTAGGCCGAATCAAATGTAGCTCCAAGTCGCGAGCGCGCCCAAGTAAAAGGCGACTTCCGTCAGTTGTTGAGTGAAGGCTAAGCGCGCGGCCGGCGGCGCGGCGCCGGTCAGCCGCAGATAGGCGGTGAAGCCCAAGCTCGCGACGATGGCCCCGACCAAGCCCGCCAGCCCCGGAATTCCCAGCAGCACGGCCGGCACGAAACCCATCAGCAGCGTCAGTCCCAAATCGGTGTTGGTGAGTTTGGCGGGCAGCGGCAGCGAGGTCATGTTCAAGGTGGAAACCACCAATGCGCCGCTGGCCGCGTAGCCGCAAATCATGATCAAGGCCAAGGCGGTTTCGGGCGGCGCGGCGAACGGCAGCTTGGCGGCCGACAACGCCATCAGGATGCTGTACTTGATCATCAGATACAGCGCCTGGCTGAAGCTCTCGCGTCCGCCGGGCCAGGCTGCGCCCGCGGACACGCTGGCCAAGGTGGTCATGGCCATGGCCAAGATCACCGCCACGCTGGTGGGCCACAGCTGCAGCGCCAGCCAGTAGACAGCGCCGCCTGCTAGGCCGATCAAGGCGCCGACCACAGGCGCAAACCTCACGCCCGCTTGCGCTCCGCCGGCCGCGACGCGTTCAAGGTCGCGCGCAGGTATTTTCCCGTATAGCTGCCCTTGGTCGCCGCCACTTGTTCGGGCGTACCGACCGCAATGATGCTGCCGCCACCATCGCCGCCTTCAGGTCCAAGATCTACCACCCAATCCGCGGTCTTGATCACATCGAGGTTGTGCTCGATCACGATGACGGTATTGCCCTCATCGCGAAGGCGATGCAGCACCTTGAGCAGCTGGGCAATGTCGGCGAAGTGCAGTCCGGTGGTGGGCTCATCCAAAATGTACAGGGTTCGCCCGGTGGCGCGCTTGGAGAGTTCCTTGGCAAGCTTGACGCGCTGCGCCTCGCCGCCGGACAGCGTGGTGGCGCTTTGTCCCAAACGGACATAGGAAAGACCGACGTCGAGCAGCGTCTGGAGTTTCGGCTGTACCGTCGGCACCGCCGAGAAGAACGGCAGCGCATCCTCCACCGTCATATCCAGCACTTCGAAAATGTTTTTTCCCTTGAAACGAATTTCCAGGGTCTCGCGGTTGTAGCGCTTGCCCTTGCACACATCGCAGGGCACGTACACATCGGCGAGAAAATGCATCTCGACCTTGATCACGCCATCGCCTTGGCACGCCTCGCAGCGTCCCCCTTTGACATTGAAGCTGAAGCGCCCGGCCTCATAGCCGCGTGCGCGGGATTCGGGTACCGAAGCAAATATTTCCCGGATCGGCGCAAACAAGCCGGTGTAGGTCGCAGGATTGGAACGCGGTGTGCGGCCGATGGGACTTTGGTCAATTTCGATCACGCGGTCGACGTAGTCCAATCCCTCGATGCGGTCGAAATGCGCTTCGCCCGCGGAGGCATGGTTCAACAGCGTGGCCACGCCGCGAAACAAGGTGTCGTTGATCAAGGTGGACTTGCCGGACCCCGATACCCCCGTCACGCAGGTCATCAGCCCGAGCGGAAACTCGGCCGTGACGTTCTTGAGATTGTTGGCCGTGGCGCCGCTGACCTTCAGCATGCGCTTCGGGTCCGGCGCGTGCCGTTTGCTGGGAATCTCGATGCGCTTGCGCCCGCTCAAGTACTGACCGGTAATGGAGTCCGGATGTTTCGCAACTTCCGCCGCGGTGCCCTGGGCCACGATGTGACCGCCATGGATGCCGGCGCCCGGACCGATGTCGACCACATAGTCGGCCTGACGGATGGCATCCTCGTCATGCTCGACCACGATCACCGTGTTGCCGAGATCGCGCAGATTCACCAGCGTGTCGAGCAGGCGTTGATTGTCCCGCTGATGCAGGCCAATGGAAGGCTCGTCCAAAATGTACATGACGCCGACCAACCCTGAGCCGATTTGACTGGCCAGCCGGATGCGCTGCGCTTCACCGCCCGACAGCGTGTCAGCGCTGCGATTCAAGGTGAGATAACCCAAGCCCACATTGCTCAAGAATCCTAAGCGGTCGCCGATTTCCTTGACGATTTTGACCGCGATCTCGCCGCGCCAACCGGAGAGTTTCAAGGTGGCGAAAAAATCCACCGCACGCTGCACCGAGAGTGAGGAGATTTCAGGAATGCTCTTGCTGTCGATGAAGACATTGCGCGCCGCGCGGTTCAGGCGCGTGCCCTTGCATTCGGGGCAGGCTCGCGCGGATCGATACTTCGCCAATTCCTCGCGGACCGCGACGGACTCTGTTTCGTTGTAACGCCGCTCCAAATTTTTCGCGATGCCCTCGAAGGTGTGCTTGCGCTTGACCGTCCCGCCCTTGCCATCGAGATATTTGAAATCGATCTGCTCATCGTCGCTGCCGAACAACACCAGATCCTTGATCTTCGCCGGCAGACTTTCGAAAGGCGCCTCGATGTCGAATTTTGAATGACGCGCCAGGGATTGGATCAACTGAAAATAATAGGCGTTGCGGCGATCCCAGCCGCGCACCGCGCCGCCGGCCAGGGACAGGTGGGGATTGGAGACGATTTTCTCCGGATCGAAAAATTCCTGCGTACCGAGGCCGTCGCAGGTGGGACAGGCGCCGATGGGGCTGTTGAAGGAGAACAATCGCGGCTCGAGTTCACTCAACGAATAATTGCAAATCGGGCAGGCGAACTTGTTCGAGAACACCAATTCGGCTTTTTGCGCATCGTCCATGTAGGCCACGCGCGCCACGCCCTGACCCAAGCGCAGCGCCGTTTCAAACGACTCGGCCAGACGCTGGCCCAGGTCGGGGCGTACCTTGAAGCGATCGATGATGGCTTCCACGGTGTGTTTGCGGCGCACGTCCATCTTGGGCGCGTCGTCCAACTCCACCACCTTGCCGTCGATGCGCGCGCGCACCAGTCCGCCGGCCTGCAATTCCTCCAGCAATTCGGCGTGTTCACCCTTGCGCTCGGAGATCGCCGGCGCGAGCAGCATCAGCGCCGTGCCCTCCGGCTGTTGCAATACCGTGTCCACCATCTGGCTCACGGTCTGGGCGGCCAGCTCAATGTGATGATCGGGACAGCGCGGCGTGCCGGCGCGCGCATACAGCAACCGCATGTAGTCGTAGATTTCGGTCACCGTCCCCACGGTGGAGCGGGGATTGTGCGACGTGGATTTCTGCTCGATGGAGATGGCCGGCGACAGGCCTTCGATGGTGTCGATGTCCGGCTTTTCCATCATCGACAAAAATTGCCGCGCGTAGGTCGACAATGACTCGACGTAGCGGCGCTGGCCTTCGGCGTAGATGGTGTCGAAGGCCAATGAGGATTTTCCGGAACCCGAGAGACCCGTGAATACGATCAACCGATCCCGGGGCAAGTCCAGGTCGATATTCTTCAAGTTGTGGGTCCGGGCACCCCGGATTCGGATATTTTGCATGTAACCGATTACTATACGCGCCGCGTCAAGGGCCGGTAAAACTGCACAAACCGGGCGTAATGACGGCGCGACTTTGGCCTGTGATCAAACATATTTGGGGCGGATGGCCCGTGTACAATAAGGGCCACAGACAATGTTTTTCGGAGTAGCTCATGGCACGCGGCGTTAACAAGGTAATTTTGGTGGGAAACTTGGGTGCCGACCCTGAAACGCGCTCCATGCCGAGCGGTATGACGGTCACCAATATCCGTATCGCCACCAGCGAGTCCTGGAAGGACAAATCCTCCGGGGCGCAGCAGGAACGCACCGAATGGCATAGCGTCGCGCTGTTTGGCCGCTTGGGGGAAATTGCCGCGGAATACTTGCGCAAAGGCTCGCAGGTGTTCGTCGAAGGAAAACTACGCACCCGAAAGTGGCAGGATAAAACGGGCAATGACCGGTTCACCACGGAGATCATTGCCGACAACATGCAGATGCTGGGCGCCCGCGGCGGTCCCGGTGGTGGGGGCGGCGGCGCCGACCGCGGCGGGCAAAGCGCGCCTCCACGGGATGATTATGATCAGTCCCCCGCACCGGCCGGCGGCAAAGAGGATTTCGACGACGATATTCCGTTCTGACCGATCGGGGTTGAGTGAGTGACCAGCTCGCGTTACTCCCCTGGGCGGGTAAAACGAAGAGCCAATAAGATGCATGCGATGAATCTTATGGAAGGAAAAACGACCATCTGCACGTGGGTCAAGGCCGTATGCCGCGCCCTCGAGGCCGCGGGTTGCGACAGTTCGGCTCTTTTGGCGCAGGCGGGACTCGAACAAAAATCGTTGGAGGGCCCCACGGCCCGCTGCGCGTTGAGCTACAGCTTGAAACTGTGGAAGGTCGCTATGCAGGCGACTCGAGATCCCGCCTTTGGACTCAAAGTGGCCAGTCACATCAAGGCTACGAGCTTCCACGCCCTAAGTTATGGCATCTCCGCCAGCTCGACGCTCAAGGAAGCCTTTGAGCGCGCGCAACGCTATCGATATCTTGGCACTGACGCGGTGGACTACGAATTGACGCAACGAGGCACGGAGTATCATTGGGTGATCGCTCCCGCCGTCGATTTGGGCAATGAACCGATCGATGCGTTGGTCGGATTGCATGTACGCATGTGCCGCTCGCTCATCGGACGCCACTACTCACCGGTGCGAATAGAATTTCGGCGCGCGCGGCCCGAGACGATGGATGATTTCGACTCCTTGCTGCGATGCCCGCTGATTTTCGGCGCGCCGCAGACCAAGCTGGTACTCGATGCCGCCACCGTGGAGCGGCCATTGGATGGCGCTAATCCTGAGTTGGCCCGCCACAACGACGCCATTGCCGATCAGTATTTATCCCAACTCGAGCGCAGCAATATCCAAGTGCGGGTGCGCGGCGTGTTGTCGCAACGCTTGGCGAGCGGCGAGCCGGCCCAGGAAGAGATCGCCGAATTGCTCAACATGAGTGCGCGGACACTGCAGCGCAAGTTGTTGGAAAGTGGCATGACGTACAAACAAATCTTGGATGCCACGCGCCACTCCATGGCACTGGCGTACTTGAGCGCCCCACGCCATAGCGTCAGTGACGTCACTTACTTGCTGGGATTTTCCGCGAGCAGCTGCTTCACCCGGGCGTTTCGCCGCTGGACCGGCCAATCACCGTCTGACTGGCGTCGCACCGCGATTCAGTGAGGATCGTTAAGAGTGCCCAGCGAGGTTTCCAAATCGTTGGCCAACTTGATCAAGCGCGGCCTGACCTTTTCCATCAAAAATTCCTTGGACACGATGTAGGACGGCGCGCCGCAGTTGATCGGCATGGGCGGTAGTCCGCCGCCCGGCCGCACGGGTACGGCGATGGCGTTCACATCTTTTTGCCATTCGCCGAATGAGCAGCACACGCCGAGTTCGCGGATATCGTTTTGCGCGCGAACCACGCCAGCGCGGATTTCTGACCATCGCTCTTCAGGCGCAAGCTCGCACACGCGCTCGACGATTTCGTTGCGTTCGCGCTCGGTGACGGCGGTCAAATAGGCCCGGCCGATGGCCGTGGTGGCGATGTTGATGCGCGAGCCCATATCCAAGCTCAGCGTGACCGCGCTCGAGCCGCGCGCGACGTCGATGTACAGCATGGACAGGCGATCGCGGGTTCCCAAGGTCACCATGCACTGACTGAAGTCGGCCAACTCTTGCATGAGCGGATGCGCCAGCTTACGAATGTCGAGCCGCGCAAACATGGCGCTTCCCAGGCTCAATGTTGCAGTGCCCAAACTGTATTTGGCGCTGTCCTCGACGTACACCAGGTAGCCCAGCTTGGTGAGCGTATTGGTAAGCCGCGACACGGTGGATTTTGGCAGGCCGCAGGCCCGTGCCAAATCTTGATTACCCAGCATGCGGTCGCCGTGCCGGAAACACGCCAACAGCTCCAGTCCCCGACCCAATGCGTTGACGAAGTGACGATCGGCCTTCGTTTCGGCGGTGACCGCGGAAATGTTCTGCTTCTTCATTAGCGTCATTGACAACCCTCAGCCGGAATACGCATAATTTTGCCTCAATTCAGAATTATATTCTGTCCTGCAGAACATAACCGAGTAAAAATCTCATGCGGCTGGAATTCACCGAGGAAGAGCAAGCCTTCCGGGACGAAGTGCGCGCCTTTATGAAGGCCAAACTCCCCCCGGGCATCCGTGACAAGGTTCAAAACGGCTTCGAGCTGACCCGGGATGACCATGTGCTGTGGCAGAGAACGCTGCACGAGCACGGATGGGGCGCTTTGAGTTGGCCCAAGCAGTTTGGCGGACCGGGTTGGAATTCCGTGCAGCAATATATCTTCGAGGAAGAGGCCGCGTTGGCGGGCGCGCCGCGCCTGATCCCCTTTGGCACACGCATGGTCGCTCCAGTGATCATGGCCTTCGGCAACGCGGCGCAGCAGCAGCGCTTTCTGCCCAATATCAGTTCCGGGGCGGAATGGTGGTGCCAGGGGTATTCGGAGCCCGGCGCAGGGTCTGATCTCGCCTCGCTGAAAACGCGGGCCGTGCTGGAAGGCGATCATTACATCGTGAACGGCCAGAAAACCTGGAATACCTTGGGCCAGTTTGCCGATTGGATTTTCTGCCTGGTGCGCACCGATCCAGCCGCGAAGCAGCAGTCCGGCATCACCTTTCTGTTGATCGACATGAAGTCGCCGGGCATCAGCATCCGCCCGATCATGCTGCTCGATGGTGGTCATGAGGTGAACGAGATCTGGTTCGACAATGTGAAAGTGCCGGTGCAAAACCGCATTGGCGATGAGAACAAAGGCTGGACCTACGCCAAGTTTCTGCTCGGCCACGAGCGCACCAACATCGCCGGCATCGGCGGAGCGAAACGGGAGCTGGCGCGTTTGAAGCGCATCGCCACCACCGAAAAGAAAAACGGCAAACCGCTGATCGATGACGCGCTGTTCGCCTCGCACATCGCGCAGGTGGAAATCGATCTGTGGGCTTTGGAGATCACCAACCTTCGGGTGCTGTCCGGCGAGAAAGGCTCGCGTGCACCCGGGCCTGAAGCGTCGATTTTAAAAATTCGCGGTACCGAGATCGCGCAGCGGATTTCCGAGCTCATGATGCGCGCCGTCGGCCCTTACGCGCTGCCGTTTCGCCGAGAGGCGATGGAGGCGGGCTGGCAGGCGGATCCGGATCATGAACCGGCCGGGCCGCGTTACGCCTCCACCTTGGCGGCTTCCTATATGAACCTGCGCAAGCTTTCCATTTTCGGCGGCACCAACGAGATCCAGAAAAACATCATCTCCAAGATGATCGTGGGTCTCTAGGAAACAACCATGGACTTTGAATTCAGCGATGAGCAGCGCCAGCTGCAAGAAACCGTTGACCGTTATCTCAACGAGCAATACGCCTTCGATAAATTTCGCGCGGTCAACGCATCCGCCGAAGGGTGGGACTCCGCCACCTGGAAGGGATTGGGCGAGCTCGGCGTGCTGGCGATCAACGTGCCGGCCGAGCAAGGCGGCTTAGGATTTGGTCCGCTCGAAAACTTGGCGCTGATGGGCTCCTTCGGTCGCAGCCTCACCCTCGAGCCATTCTTGAGCAGCGCCATCATTGCCACCGCCGTGCTGCGGCCTTACACCGCGACGCCGGCCATCGCGGATCTGTTGCAAAAAATGGCCGGCGGCGAGGCCATTGCCACGCTTGCGCACTATGAAAGCGATTCGCGCTTCGAAACCCAGTGGGTCACAACCCGCGCGCAAAAATCCTCCGCCGGCTATACGCTGGATGGGCACAAGGCCGTGGTCATGCACGCCCCGGCCGCCGATGTCCTGCTGGTATCCGCGCGCACCTCCGGCAATTCCGGCGACGTACAGGGCGTGTCGCTGTTTAGGATACCGCGCGGCGCGAAGGGCGTGACGTTGGAGTCCTATCCGACCCTCGACGGCCAGCGCGCCGCCGATGTGTATTTGAAGGGCGTGGAAGTGGCGGCGGATGCACGCTTGGGCGATGAGGGTTCGGCCTTGCCGGGTATCGATGCGGCCATCGACGTTGGACTCGCCGCGCTGTGCGCGGAGGCGGTCGGTGTCATGCAGGCCATGGTGGACGCCACCGTGACCTACGTGCAAAACCGTCAGCAATTCGGCGTCGCCATCGGGCGGTTTCAGGCCTTGCAGCACCGCATCGCCGACATGCTGATCCATTTGGAGCAGGCGCGTTCGATGAGCTATTTGGCGGCGATGCGCTGCACCGATGAGAATGTGCTGGAGCGCCGCCGGGCATTGTCGGCCGCGAAGGCGGTGGTGGGACAGTCGTGCCGTTTCGTGGCCCAGCAGGCGGTGCAGTTGCACGGCGGCATGGGCATGACGGATGAGCTGGTTGTCAGCCACTGGTTCAAACGCCTCACCGCGGCGGAGCTGATGTTCGGCGACAGCGACACGCACCTGCAGCGCTACGCTGCACTCACGCGCTAAACGGAATTCATCATGGCCCAATCGGCGAAAGCAGTGATCACGCGGGGCATCGGCAAACCCGTGGTGGTGGAGCAGATTCAAGTCGAAGATCCGCGCCATGGCGAAGTCGCCATTCGCTTGGCCGCCTGCGGCGTGTGCCACAGTGATTTATCGGTGACCAACGGCACCATTCAATATCCGCTGCCCATGGTGTTGGGCCACGAAGGCGCGGGCGTGGTCACGGCCGTGGGCGATGGCGTCGATGGCTTCGCCGTGGGCGATCACGTGATCACCTCCTTCGTCACCATGTGCGGCCATTGTCATTACTGCCAGACGGGCCGGCCGCAGCTGTGTGTGCAATCGCTGAAATCATTGTTCACTTTGCCGGATGGCACCGTGCGCACCAAGGACGCCGAGGGCAAGGATCTCAATGTGTTTTGCGGCTGCGGCGTGATGGCCGAGGTCGCCACGGTTCACATGGGCAACGTGGTCAAGATCGATGACCAAATGCCTTTGGATCGCGCGGCGCTGATCGCCTGCGGCGTGATGACCGGCGTCGGCGCCGCCGTGAACACGGCGAAAGTGCAAGCCGGGTCGATCGCGGTGATTTTCGGGTGCGGCGGCGTGGGCCTGAATGCCATTCAAGGGTGCGTCATCGCCGGAGCCGCCATGATTGTCGCGGTCGACACCAGCGATGAGAAATTGGAACTCGCAAAGCAGTTCGGTGCCACCCATGGCTACAACATCGCGGGCCGCGATGCCGCAGGCAAGGAATTATTCAAGCTCACCGGCGGCGGCGCGGACTATGCGTTCGATTGTGTGGGCGTGGGCAAGATCGCCGAAATGGCTTGGGCCGTGCTGCGCCGGGGCGGTACGGCCGTTGTGGTCGGCATCTCCAACAACAAAGACCAGATCTGCCTGAACGCGCAAGCGGCAGCCACCTCTGAGAAAACACTCACCGGCAGCTACTACGGCTCGGCGCGGCCGCGGCAGGATTTTCCGCGGCTGATCGCCTTGTACCGCAGTGGACGCCTGAAACTCGACCAGTTGATTACCCGGACTTATTCGATCGACGATGCGCCGCAGGCGTTTGCCGACTTGGCCGCCGGCAAGCAGGGGCGCGGCGTCATCATGTTTTAAGGCGCCTCGCCTCGCGCCCTAGTCATCCGCCAGATCTTCGCCCGGAAACAATGCTTCGCTGAACCCAAATTGGGTCAGGTCGCGGATACGCCTGGGGTACAAAATCCCATCCAAGTGGTCGACTTCGTGCTGAACCACGCGGGCGTGGAAATCCTTGACGGTGCGGTCGATCGGCTTACCCTGGGCGTCGACTCCTGTGTACCGCAGCTCTCGGTACCGGGGCACCAACCCACGCATGCCAGGCACGGACAAGCAGCCCTCCCAGCCCTCATCCATCTCGGTTCCAATGGGCGTGAGCACGGGGTTGATCAGCACCGTAAACGGTACCGCATCCTCCTCCGGATAGCGGGAGTTTTGCTCAAACCCGAAAATCACCACCCGGGCGCCCACCCCAATTTGAGGCGCAGCCAAGCCGGCGCCATTGAGATGGCGCATAGTGTCCCGCATATCGGCCAGCAGGTTTTCAAGCTCCGGGCCGCCAAATTGGCGCACCGGCTCCGACACCTCCAGGAGGCGCGGATCACCCATTTTGAGAACTTCGCGTATTGCCATGGTTCCTAGTATCTTAGCGGCCTTTTCGACCCTGTTGTCCTACGTAGCAAATGCCCGGTCTTTTATACATAAAAACCTTCGGTTGCCAGATGAACGAGTACGACTCCGCCAAGATGGGGGACGTGCTCGAAGTTTCCAATGGCATGACGCGGACGGACAACCCCGCCGAGGCGGATGTCCTGCTGGTCAACACCTGCTCGGTGCGTGAGAAGGCCCAAGAAAAGGTTTTTTCGCTGCTCGGGGAGTGGCGGCTGTTCAAGCAGCAGCGCCCTCATGTGGTCATCGGCGTGGGTGGCTGCGTGGCGAGCCAAGAAGGCGAGGGGATTACCAAGCGGGCGCCGTTCGTCGATTTGGTGTTCGGGCCCCAGACCCTGCACCGCTTGCCGGCTCTGCTCGAGGGCTTGAAGCGATCCGGCCGCTCGCAGATCGACGTGAGTTTTCCCGAGATCGAAAAGTTCGATTCGCTGCCGCAGGCGAAGTCCAGCGGCGCCACCGCCTTTGTCTCCATCATGGAAGGCTGCAGCAAGTACTGCACGTTTTGTGTGGTGCCCTATACGCGAGGCGAGGAAATCAGCCGTCCGTTCGAGCAGGTACTGGCAGAAGTCGAGGGTTTGGCTGCACAAGGCGTGCGCGAGATCACGCTGCTGGGCCAGAATGTGAATGCCTACGCAGGACCCATGGCCGATGGCACGCTGGCCGATCTGTCCACGCTGATTCATTTCGTCGCCGGCATTGATGGCGTGGAGCGCATCCGCTTCACCACCTCGCATCCGCTGGACTTCAACGACAGCCTGATCGAAGCTTATGCCAATGTGCCGCAGCTCAATAATTACCTGCATCTACCCGTGCAGAGCGGGTCGGACCGGATCCTCGCCGCGATGAAGCGCGGGCACACGGTGCTCGAGTACAAGCAGAAATTGCGCAAGCTGCGCGCGGTGCGGCCCGACATCTGCATTTCTACCGATTTGATCGTGGGTTTCCCGGGAGAAACCGATGCGGATTTCATGGCCACGATGAATTTGGTGGCGGATGTGGGTTTCGATCAGTCATTCAGTTTTTTGTATAGCCGCAGGCCCGGCACGCCGGCGGCGGCTTTGCCGAATGAGGTGCCCGCCGAGGTCAAGCAGCAGCGACTGGAGTTGTTGCAGGCCCGCCTGAACACCCAGGCGCGCGCGATCTCGCAAGGCATGGTCGGCAGCCAGCAGCGCGTGTTGGTAGAGCGTCCCGCCACGCGTAATCCGGCCCAAGTCGCGGGACGAACCGACAACAATCGTTGGGTCAATTTCGATGGGCCGAAGGACGATCCGTTCGGCCTGATCAATCATTTTGCGGATGTGATCATCACCGAAGCGATGCCGAACTCACTGCGGGGCCGCCTGGCGGCGCAGGCCTCATGAGTACGGCGCCTGAAACTCGCGAGGTGATGTTCACGCCGGCCGACAATGTTCGCCTGGTCGAGCTCTGCGGTCCTTTGGATGCGCATCTGCGGCTGATCGAGTCGCGGCTGGGCGTGGAAGTGAAACGCCGCGGCAATCGCTTTCAACTGGTGGGATTGGCGCCGGCCATCAAGCGCGCGGAGTCGGTGTTGCAGGGATTGTATTCACGCGCGCAACGCGAACCCGTGGATTCCGAACGCGTGCACATCGCTCTGCAGGAATTGGATATGGACAACAGTTCCGCCAAGGGCGAGGCGCCGGCGGATTCCACCGATGAATTGAAAGTGCGCACTGCCCGCGGCGCTGTGCGGGCGCGTGGGTCCAATCAAACCGAGTACCTGCACAATGTGCATACTCACGATCTGACCTTCGGCATAGGACCTGCGGGCACGGGTAAGACGTATCTTGCCGTGGCCTGTGCCGTCGAAGCATTGCAGTCAGAAGCGGTGCGCCGCATCGTGCTGGTAAGACCCGCGGTCGAGGCCGGCGAGCGGCTGGGATTCTTGCCCGGCGATTTATCGCAGAAGGTCGACCCGTACCTTCGGCCGATGTACGACGCGCTGTACGAAATGATGGGTTTCGAACGGGTCGCCAAGTTGATCGAGCGCAATGTGATCGAAGTGGCGCCCCTGGCCTTCATGCGCGGCCGTTCACTCAACGATTCGTTCGTCATTCTGGATGAGGCGCAGAACACCACCAACGAACAGATGAAGATGTTCCTGACGCGCATCGGATTCGGCTCCAAAGCGGTGGTGACCGGGGACATCACCCAGGTCGATTTGCCGAACTCCAAACAGTCCGGATTGCGCACCGTGATCGATATTCTGCGCGGCGTGCGCGGCATCGCCTTTACGATGTTTACTTCGCGCGACGTGGTGCGTCACCCGCTGGTGCAACGGATCGTGCAGGCCTACGAGGCGAGCGCTCCTGACGGCGGGCAATAAGCCAATTCTCGAATTGGATCTGAGCTTCGGCTCGCGGCGTCCCTGGGTGCCGCCGGCACGCGCCGTGAGTCATTGGGCACTGGCGGCACTCGGCCCACTCGGAAAATCCAAGTTGCCCAAGTCCTGGGTGCTCTCGGTACGGGTGGTCGGCAAGACGGCCAGCCGCAGCTTGAACGCGGCGTACCGCCGTAAAGACAAGCCCACCAATGTGCTGTCCTTCGCCGGCGCCGGCGCTTCTCCGGACGGGCGTTACTTCCTGGGCGAGTTGGTCATCTGCGCGGCCGTTGTGGCCTCAGAAGCCGCCGTCCAGCAGAAAACCTTGGCCTCTCATTGGGCGCATATGGTGGTGCACGGCGTGCTGCACTTGCGCGGACTGGATCACGAGGTGGCGGTGGAGGCCGCGAAAATGGAGGCTGCAGAGGTTCAAATCCTTGATCGGCTTGGGTTTTCGGACCCTTATCGCTGATCCGGTATGCTCACACCCCATATGTCTGAACAGCCTCAAGGCGGCTCCACTGGCCGCTGGTTAAAACGCATAACCCAATCGATGACCGGCGAGCCGCGCGATCTGGCCGAACTGATCGAGCATTTGCGGGAAGCCAGCGAACGCGGGCTGTTCGATGGCGACGCCTTGGTCATGCTGGAAGGTGTCCTGGCGGTGGCCGATATGCAGGTGCGCGACATCATGGTGCCGCGCTCGCAGATGGTATTCGTCGAGCGCGACGAATCGCCTGAAAAGCTGGTCGAACTGGTGGTGGAGTCCGGGCACTCGCGCTTTCCCGTCATCGGCGAGGACCGCGATCAGATCTTGGGAATTTTGCTCGCCAAGGATTTGTTGCGTTTGCACGCGGCCGGCGATGAAGCCTTTGAAATCCGCGAATACATGCGTCCGGTGTCTTTCGTGCCGGAGAGCAAGCGCTTGAATGTGCTGCTCAAGGAATTCCGCCGCAGCCATAATCACATCGCCATGGTCGTGGACGAGTACGGCGGCGTGTGCGGTTTGGTGACCATCGAGGATGTCATCGAGCAAATCGTCGGCGAGATCGACGATGAGCACGATGTGGAAGAAGACCAGACCATCCGCAAGGAACGGCCGCGGGAATTCACGGTGCGGGCGCTCACACCGATCGAGGTTTTCAACACCTATTTCGGCAAGAAATTTTCCGACGAAGAATACGACACCATCGGCGGCCTGCTGATGCAGGAATTCGGCCGCCTGCCGCGCCGCGGGGAAACCGTGAAAGTGGATGGCCTGGAATTTCGCATCCTGCGTGCCGACCGCCGCCGCATTGATCTGTTGCGCGTCGTGACGCCGGTGGATATCGAACACCCCGCCGCGGACGAGCACAACACTTGAGCGCAACACTGCGCGGCGCACCGGCCGCGCTGTCTTCGCAGGCCGTGGCGAGGCTCATGGCGGCGATCGCCGCGGGCGCTTGTTTCAATCTGGCCTTCGCCCCGTACGCTTATTGGCCGATTGCCTTGCTGGCACCGGCCGCGTTATTCGCGCTGATCCGCGGCTTGCCGCCGCGGCGGGCGCTCGAAGTCGGTTGGGCCTTCGGCATCGGCTTATTCGGCTTCGGCACCTATTGGCTTTACACCTGCCTGCATGTGTTCGGACTGGTGCCGGTATGGCTCACCCTGATCCTGCAGGTGGTTTTGGTCGCCGTCATTTCCGGCTACCTCGCGTTACTGTGCTTCCTTGCCAACCGCTTTTGGCTCAAGCCCAACAGCACGCGTGACTGGTTGGTGTTGCCGGTGCTTTGGGTATTGCTCGAGTGGCTGCGCGGCTGGTTGCTGAGTGGCTTCCCCTGGTTGATGACCGGGTACGCGCTGATTGATTCGCCCTTGGCGGGGTGGGCTCCGTTGTTGGGCGTTTACGGAGTGAGCTGGGCGGCGGCGATGATTGCGGTGGCCATCAATGTGGTGTTCATGGCCGGTGTGTCGCGGCAACGCCGCGTGATGGCGGTCGTTGGCGCTGGACTGCTGTTGGCAACGCCGCTGTTGCTGAGCTCGCATCGCTGGACGCAATCGGCCGGAACGCCGGTGGCCATCGCCGCGGTGCAAGGCGCCGTTTCGCAAGATCAAAAATGGCAGTTACAGAATCGCCAGATGACCCTGGATCGCTACTGGCGGCTGACCGAGCAGGCATGGGGCGCGCGAATCATCATCTGGCCGGAATCGGCGTTGCCGGCCATCGCCAATAATTTGCAGGAGTATTTGCAGAAACTGCGCGAGCAGGGCCGTGTGCACCAAGCGGACCTGGCGATCGGGCTGGTGAACTTCGACGTAGATCGCGCGCAGTATTTCAACGGATTGTTGGTCATGCCGGCCTCGCCCGAGGATCACGGCGGCTGGTATTACAAAAGGCACCTGGTGCCTTTCGGCGAATACTTTCCCGTGCCCTCGGCGGTGCGCAAGTGGATGCGCTTGATGAGCCTGCCCAACGAGGACTTCACCGCGGGCGCCGCGCGCCAGCCCACCTTGAGTGCCGCGGGACAGAAACTCGGCCTGACCATTTGCTATGAAGATGCCTTCGGCAGTGCGCAGTTGGCGGTATTGCGCGACGCGACCCTGCTGATCAACGTCACCAACAATGCCTGGTTTGGCGATTCCATGGCGCCGCATCAGCACCTGCAGATTGCGCGCATGCGAGCGTTGGAGGCGGAGCGCTATCTGGTGCAGGATTCCAATGACGGAGTCACCGCAGCCGTCGATTCACGCGGCAAGATCATCGCGCAACTACCGCAGTTCGTCGAAGGGGTCATGCACGCCGAAGTGGAGCCCAGAATCGGACTGACTCCCTACGCTCGGTTCGGCAACTACCCCGTGGTGCTGGGCGCTGCCGCATTGCTGGCGCTTGCCGTGTGGAGGCGGCGAATCGGCGAGACTTAAGCCGGTTCGAAAAGCGGCTGCAGCGGTGCTTCACGCCCCATACCGCCGTACAAATCCAAGCCGCGGTCAATGTAGGCGCGCAGCGAATCATCCGCGGCCAGCAATGGCAACGTGCCGACACTTGCCACCCATTGAAAGCCGCTCCACACGATGTAGTCGGCGTAGTTGGGTGAGGCGCCGCCGATGAAGGAAAATTTGGCCAGATGCGAACGAAGTGGATGGAGCGCCGCTCGGGCTTCCGGCAATACCGCCAGCCGATCTGCCGTAAAGCTCTCCAGCGTCGCGCCCTTCATCTGCTTCTCACGGCTGCTGCGGAAATAGGCTTGATCGACCGGTCGCGCGCAGTCGTAGACATCTTTGACATACACGCGAAACAGCCGTCGCATCACTTCAGCGGTGAACCAGGAATCAATGAAGCGTACGGACGCAACTTCCGCCGGGCCGCTGAACAAGGCGGGCCGATCCGGGAATTGTCGATCGAGCCATTCGGCGATGTCCCAGCTCTCGTTCATGATGGTATCGCCGAGTTCCAGGATGGGCACGGTCTTGAACTTGCCGTCGAACTTTGGGGCAATCTCCGTGAAGCCGAGTTGCACCGACTCGAAGCTCAATCCCTTGTGAGCCAAGGCGTAGCGTACCCGCCAGACATAGGGACTGGTGCAGCGGCCATTCGCGATCACCAACTCGTGTAAACGTATTTTTGTCATCGCGCCATTATGCGGTTTTTTTATCGCTTATGAAAACGTGGGCAGATCCGCGTTGCTCGATCCGATCTTTGCTGCTGCGAAACGGCTTGGCAGCGCCGTGAGCATCTTGGTCCGCACGGCGTCACGCCCCGCCGCATCCGGCGCCTGCAGGTGCAGTTCCAGGGTGATCGCGGCTCCATCGACTTTGGTCAGTGAGCAACCCACTACTGACTTTTCGCCGGCGATTTCCTTGCCGACGTTCAGCGCCAGCTGCCGCGCGGCGTCGATATCGGCATCACGGCTCAGGCGCAAGGTGATCACGATGGGCCAGGGCGCGAAGGTGGTGTTCAAATTGATGGTCACCTGGCTCGCGGCAATGGCGTTCGGCAGGACGATCAAATGCCCGTCGGGCGCGCGCAATGTGGTGTAGCCCAACGATATGAGCTCGACCACACCGATGTCCGTGCCGGTGGGCGCCGCGACTTGCAGCGTGTCGCCCAAACGGAATGGCCGATAAATGGTGATGGATACGCCGGCGACCAGGTTGCCCAATGTGCTCTGAGCGGCAAGGCCGATCACCACCGAGGCGACGCTGGCGCCCGCCAGCAGCGCATTGCCCATGGAGCGCAACACCGGGATCAGGTGCGCATACAGAATCAGCATGACAATCCAAATGACCGCCGTACCCAACTGCTGCAGGAAACTAATGGTGGTGCGGTCGATATGCCCCTTGTTGGTCATCGCCGTGTGAACCGCCGCGCGCAAGATGCGCGACATCACGATGGCCGCCACCACGAACATGACGAGGTAGGCAATCGCACCCCAAAGGGTGTCGGGCTTCACGTAAGAGAGGATGTCGTGCTCACCCACTTTGATGTCATTCATACCAAGATATTCGCATAGCCCGCGCCGGCACGGCAGTCAGCAGGCTCCTACAGAGACGCCCCTGGCACAATTCCTGCTTATGCTTTCACTGGGAAGCATCGAAACACCTGCTTCCAAAGGAGAGTTCATGCATCGGTCGAATTCAGTCGCGCTTCGGCAAATCGCTGCCGGAGATTGCTTGCCGGCGGCAAATCGTTGCCGCTTTCG
>CAZZWE010000073.1:0-22255 GCA_964657675.1 uncultured Steroidobacteraceae bacterium
GGCGCTCGCCGCGGGCGGCGGCGGGTTGTTTCTGGAACAACAGCGCATGCGCTCCAGCGTCGATTATGCAGGCCGTTCACAAGGCCATCAGCTTCGCGACATGACCTCGTTGCCGGACGCCAGCGAGACGGTGGAGACTGACGTGTTGATCGCTGGCTCCGGCATCGCCGGCCTGACCGCAGCATGGCAGTTGCAAAAAGCCGGCATCAAAGATCTGCTCATGGTCGGCGGTCCGGAGTGGCATGGCAACGCCGCCGCCGGTCACGACGGTGACCTGCACTTTCCGACCGGCGCGCATTATTTGCCGTTGCCCTCGATGGAATCGCGACATATACGCGAGATGCTGAGCGAGTTTGGGCTGCTGCAGGGCGATCCGTATGCGCTGCGTCCGAACTTCGACGAACGCTACTTGGTGCACGCGCCGGCGGAACGGGTCTTGTATCGTGGCGCATGGCAGGATGGATACTTGCCCTCAGAGGACGTCAGCGCCGCGGAACGGGCGGACCACGAAAAATTTTTCAAGATGGTGGATTGGTATACCAACGCACGCGGCAGCGATGGCCGACGCGCCTTTGCCGTACCGCTGGAGATGTCATCGAACGATGAGACCTTCCGGCAACTCGACCGGATGTCCTTCAATGCTTGGTTGAATTCAGCCGAACTCGATTCACCCACCTTGCGCTGGTATTTGAACTACTGCTGTCGGGATGACTACGGCCGTCACTACGACGAAGTCTCGGCCTGGGCAGGACTGCATTACTTTTGCAGCCGGGACGGTCAAGCCGGCAATGCCGAGCGCGGCGCAGTGCTCACTTGGCCGCAAGGTCTCGATGCGTTGGCAGTGCAACTCGAAGCCGCCGCGCAGGTGCAGCGGCCCTGGGCGGCTGCCAGCGTCGCGCGCCTTGCAGTGGTCGATGGGGCGATTGATGCGCTGGTGCTGGTGCAACGTGACGCCGACTGGCGCATCGTGCGGGTGAAGGCCAAGCAGGTCATCGCCGCCATGCCGTTGTTCGTCCTTCAGCACGTGTTCGCCGCATTGCCGAGCTACGGCTTTCTCGGGACACGCGATGTGCCGAGCTACGCGCCCTGGATGGTGTCGAATTTCATCATGCGCGCCTTTCCTGAGGAGCAAGGTGGTACTCCGCTGGCTTGGGACAATGTGGTGTACAAGGAGCCGGGCTTGGGCTATGTGGTCTCGACTCATCAGGACATCCGTATGAGCCGCCCCGCCCGCACGGCATTTACCGCGTATCACGCCTTGTCGGACCTTGAGCCAAACGCCGCGCGTCAATGGCTGGACCGTGCCACGGTGGCCGACCTGACCAAGGCCGCGAGCCGGGATTTACGACTGGCCTATGGTTGGCGCCTGCCGGTATGCGTGGAGAAAGTCGCCATCACCGTTCGCGGCCATGCCATGACGGTTCCCGAGCCAGGCTTCTTATCCAATCCAGGCCGCAATGCACTTCGCCGCAGCACCGGACCGGTGTTCTTTGCGCACTCCGATCTTTCCGGCCTGTCCCTGTTCGAAGAGGCCGCGTGGTGGGGGACTCAAGCGGCGGCTCAAGCACTCGCCGCACGCCTTCGGGCCTAGCGCACTAACCCGTCACGTTGGGATCGCGCCAGGCTCGTTCGAATGGCAGGCGCCACGCATGCGGCGCGATCAATTGGTGAATGGCATTCGGGCCCCAGGAGCCCGGCGCATAAAAGCGCACCGGCGGCGGACTGGTCAGCAAGGGCGTTGATACCTCCCACAGGCGCTCGATGCCTTCAGCAGTTGTAAACAAGGTGTGATCGCCACGCATGGCATCGAGGATCAACCGCTCATACGCTTCCAGCACATCGCCGATGTGCGAAGTGTCGTGCATGGCAAACTGCATGCTGAGTTTATCCAACCGCATGCCCGGCCCCGGCCGTTTGCCGTAGAACGACAGCGACATTTTCGCAGCGTCGGCCAAATCGAAGGTGAGATGGTCGGGGCCCTGCGCACTGACACCCGAGTCGGCCGGAAACATGCTCTTCGGCGGTTCGCGGAACGCGATCGAGATGATTCTCTGGCCATCGGCCAACCGCTTGCCGGTGCGCAAATAAAACGGCACGCCGGCCCAGCGCCAATTGTCGATGTAGCACTTCAGCGCAATGAAGGTTTCGGTGTCCGAATCTTTCGACACACCCTGCTCTGCGCGATAGCCGGTGTACTGACCGCGCACCACATCCGTGGGTTTGAGCGGCAGCATGCTGCGGAACACTTTGTTCTTCTCTTCGCTGATGGGCTTCGGTTCGAGCGAGGTGGGCGATTCCATCGCCATAAACCCTAAGATCTGGAAAAGATGTGTGACCACCATGTCCTTGTAGGCGCCGGTTTGTTCGTAGAACCCCAAGCGCGTCCCCAACCCCAGGGTTTCAGGGACATCGATCTGAACGTGATCGATGAAGTTGCGGTTCCAGATGGGTTCGAACAGCCCGTTGGCAAAGCGGAACGCCAGAATATTTTGCGCCGCTTCCTTGCCGAGAAAATGGTCGATGCGAAAAATTTGGCTTTCATCGAACACTTCATGCAGCCGATTGTTCAAAGCCACCGCGGTCTCAAGATTGGTGCCGAATGGTTTCTCCATGATGATGCGCGAGCGTTCGACCAATCCTGCTTCGCCCAACATGCGAACAGCCGAGAGCGCGGCATTGGGCGGCACACTCAAGTAATGCAAACGTCTGCTCTGACCGCCAAAGGCGGTCTCCGCTTCTTCAACCGCGGCTTTCAGCGCCTCGGCGGCTCCGGCCAGAGGCACGTAACGAAGGTTGGCGGAGAACTCGTTCCAATCAGCCTCCTCCACCTTGCGGGTCGAAAACTCAGTGAGCGCCTCTCTCGCCACCTTGCGAAACGCCTCGGTGTCCAAATTGTCGAGCGACACGCCAATGATGCGGCAACCCGGAATGAAGCCAGCGGATACCAGGTGAAACAAACCCGGCAGCAGCTTGCGTTTGGCCAGATCGCCCGTCGCGCCCACCAGCACGACGACTTGAGGGGATTGTGGTCCGACGCCGAGAGTGACTTTTGCCATGAAAATCCTAAAAAGACGATGATACCGTCAACCGTAGGGTCTCAGGAATCGATGACAGAAATGAGATCGGCGATGCTGTCGATGACCACATCGGCGCCGGCCGCTAGTAACGACTTGCGGGCGAAGGCCAGCCGCTGCGCACGATCCTCCGCGGGTAAGGCAGCCAGCGCCTCCGCGGTCAGCCCGATACTGTTGCCCGAGGCGGCGAGTCCCACCGTGAAACATCCCGCATTGCGTCCCTCCGCAACCCCCGCTTCGGTGTCATCCACCTTGACGACCCGGTCGAGCGGCCAGACGCCCAAGTCCGCACACGCGCGATAAATCATCAGCGGCGTGGGCCGACCCGTGGGTGTCTCCCCGGAACACAGCAAATGATCCGGCACGTAGCCCTGGCGCGCGGCTTCGCGCAGCACGGGTTGCATCATGTCGCGGGTGTAGCCGGTGGATGAGGCGATCTTAAGTCCCTGGCGCCGCAACTCATCGATCGTCGTTTTCGCGCCGGCAATCAAGTGCGCCGCGCGCGCCGCTTGATCACGCATCAGCGGCGCCAAGTCACTCATCAAAGCCGCCACATCCGCTTCGCCGGGCGGCGCGCCACCGGCGGCGAGCCATGCGTTGGCCACCTCTGGGTTGGCCAACATCGCCCGCACATGGTCTTCTTTGGCCTTGCCCATATCGCGCCGTGCCTGCGCATCGCTGATGCGCACTCCGTGCCTCGCAAAGGCCTCGCGCAATGCGTTCATTGGCGCTTGGCAGCCAAAGTCCACGACCGTACCCGCCCAATCCAGCACCACCAGGTCGAAGCGATTACGTATCGGCATTAGGCAGTGCTCCCCGTAAACAGGTCGTCGATGACTTCCTCGCCGATCGCGAATCCCGTTGAAGCGCCAGAACCGCCCGTCACCATCGCCAATCGCACGCGCGGTGCCGGCGTATCCATGAACATGGTGCGATCCGAAGCGGCCGAGTAGGTGCCGCTCCAGCGCTCGATCACCGCCGGGGGCGCCCGGCCGGTCGCGGCCGCGAACTCATCCAATATCAGCTGATCAACCCGCGCATCCGAAGGGAACTCCGGCGTTGCCGCATAATGATGACTGTCCCCCACCACCAGACTGCCATCCGCACTTTGCACGATGATGAGGTGGATGCCATGGGCGAGATGCTCGGGCTGCTCTCGTGCCAATCGAGCGCGCAGCGCCGCAGCCGACGGCAGCGCTGCGTAGCCCGCGTAGCGCACCAGACCGAGATCGGACATGAACGCACTGGTCAGTCGCACGCCGGGGTCTGCAAGCCGCAGCATTTGCAGCTTGCACCGCGTTACTCCATAAGCGCTGATACGGTCTGCATACAAACCAACGAGATCATCGCCCGGACACACCACGACGGAGCCCGCCTGCACGGTCCCGCGGGTGGTGCGCACGCTCGGCGGGTCCACGGCCAGTACCGCGGTTTCGCGCAGGAACACCACGTTCCATTGTTCGGTCAACCACGCGGCAATCTTCGGGATGGCTTCGCGCGACTCCACCCGCACGTCAACCGAGCTTGTCAGCATGGCTTGCGTGTCGGCGCTGACAAAATCCCCGCCGCGCTTCAAAGCCGCTTCACGCCCCAGCAACTCGCAACCCTCGGCCATTTCGGTTTCCATGAACGACTCGAGCACGGCCGCGCCTTCGGCACGCCGCGTGGTCATCCACATCCCGCGCTGCAAGATGGGTATACGAGCGTGCCGCGCGACCTCCTTCCAGATGGCGCAGGCCCGTTGCGCGCGAGTCCAAGGCAGCCCGCGCTCCTGGCCCGTGACGGTAACAAAGCCAAAGTTGCGCACGGATGCGCCGTTGGCCTGCGCATCGCGGTCGATGACCACGACTCGAAATCCGCGCATGGCCGCGGCACGCGCGCAGGAAAGCCCGACGATTCCCGCGCCGACCACCGCCACATCGAAGACACCGCTCAAGGCCAGTCGAGCCGCTATGATTTTCTCGGAATTTAAAGTGCTGCCCATCAGCAATTACGACAGAAATATGACCGCATGATGGCACAGCCTTCAAGTGAACCAAAAGCCTTTACGCGGCAAATTTTCCGGTAGTCTTGGGCTCGATGCGCACAATTACCCAGACGCTCGAACGGGCAAATCCGGTGCTGTTCACCGCATTCGCCGGGCTTTCGGGATTCGCGGCTTACTTTTCCATGTATGCCTTTCGCAAACCATTCTCCGTGGCCATTTTTGGGACGGTTCCCGGCTGGCATTTCGTGCTCGACTACAAGATTGCACTGGTGCTGGCGCAAGTGGCCGGCTACGCACTGTCGAAGCTGATCGGCGTGAAATTGATTTCCGAGTTCGATCCGGCGAAACGGGCCGGCGCTATTTTCAAATTGATTCTGTGCTCCTGGATTGCACTCCTCGCCTTTGCCTGGGTGCCTGCACCTTGGAATGTGTTGGCCCTATTCTTCAATGGATTGCCGTTAGGCATGATCTGGGGCCTGGTTTTTGGCTTCATGGAAGGCCGCCGCACCTCCGAGGTGCTGGGCGCGATTCTGTGCGCAAGCTTCATCCTGTCCTCCGGCGCGGTGAAATCAGTCGGCAAACTGCTGCTGGATGTTTGGCATGTGAGTCCGTTCTGGATGCCGGCCGCCGCCGGGGCGATTTTCTTTCCGTTGCTGGCGGTGTCGGTGTGGGGCTTATCGATTCTGCCACCCCCCAATGCGGCCGATGAGAAAGCCCGGGTGCGGCGTGCGCCGATGGACGCTGCCGCGCGTGCCTCTTTCTTGAGCCGCTACGGCACCGGAATCGCCTTGCTGGTCATTTGCTACATCATGATCACGGCGATCCGAGACTTCCGCGACAACTTCGCCGCGGAATTGTGGACGGCGCTTGGGTTCGGCCGCGAAGCCGCCGTTTATACGGCCAGTGAGTTGCCGGTGGCTGTAATTGCGTTGACCGTGTTGGCGGTCATCATCGTCGTTCGCGACAACATGCGCGCTCTCTTGGTGATTCACGGGGTTGTGATCGCGGGGCTCGCCATGCTGGGCCTATCGACCTTGGCCTTTCAGGCAGGCTGGCTGTCGCCGCTGACTTGGATGAGTTTGAGCGGCGCAGGCCTTTACATGGCCTATGTTCCCTTCAATGCCATGCTGTTCGACCGCTTGATGGCGGCCAGCGGAACGGTCGGCACGGCGGGATTTCTAATCTACGTCGCGGATGCGTCGGGGTATTTAGGCAGTTGCGCCCTGTTGATATGGCGCAATTTTGGCCTGGTGCATTTGAATTGGTTGCAGGTATTCACCGCCGCCGCTTACACCACCAGCATCCTGGGCATCGGGTTCGTGGCGCTATCCGGAATTTTTTTCTACGCACGCTCCACCGCTCACCTCAGCGCAGCCTCGTTGAGCTAGACACGCATTTTGGTGCCGCCCGCATCGTATGCCGCGCCGTCGATTTTGAGCGCCCCACGACGCTCGCCCAGTAATTCGATTTCGAAACTCGACTGCTGCTTAAGGTCGGCCGGTATGTAGCCTAAGGCCAGGGACTCGCCCACGCGATGCCCGAAGGCGCCAGAGGTCACCCAGCCGACGACCCGCCCGTCGTGCCAGATAGGTTCATCACCCAATGCATCGGCATCGACGGCGGCCACTTTGAACGCCGCCAGATGCAGTTTGCCGCCCGACGCCTTCTCCTCGTGCGCGGCGCTGCGGCCGATGAAGCGCTCCTTGTTCCAATCCACGAAGCGCGACAATCCCGCCTCACAGGGCCCGTAGATGGGGCGGTATTCGCGCGCCCACGTGCCGAAGCTCTTTTCGATGCGCATGGCATTGAGCGCCCGCCCGCCATAATTCTTGAGCCCCCACTTTTTTCCCGCGCCGGCCAGCAGATCGTACAGCGCGCGCTGATACTCGGCCGTGATCCAAATTTCGTAGCCCAATTCACCCGTGAAGGAGAGTCGCCCGACATACGCCGGCACCATGCCCACATCCATACGTTTGAATGACATGAAAGGAAACGCGGAAGTCGACAGATCCTCGCGCACCAGCTCCTGCAGCAACGCGCGCGACTGCGGTCCCGCCAAGGCGAGCCCCACATACTCCATGGCACACGCTCGAATGCTCACACCGCTCGGCGGCAGGTGTTTCTCGAACCACCGCAAATAGAACTGCTCGGCAGCGTAGGTTCCGATCAAGAAGAAGTGTTCATTGGCGGCGCGGCACACGGTAAAATCGCCGATGAGTTTGCCGCGTTCGTTCAACATCGGCGTCAGAGCCACGCGGCCGACCGCCGGCACCCGGTTCGCCATGAGATTCGACAACCACTCGCTCGCCGCGGCGCCGCGTACCTCGAATTTGCCGTAGTTGGAGATCTCGAGCATCGCGACGGCGCTTTGCACGGCCTGACACTCGCGGCCCACATTGTCATGAGAATTGGAACGGCGAAAGCTCGCCTGGTCATGCGCTGCCGCCGCCGAGTCGGCAAACCACAGCGGGTGCTCCAAGCCGCAATAATCCCCAAACACGGCATGCTCGGCTTCGAGGCGATCGTAGATCGGCGTGGTGCGAAGCGGCCGCGCTGCGGTCAACTCTTCGTTGGGAAAACGAATGCTGAAGCGCCTTGAATAATTCTCGCGCACTTTCGCGTTGGTGTACGCCAGTGTCGCCCAATCGCCATAGCGTGCAACATCCATGGCCCAGATGTCGGCGCCCGGATCGCCATGCACCATCCAATTCGACAGCGACAGGCCTACGCCGCCGCCCTGGCTGAATCCGGCCATCACACCGCACGCCACCCAATAATTCTTCAGACCCTTGATGGGTCCCACCAGCGGATTGCCGTCGGGCGCGAAGGTGAACGGCCCATTGACGACCTTGCGAATTCCCGCTGAACCCAGCGCCGGAAAATGTTCGAAAGCGACCTCCAGACTCGGGGCAATCCGGTCCAGGTCATTGGGCAGCAGATCCTGCCCGAAGTCCCACGGCGTGTTTTCCGGCGACCAGGGTACGCCGGCCTTCTCGTAGGTTCCGAGCAGCATGCCGCCGCGCTCCTGGCGCACATACAGCTCCCCTTCGAAGTCGATGCAATGCAACTGCTCCGGCTGGCCCACCAACTCCGGCATATCCCCGGTGATCAGGTATTGGTGTTCCATGGCGAGCACCGGCAATTCCAAGCCCACCATGCGGCCCACTTCGCGGGCCCACAAGCCGCCGGCATTCACCACATGGTCGGCATGCACATTGCCGTGATCGGTGATCACATCCCAGGTGCCATCCGGACGGCTTTTCAAATCGGTGACGCGGGTATGGCGGACAATTTCGGCACCGCCGATTTGCGCGGCTTTCGCGTAGGCATGGGTGACACCATAAGGGTCGACATGGCCCTCGATGGGATCGTACAAGGCGCCGACGAAATGCTGCGGGTCCATCAAAGGAAAAAGTTTGTGCGCCTCCTCCACAGAGATGATCTCGAGATCCATACCCAGATAGCGGCCACGCGCCTTCGCCATTTTCAACCAGTCAAGCCGCTCGCGTGAGCCCGCCAGCATCAGGCCGCCGGTGATGTGGACGCCGCAAGACTGGCCGGAGATCGCTTCGATCTCCTTGTAGAGTTCGATGGTGTACTGCTGCAACTTGGCCACATTCGGGTCGCCGTTGACGGTGTGCATGCCGCCGGCCGCATGCCACGTGGACCCCGAGGTGAGTTCGGCCCTTTCAATCAACAACACATCCTTCCACCCGGCCTTGGTCAGGTGATAAAGCACACTCGCACCGACCACACCGCCGCCGATGACGGCCACTCTTGTCTGACTCTTCACACGCCCTCACTCATTGGACACCACCAGTTGTACGCTCGACCTCGGTCTATCGCCGTGAGTACCGAAGCGCTCGATCAACCAGGAACGGAACAACGCCACCGCCGTATCGCTCAACGCTTCGGGATGGGTGATCAAGTAGTAGCCATAGCCATCGTCGAACTGTTGCTCGAACGGCCGCACCAATTTTCCGCTGCGCACGTAGTCGCCGAAAAGATAGCTATCCACCAGCACCAAACCGGCGCCGCTCAAGGCGTACTGCACCGCCAGCACCGCGGTATCGAACACCAAGCCGCGCTCGACATTGACGGGTCCCAATCCGTGTGCACGCACAAATTGCGACCAGAAATGTTGGCGCGGAGAATCCGCGATGCGCACATGCACCAGTTCATTGGATGCGATGAATGCCGCCAGGGATTGACCGGCCGCGCGCTCCGCCACCTTCGGGTGGCACATGAGCGTCAAATTCACCGGCCACAGCAAATCGGTGACCATGTCCGAGACCCGCGGCTTCGAATACACCACGGCCACGTCCACATCGCTGGGCGGCGGTCCGACGCCATAGGGACTCACCAAATCGATTTCCACTTCGGCTACCGCGGCGCGAAAGTCGCGCAGTATGGGCACGGCCAACAGCGCGGCAAAGCTCGGCGGCATTTGCACCCGCAAGGTGCGCAAACTGCCGGCGGCATCGTTGCGAATATCGTCGAGCGCATATTCGAGCCGGTCGAAGGACTTGGTGACGGCGGGCAGCAGCAACTGCCCCGCCTTGGTCAAGACCAAGCTGTGCGGCTTGCGCTCGAAGAGCTGCGCGCCAATGAGTTTCTCGAGCGCGATCACATGCCGCGATAAAGCGCTTTGCGAAATCAACAGCGCATTGGCGGCGGCGGTGAAACTCAAATGTTTGGCGACCCCTTCGAAGGCGCGAAGCGCGTTCAAGGGCAGCCAGCGGCGGTCGATGGGCAGGCTCATGGCAAGCTTACGCCCGGAAGCCCACGGCGCGCTGCTGATCGGCGGCGATGGTCTTGGTGGCAAGATAGAGGTGGTAGGCCGCCCAAAAGCCCGTGGGGGCCAACACCAACATTGCCATGCGCAGCCCTTCCGCCTCGGAATAGCCGTGATGCACCAGCCAGTCGTTCAAGAAGGCCACGCCTTGCGGCGCGACGATCAGATTGAATACGTTGGCGACGAGCAAAGAGATGGCGATGAAAATGTTGCGCATGTGACAGGGCGCCAGATTGTTCAGCAGACCGAAGCACGGCCCGATGTAAAAATAAATAAACGGGATGAACAGCATGAACATCAGCCGGCAAATCCACAATGAGTGAGTGGCGTAGGCCACGATCGAAGGAATGGTTGCGAAGGCGATTCCACCGGCCAACAACCACATCACGCGCTTCGGATTGGTCATGTAGCCGCGCGATAAAGCCCAAGCGGTGGCGGCGGTCGCCAGCGATCCGCCCACCAGATGAATATTGCCGGTGATCGCGCCCGCCTCCGCCACGTTCAAGTGATAAATACGCTGTAAAAAGGTGGGCGTCTCGTACATCAAGCCCCAACCCCATAAGGCGCAAAGGCCGCCGCCCATCACCACGTGAAAGGCTGCACGCTGCTTCCACAGGAACTTAGTCGACTGCCACACCGTGGCCTTGATGTTGAGCACAGCAGCATCAAGCCGACCGCGCGCAGGCTCGGACACGGTGAAGTAGACCAAGATTCCCATGAACAGGCCGGGAATACCGAGTGCAATAAAAGCGCTTCGCCACCCGTGCGCTTGCGCGACGGCGCCCGCGACATCCGCGCCCAGCCACGCACCGATAGGCGCGCCCAGACCCAACACCGCCATGGCCATTGGCCGTCGATCGGGAGGAAAGCAATCTGAAACGATGGCCGTCGAGGGCGGCGTACCGCCCGCCTCGCCGATCCCAACGCCCATGCGCGCCAGCAGGAACTGAACATAGCCGGCGGATAGGCCGCACATCGCGGTGAACGCTGACCAAGTGATGAGCGAGAACGCGAGAATATTGCGCCGATTCGATCGGTCGGCGAGCCAGGAAATAGGAATCCCGATGGACACATAGAACAATGCCAAGGGAGGTCCCGTTAATAAAGCCACCCCGGAATTACTCAACCCCAAGTCCAAGCGCAGAGGTTCGAGCACCGTCGAGACAACGTAACGGTCGGCAATATTGATGGCATAGATCAGCAGCGCCAAGATCAGCACATACCAGCGCTCGAATATGGCGGGCGCCTGAGTGCGAGGCTGGGTTGCGGCATGCATTCGCGCACCATACCGCTTTTCACCCCCAAGACGCGAGAAGCCCCGCGCTAACGCCCTACGACATGGGCGGATATGAAAAAGGCATAACGGAACGCGTGGCAGTCAGTAAGCTGACGGCGTGCAGCAGTTTGACTACATCATCGTAGGCGCAGGAAGCGCAGGCTGCGTGCTGGCAGATCGGCTGTCGCAAAACGGGCGTAACAAGATTCTGCTATTGGAAGCGGGTGGCTCCGACCAACATTTCTGGATCAAGACGCCCATCGGCTACGGCCGCACATTTGCGGACCCGAGCGTCAACTGGATGTATAAGACGTTGCCAAGCCCGGGACTTCAAGGACGCGAGATGTACTGGCCGCGCGGACGTGTGCTCGGCGGCTCGAGCTCCATCAATGCACTGGTCTACTGCCGCGGCTTGGCATCCGACTTCGACGGTTGGCGAGATCTCGGCAATCCTCACTGGGGTTGGGCCGATGTGAAAGGCTACTTCGAAAAGTCCGAACGGCGGGTGGGCCCGGACGGAACAACAACCGGTTCCGGGCCTCTGGACATCCTCGACGTCACACCCCGCTTGCATCCGATGCGCGCCAATTGGCTCGCGGCCGCCGGCGAGTTGGGGCTTCCGGTGACCGATGACTTCAACGGCGATCATCCTTTGGGCTTTGGGTGCTATCAGATCACCGTGCGCAATGGGCGCAGGCTGTCGGCGGCGGATGCCTTTCTGAGACCGGCCTTGCATCGGCCGAACCTGCAAGTGATGACGCGTGCTTGGACTTCTAAGATCCGCTTCGAATCGCGCCGTGCCGTGGGCGTCGACTACGTGCGGGGCGGCCAGAAGCTCCAAGCCAATGCCAGCCGCGAAGTATTAATATGCGCGGGCACGGTCAATTCCCCGCAACTCCTGCAGTTATCCGGTATCGGCGCAGCCTCGCAGTTGAGCCCGCTTGGCATTACCCCGCTGCTCGACAATCCCGTTGTTGGCGGCCATCTTCAGGATCATCTGGCGGTGGTTTATTCCTTCAAAGCGACACAGCCCACCTTGAATAACTTGCTGCACTCGCCGTTCGGCAAATTGCGGGTCGGCTTGCGCTATCTGCTGACTCGGTCGGGACCGGCTTCCTTGAGCGTCAATCAATTTGGCGCTCTGTTGCGAACTAGCCCACAAGCCGTGGATGCCGATGTACAGCTTTACTGCAATCCGGTGACCTATGCGGCCGGCGATGCAACCCGGAAAAATATCAACGTCGATCCGTTTGCAGGTTTTTATCTGTGTCATCAACCCACCCGGCCCACCAGCATCGGACGCATCGACATCGCGAGCGCGGATTATCGGCAGCCGCCACGAATCGCGCCCAACTATATGTCCACCGAAAAAGATGCCGCTGATGTGCTGCAGGCCGGTGCGCTGTTGCAATCCATCGCCCGCACTCAGGCCATCAGCCGCCTTATTAAAGAATCGATCGGACCGGATCTGCGCGAGATGAGCGCTACGCAACTGCTCGATGATTTCCGTGCTCGTGCAGCCACCGTCTATCACCCCGTGGGCACCTGCCGCATGGGCCCGAACGCTACCGACTCGGTCGTCGACGGCTCGCTGCGGGTGCACGGCGTCTCGGGCCTCAGGGTTGTTGATGCCTCGGTGTTTCCGACCGTTACCTCTGCCAACACCAACGCGCCCACCCTGATGGTGGCGCAGAAAGCTGCGGACCTTATCCATGAAACTCGATAGCATCAAAGTCTTCATCGTCGCCAACCCGCCGCCCTCGTTCGGCGGACGTTACTTCGTTTTCCTAAAACTCAAAACCGCTTGCGGCATCGAGGGGCTCGGCGAAGTGTACGCAGCCACTTTCGGCCCGCATGTCATCGCCCAGATGATCGAGGATGTGTTCGCCCGGCGCCTGGCGGGCCGCGACCCATTTCAAATCGAAAAATTCTGGCGCGAAAGCTATGGTTCCGGATTCACTCTGCGTCCGGATATCAGCCTGATGAGCGTGGTCAGCGGCTTGGAAATGGCTTGTTGGGACATCATCGGCAAAGCGGTGAATCAGCCCGTCTACAATTTGCTCGGCGGCAAGGTGCACGAACGGCTGCGCTCTTATACGTACCTGTATCCGGCCGCGGGCGAAGGCGATGAGTTCTACCACGATGCAGATCGCTCGGCCCAACGCGCCGCGGAGTACGTCTCGCAGGGATTTACCGCCGTAAAATTCGACCCAACCGGGGGCTTTTCAGTATTCGACCCGCGCCAACCAACGCTGGAATCGTTGGAACGCACCGTACGCCTGGTTCGCTTGGTGCGCGAAGCGGTCGGCGACAAGGCGGATTTGTTGGTGGGGACCCACGGTCAATTCACGACCTCCGGTGCATTGCGTTTGGCGCGCCTGTTGGAGCCCTACGACCCGCTGTGGTTCGAAGAGCCGGTGCCACCAGACATGCCGGAGCAGATGGCGCTGGTGGCGCGCGGCACCACCATTCCCATTGCCGCCGGCGAACGTCTCACCACCAAGTACGAGTTTGCCCGGGTGCTGGCCAGCGGCGCCGCAAACATTTTGCAGATGAACCTAGGGCGGGTGGGCGGATTGCTGGAGGCAAAAAAAGTGGCGGCGCTGGCCGAGGTGCATCACGCCCAAATTGCCCCGCATTTGTATTGCGGACCGGTGGTGGGCGCGGCCAATATTCAAATTGCCGCCTGCTCCCCAAACTTTCTGATCCTGGAGAGTATTCAGCAATGGGGCGGCTTCCATGCCGAAATATTGAAGGCGCCGATTCAATGGCAGGATGGTTACGTGATACCGCCCACCAGCCCGGGCTTAGGCGTCGAACTCAACGAAGCAGTGGCATCGCAACATCCCTACCCTCAATCGGCGCCGCTGCATCTGGAAATGGTCGATCGGCCGTTGGGTTGAGCGGTCGTTCAGTCGGCGTTTTGCGTTGCACCGAAGAGGCGCAGGAGCCGCTGTCGAATGCACAAAAAGTAACCAACGAGCTATGGCACACCCGCGTTACAGGGCTATTACATCGAATTTTCTCATGAGCTATCCTAAATTTGGCATGAGGCGAATCGGCTCCCCACCAAAATAGCGCTAGCGATTCGTGCGCACGATGCTATTCTCGAATCAATTATAAAAATGTTCGATTGTTTCGTTGAATAATCAATCAATGAAGGGATGTAAGTAATGAACTGCAATTCAAAGCTGTCATACGCTATTGCCGCCATTTTGGGTGGTTACGCCGTAAGCTTCAGTCACGGCACTGCGCACGCCGCAGATACCGCCGCCGCTGAAAACGAGAATGAAGGAGGAATTCAAGAAGTCACCGTAACCGCCCAGCGCCGCGAGGAAAAACTTCAAAACGTTCCCATCACGATTCAGGCGATCTCGGGCGATCAGTTGAAGGAATTGTCGATCGCGAATTTCGAGGATGCGGTGAAGTACTTGCCGAACGTGTCCTTTGCCACCAACGGTCCCGGCCAAGGCAACATCTTCATGCGCGGCTTGAGCCCCGGCTCCGCAGGCAACCAATCGCAGTCCTCCATCGCGTCGTTTCCGAACGTCGCGGTGTACCTCGATGACCAATCGGTGCAATTCCCCGGCCGCAACCTCGACATCAATGCGGTGGACATGGAGCGCATCGAAGTCTTGGAAGGTCCGCAAGGCACCCTGTTCGGCGGCGGCGCAGAAGCCGGTGCCGTGCGATATATCACCAACAAGCCAAAGCTGAATGTGACCTCCGGCACCGCCGATGCCATGTATGGCATCACGGCGGGCGGCGATCCGAATAACGCGTTGAGCGCAGTCATCAACCTGCCGCTGATCCAGGATCACTTGGCGGTTCGAGGCGTCATTTATAGCGACCATCGCGGCGGCTACATCGACAACGTGCCGAGCACATTCACACGTCAAAATACCGACAACGGCACCTTCCGTTTCGGCATCGGCCCCGGTGCGAATGGCCTATGCCCGAACGGTCTGGCTCCCGGCGCACCCGCGGCGGGCCTGCCGAATGGCGTCTGCGTTCCGCTTGGCTTGCCAGTCACGAATAACGCCACGGTCGTCAAAGACAATCAAAACCCGGTCGACTACACCGGCGTGCGCTTTTCGGCGCTGTATCAGATCAACGACGATTGGAACGTGTTGCTCTCCCAGGCGTACCAGAACATGGAAGCGGATGGCGTTTTCACTCAATATCCAATTGGCTCCGATGGCCAGGTGCTGGGTCCGGATCAAGTGACGTCGTTCACGCCCTCCTATGATAAGGATAAATTCGAAAATACTGCCTGGACGATCAACGGCAAGCTGGGCGAGTTGAATGCGGTGTATACCGGCGGTTATTTGATCCGTACTACACAGCAAGCCAATGACTACTCGAACTATGCACGCGGATCATATGGCGACTATTACCAGTGCACGGGGGCGCCCGGGACAGTTGCAAAAACCGGCCCGTTGCGCTGCTACACGGCGGCGACCAATTGGGTCGACTGGACTCGCAACACTCACGAGACACATGAACTTCGCGTCAGCACGCCCAATGACTGGCGCGCGCGTGGCGTGATCGGCGGTTTCTACGAGAACTTCAAGATCCAAGACGACATGAATTTCAACTACAAGTCCATTCCGGCTTGCGATCCGGCCAATCTGGCGGTGGCGCTGGGGGGCGGCCCGGCCTGCACGGGTAATGTAGGTCCGCTGGCGGGCACCACCGCCACGCATCCCGGAACGCGTGGCGATACCACGGCGTTCGGCGAGGATTTGCAGCGCGGCTATAAGCAATATGCGGTTTTCGGCTCGGCCGACTTCGATATTATTCCCAACGTCCTGACCTTGACCGGCGGCACGCGTTGGTATGAGTACAAGGAATACGAAACCGGCTCCGAGTACTACACCAGTGTTTCATGCGCCAACGTGCCGAGCCCCTGCCCTGCCGGCAAGAACTTGGATGCGATCGGCCTGCAAAAGAATTATCACGGCTTCAAGAGCCGCGGCAATCTCACCTGGCACGTGACCCAGGATATTCTGGCCTACTACACCTATTCACAGGGGTATCGGCCGGGTGGATTCAATCGCGAAACGGGTCTGAGCGCCGTTGCCGGCGGCACGGACTTAAACGCGGCTGGAAAGCCGATCGGTCAATTGCTCAAGCCTTCGAGCTACGCGCCCGATACGCTGACCAACAATGAGGTGGGCATCAAGTCCGAATGGCTTGATCATCGCTTGCAAGTAAACTTGTCGTACTACCACATGAAATGGGCCAATGTTCAGGTGCCACTGTTCAACCCGAACGCACTTGGCAATACGACCTTCGTGACGAACGGCGCCGATTACACGGTTGATGGCGCTGAACTACAGTTGGTTGCGCGAGTAACGGACGGACTCACCGTTCAAGGCTCGGCGTCTTACAACGATTCCAAGCAGACCAGTGATCCCTGCCTGATTTCCAACAATCCGGCGGCGGTGTCGACCTTTGGCAAGTGCATCACTCAAGTCATCAATCCGGCCGGCGTGTTGGTGCCGTTGTTGAGCGTCTATGGTCCGGAAGGCGGCACGCCCGCGTTCTCGCCGAAGTTGCAATACAACCTGCGCGCCCGGTACGACTGGAACATCAACGACTACAAGCCCTTCATTGGCGCCGGCGCGAACTACGTGGGCGGGATGTACAACCAGATCGACAACGGCACTACCAACTACGTGGGCAATCCCTTCACCACGTTGCTGCGTTACTATCAGCCCAGCTACACGACGTATGACGCGTCGGCAGGCGTGGCAAAGGACAATTGGACGCTCGAGGCATTTGGAACGAATTTGAGCAATTCCAATGCCAGCACCTTCACGTCCTCGGCGCAGTTCATCAAGTCAGAAGTTCCGCTTCGTCCCCGCGTGCTGGGTGTGAAGCTCGGCTATAAGTTTTAGTCCTTCGATCAAAGGCGGGCAGCATTGCCCGCCTTTTTTCCGGATAATAGGCGGGTGACACCCGGTCGTAATGATCCCTGTTCGTGCGGCAGCACGAAGAAATACAAAAGTTGCTGTGGCGCTCTGCCGGGCGGTCATGCCACGGCCACGCTGTCAGCAGAAGCGTATGACGCTCAAGGCACTGCGCTGTTGGCGCGAGGCGAGGCAATGCAAGCCGCACAGCAGTATCGGCGGGCATTGGCGCTGAAACCGGACTATGCCGAAGCCCACGGCAATCTCGGCAATGCGCTCACCGAACTTGGACAATGGGATGAGGCGATCGAGCACTACCGGCAGATGCTGCGGCTTCGCCCCGACATCGCCGAGGCACACAATAATCTCGGCAATGCCTTATTAGTTCAGCAACGTTTCGCCGAAGCCGCGGAGAGCTACGCCCGAGCAATCGACCTTCGCCCGCGCTCGGCCGGCGCCCTAATCAATCTTGCCAACGCCTTGCGTGAAATCGGCCGAGCAAACGAGGCCTTGACGGCCTGCCAGCGTGCGCTCGAACTTCAGCCGCAACTTGCCGATGCCTATCTGATCCGGGGCACGGCCCAATTCGATTTAGGATTGCTGGACGAAGCGATGCAGAGTTACTCCCGCGCGCTTGAATTGGACCCGGGATTGGTGCGGGCCCACATCGCATTGGCCATAGTGCTGCGGCAAATCGGCCGCGCCGCCGATGCGGAAGTTCGGTGCCGCCAGGCGCTCAAGGTGGACCCCACGTCGGCCGAGGCACTGGCGCTGCTCGGCGAGGTGCGCGCAGACTTCGGCCATTTCACGGAAGCCGAAAGTTATCTCCGCAAGGCCATTGAAATCGATCCCAACCTGCCCGCGGCCTGGGCCGGCCTCGCGCGTTACCGTAAAATGGGCGCTGGTGACGCGCAGTGGCTTAGCACAGCGCAGCGCCTGACGAATCGACCGCTGAGCCTTGGCCAGGAAATCAATTTACGATTCGCCATCGGCAAGTACTTCGACGACCGGCAGGAATTTGACAACGCCTTTGAGAGCTACCAACGCGGCAATGAATTAAAGAAACGCGTCGGCGTGAATCATGACCCGGCGCAACTGTCGCGCCGGGTCGATGAGGTCGTGCGGCTCTACAGCACGCGTTGGCTGCTGCAGGCCGAGGCCGCCGGCAGTCAGTCGTCCCGGCCGGTGTTCATCGTCGGCATGCCCCGTTCCGGCACCTCCTTGACAGAACAAATACTTGCCTCCCATGCCCAAGTGCATGGCGCGGGCGAGTTGCGGTTCTGGCATGCCGAGACGGTGAGATTTGACGCATCGCGCCGCCGCGGCGAAGACGGCATCGGCGCCATCGCCGACATCGCCCGCCGTGCCTTGCGTCATCTGCACGCAAAGTCCGCCGATGCGACTCGGGTGATCGACAAGATGCCAGCTAATTTCATCAATTTAGGATTGATTCATGCCGCTTTTCCAAATGCCCGCATCATTCATATGCAGCGCCACCCGCTCGATACGGCGCTATCGATTTACTTCCAGGTATTCTCCAACACCGATTCCTATTCCAACGACTTGGAGCATATTGCACGCTACTACACCGAGTATCTGCGACTAATGCAGCATTGGCACGATGTGTTGCCGAAGGGCAGCATCTTGGAAGTCCCCTACGAAGCGTTGGTGTCAGCGCCGGAACGTTGGACCCGAACCCTGGTGGAGTTTATCGGGCTGCCATGGGATCCAGCCTGTCTTGATTTCCACCAGACGCAGCGCGTCGTCACCACCGCGAGCAATTGGCAGGTGCGCCAAAAGATTACGCAATCCTCGGCGGGGCGTTGGCGCCATTACGCGCGACACTTGCAGCCGTTGCGCCGGCTTGCGCCGCAAGATCTGATTCCATGAGTTCGCTGATCGAAGCGCAAATCGCGCGGATTCGTGCAATGCTCGAACAGCAGCGTTACGCTGAGGCGTTGTCCGCCGCCGCCGCACTTAAAATGCAAGTGCCCGATAATCGCGACGTACTGTACATGGCGGCCGTGAGCCAACGTTACCTCAATCAACTGCCAGCGGCGCTCGCCACGCTCGAGGAACTGGAGCGGCATCACCCCGGATTCAGCCGGTTGTACCAAGAGCGCGGCCATAGCTACGTGGCGCTGCGGGACGCGCCCCGCGCCATCGAGGCTTACTTGAGCGCCGTCAATATCAACCCGGCGCTGCCGGCGAGTTGGGCTCGCTTGGAAAGCCTCTACCGCATGAGCGGCGATGATCAAAACGCCGGCATTGCCGCCGATCACGTCGCGACCCTCAAACACCTACCGCCCGAAATCGTGAGCGCCACGGCATTTTTTTCTGATGGCGAGTTGAGCGCCGCGGAGGCCCTGGTGCGCCCCTTCCTCCTGAAGCATCCCACCCACGTCGAAGGCATGCGGCTGCTGGCACGGATCGGGATCGCGCGTCAGGTGTTCGACGACGCCGAGTTGCTTTTGGACGCGGTACTGGAGCTGGCGCCAGAGTATCGCGTGGCGCGATTCGAGTATGCGCAGGTGCTGTTGGATCGGCACAAGCACGCCCAAGCGATTCAACAGCTCGAGCAGTTGCTGCAGGCGGAGCCCGGCAATCGCCAGTATAAGACTCTGTATGCCACGGCCAGCGTAGGCATCGACGAGCACGAGCGGGCGTTGACGCTGTATCGGGAACTGCTGCGAGATGCGCCCCGACCCGCCGAACTGCACTTATCCATCGCCCACTGCCTGAAGACATTGGGACAGCGCGATGCCTCGGTTCATGCCTACCGCGAGGCCGCTGCAGCACGGCCGGATTACGGCGACGCCTATTGGAGTCTTGCCAATCTCAAGACTTATCGCTTTACTCCTCAGGAACTGGACATCATGCGCGTCCAGGAAGCGGCGCCGCAGACCAGTTTGCCGGATCGCTACCACCTGTGTTTTGCGCTGGGCAAAGCACTGGAAGACCAAGCCGAGTTCGCAGAATCCTTCGCGTACTACGAACGCGGCAATGCCTTAAAGAAATCCGAGAGCGACTATCGGCCCGAGCCCATCGAACGCAACACGCGGCTGCAAAAAGAAACCTGCACCCAAGAATTCTTTGCGCGCCGCGCGGGCGTGGGGTCTCCCAGCGCCGATCCTATTTTCATCGTCGGACTCCCCCGCTCCGGTTCCACCCTGATTGAACAGATACTGGCTTCGCATTCGAGCGTCGAAGGCACCCACGAGCTGGCCGACATCCAAAGAATGGCACATGAATTTCAGGGGCGTGATCCAGACCTGACCGATCCGCGTTATCCGAAGATTTTGACCGAATTGCCTGAAAGCGAATTCCTGAGGCTGGGAGAGAAATACTTGCGCGATACGCAGGTCTATCGCACCGGCAAACTGCATTTCATCGACAAGATGCCGAACAACTTCCGGCACCTCGGCTTGATCCATCTGATTTTACCCAACGCCAAGATCATCGACGCGCGCCGCGAGCCCATGGCCTGCTGCTTCAGCAATTTGAAACAGCTATTCGCCACGGGACAAGAATTTACCTACAGCATCGAGGATATCGCGCGCTACTACCGCACCTACTTGGAGTTGATGCAGCACTGGAATCAGGTTTTGCCGGGAAAGATCCTGCGGCTGATGCATGAGGATGTGGTGGATGACCTCGAAGGCAATGTGCGGCGGCTGCTGCAGTTCTGCGAGCTTGAGTTCGAACCGGCCTGTCTGGAGTTTTACAAAACCGAACGCAGCGTACGCACCGCAAGCTCCGAGCAGGTGCGGCAACCCATTTTTCGAGAAGGCTTGGATCAGTGGAAGCACTTCGAGCCGTATCTTGAACCGCTGGCGCTGGCCCTCGGGCCGGCTCTTCAGGATTACCGAAGGTAAATTCATGTTCCGAACTTTGATGGCCTGTTGTCTTTGCGCTGCCGCCTGCGGCGCGGCGGCGGCGACCGTGTATTCGCCCATCAACGCCACACTCGCCGACAAGACCGTCGTTCTCACCGGCAAAGATTTGACCATCAATCAGGTCGTCGACGTGGCGCGCTTCGGCGCCAAGGTCGCCTTGAGCCCGGAAGCCAGGCAACGCTCCGCGGACGCGCATGAATTGCTGCTGGAAGCCGCTGCCGAAGGAGTGTCGGTGTACTGGTTCAACCGCGGGTCGGGATTCGGCCGAGAAAAGTTCATCTTCAAGGGCGATCCGCGCGCGCCGGACAACAAGAAATTTCTGGAAGCACGGCAGCTGGCGGTGTTTCGTCGCGGGGCTTTGGGCGGTATGGGACCCGAAGTCAGCGATGAGGAAGTCGTCCGCGCCATGCTCGTGGTGCGCGCGAACACCATGAGCTATGAGGCCGCGAGTCCGCAACTGACGCAGCGGCTGCTCGACCTGCTGAACGATCGCATCACGCCGGTGGTGCAGTCGCGCGGCACCGTCGGCGAAGGCGATCTGGGGCCGTTCACCAATGTGGCGGCAACCATGGTCGGCGCCGGCAACGCCTACTATCGAGGCGTGAGAATGACCGCGGCCGAGGCGTTGAAACAAGCCGGCCTCGAGCCCTTGGCGCCCTTCGGCGCCGATGACAGTGCGCTCGAGAGCACGAACTCTTACGCCACCGGCCAAGTCGCTTTGATGCTGTTCGATGCGCGCGAGGTGCTGTCCTGGGCAGACCTCATCGATGCCGTGGATCTGAACGCCATGAACAGCAGCGTGTCGCCGCTGTCACAGCCTGTCCAAGCCAACCGGCCGTACAAGTGGCTCAATTGGGATGCGGCGCGGATTCTAGACATGCTGCGCGGCAGCTATTTGTTTGAGCTGAATGAGGCCCGCATCATCCAAGATCCGGAGAGCTTGCGCGCCTCGTCCGTGCGGCAGGGTGCAGCCTGGCAAGCCTGGGCACAGTTGCGCGATATTGCGGCCGTTCAAATGAACTCCTCGGATCACAATCCGGCCGTCAAGGTGGGCGCATCGCCCACGGATTCATGGGAGCTGGCAACCCCGCAGCTGAGTCAGTTCTACGTCAAGGGCAGTGCCCGAAATCACTTCCAGCATGGCTATATCCTCTCGAACGCCAATTGGGATCCCTACCCCATGGCCAACTCGATTGAAGCGTTCAGTATTGCGCTGGCGAACATGGATGCGGTCGTGGCGCAACGAATGCTGCGCTTCACCAATAAGTTTTTCACCGCGAGCCGCAGATTGTCCCGGATGGTCATGTCCTGG
>CAZZWE010000074.1:0-22065 GCA_964657675.1 uncultured Steroidobacteraceae bacterium
CGTTCACCGAAGGGCAAGAAGTGAAGAAAGGCGATCTGTTGGCACAGATCGATCCACGGCCCAATCAGGCGGCCTATCAGCAGGCGATTGCGACCAAGGCCAAGGATGCCGCCATGCTCGCCAATTCAAAGCGCGACTTGGAACGCTACATACAACTGCAGCCGCAGGATCTGGCCAGCAAGCAAACGGTGGATACGGCGCACGCCAACGTGGACCAACTCACCGCGCAGCTGCAGGTCGATCAGGCGTTGATCGACAATGCGCGCACTCAATTGGAATACACGCGCATCACCTCGCCCATCAACGGACGCACCGGCATTCGCTTGATTGACCCGGGCAACATCGTGCATGCAGCGGGGACCACCGGCATCGTCGTGGTCACCCAGGTAAAACCCATCTCCGTCATCTTCACCCTGCCCGAAGAGCAATTGAGCGAAATCGGCGCCGCCATGGCCGCCGGTACGGTCAACGTCACCACCTTGTCGCGCGACGGCGGTAAGGAACTCGATACGGGCACGTTGAGCCTCATCGATAATGAAATCGACCAGACCACGGGCACCGCCCGGCTCAAGGCCACCTTCGGCAACGAGCACAACACGCTATGGCCCGGCCAGTATGTCAATGCGCGGGTGTTGGTACGGACCGAACATCAGGCGTTGACATTGCCCACCTCGGCGGTGCAGCTCGGTCCGAACGGACCGTTCGCCTACGTCGTGAAAAGCGACTCCACCGTTGAGATCCGTCCGTTGAAGATCGGCGATGAAAGCGCCGGCTTGACCATCGTCAAACAAGGATTGAACGTGGGCGAGCAAGTGGTCACCAGCAATCAATATCGCCTGCAGGGCGGTACACATATTCAAGTGGCGAACGCCGCGCCGGCGGCCCAACCGCCGGCAAAATCCACATGAGTATTTCCGAGCCGTTCGTCCGCCGACCGATCGCCACGTCGCTGTTGATGGGCGGCATCTTCCTGGTGGGATTGGTGGTGTTTCCGCTCTTGCCGGTGGCGCCCTTGCCGCAGGTGGATTTTCCCACCATCTCGGTGTCGGCGGCGCTGCCCGGGGCGAGCCCCGAGACCATGGCCTCCTCCGTGGCGACACCGCTCGAGTACCAATTCGCGCAAATCTCCGGTCTGACGCAGATGACTTCGACCAATGCGCTCGGTACTACACAGATCACCCTGCAGTTCGATTTGAACCGCAGCATCGATGCCGCCGCTCAAGACGTGCAGACCGGCATCGACGCGGCTGCTGGCCAGTTGCCGAAGACCCTGCCGACGCCGCCGACCTATAAGAAAGTCAATCCGGCCGATCAGCCGATTCTCATCCTCTCGGTGCACTCCGACGTGCTGCCGGTCATCACCGTGGATGATTTTGCTGAAAACATCTTGGCGCAGCAGATTTCGCAGATTCCCGGCATTGCGCAAGTGTCCATCGGCGGACAACAAAAGCCGGCGGTGCGCGTGCAAATCGATCCGACCAAATTGGCGGCGGTGGGATTGCAGATGGAAGATGTGGCGACGGTGATCAACGCCGCCACCGTGGATGCGCCTAAAGGCGCGATCAATGGCGCAACGCGCAGCATGGCGATCTATGACAACGATCAGCTTCTGAAAGCCGCGCCCTGGAACGACGTGGTGGTGGCGTATCGCAATGGCGCGCCGGTACGCATCAAAGACATCGGCGTGGCAGTCGACGGGCCGGAAAATCGTCTCATCACGGCCTGGCAGAACGGGCGCAACGGCATTCTGCTGTTGATTTACAAGTCGCCCGGCGCCAACGTCATCGATGCAGAGGAGCGTGTGCAGACCCTGCTGCCGCATGCCATGGCCTCGGTGCCGCCGTCCATCAAAGTGGACATCGTGGCCAACCGCACGACCACCATCAAAGCGTCGGTGGAAGACGTCGAATTCACGTTAGGGTTGACCATCGTATTGGTGGTGATGGTGATTTTCCTATTCTTGCGCAACGCCTGGGCCACCATCATTCCCGGGGTGACCGTGCCATTGGCCTTACTCGGCACCGTGGCCCTCATGTATGTGCTTAACTTCAGCTTGGACAATCTCTCGTTGATGGCGTTGACCATCGCTGTGGGATTCGTGGTCGATGACGCCATTGTCATGCTGGAGAATATCTACCGGCATCTGGAAGATGGACTCACCCCGCTGGAGGCGACCTTAAAGGGCGCCGGTGAAATCGGCTTCACCATCATGTCCATCAGCGTATCGCTGGTTGCGGTGTTCATTCCGCTGCTGCTGATGGGCGGCATCATCGGACGCCTGTTCCGCGAATTCGCCATCACCATGACGGCCACGATCGCGGTGTCCGCTTTCGTGGCATTGACCTTGTCGCCCACCATGTGCGCGCTGTTTCTGCGCGATGAAAAACACGTCAAGCACGGCAAAGCTTATATGGTGGTCGAACGCGGATTCGACAAACTGCTGGCCGGCTACACGCGTGGTTTGGACTTCTGCTTGAAGCACCGCTTCGCCACATTAATGACCTTCATCATTACCGTGGCATTGACCGTCATTTTGTATATCGAAATTCCCAAGGGATTCTTTCCGCAACAGGACACGGGAATTATTTCGGGGTTATCGGACGCGCCGCAGGACATTTCCTTCGACGAGATGACCCGGCGCCAGCGTCTGCTGACCGATGTGTTGGAGCGAGACCCGGACATCGCCAGTTATGGCACTGGCATAGGCGGCAACCGGCCGCTCAACAATGGCTTCGTGGTCATCGGCTTAAAGCCGCGCAGCGAACGCAGTGCCAGCGCCGATGAAATCATCACGCGCCTTCGGCCACAGTTGGCCAAGGTGCCCGGCGCGACCTTGTTTATGCAGGCGGCGCAGGATCTGAACGTCGGTGGCCGCACGTCGCGCACGCAGTATCAGTACACGCTGCAGGATTCCGACATCAACGAACTGAACGACTGGGCGCCGAAGATGTTGGAGGCGCTCAAGAAGCTGCCCTCGCTGCGCGATGTGGCCTCCGATCAGCAGACCAGCAGCGGCATGGTGTCGCTGGTCATCGACCGCGATCAGGCTTCGCGATTCGGCATCCAGCCGGCCGCAGTGGACAATGCGCTGTACGACGCCTATGGCCAGCGGCAGGCGGCGCAGTTTTTCACACAGGCGAATAGTTATCACGTCGTGCTCGAGATCACCCCAGAGCTGCAGAAAGACCCGCAGTCGCTCAACAAGCTGTACGTCAAATCGCCGCTGACAGGTCAAATGGTGCCGCTCTCGGCCATGACCAAGTACGACACTCAGCATGTGACCTATTTGTCCATCAACCACCAAGGGCAGTTTCCAGCCGTCACGTTGTCGTTCAACTTGGCGCCGGGCTCGGCGTTGGGCGATGCCGTGGATGCCATCAACGCGGCGCAGGCTGCGATGAAGCTGCCGGCGACCATCACCGGCAACTTCCAAGGTACGGCGCAGGCATTTCAATCCTCGCTCAAGAGTCAGCCGTATCTAATCCTTGCAGCCTTGGTGGCCGTGTACATCATTCTCGGCATGCTGTACGAAAGCTACATTCATCCGCTGACGATTCTGTCGACGCTGCCCTCCGCCGGCGTCGGCGCCTTGCTGGTGCTGTTTATCTTTCATATCGACCTGTCGGTGATGGCATTGATCGGCATCATTTTGCTGATCGGCATCGTCAAGAAAAACGGCATCATGATGGTGGACTTCGCGTTGCAGGCAGAACGTGAGCAGCATCTGTCATCCCATGACTCGATTCGCCAGGCCTGTTTGATGCGCTTCCGGCCGATCATGATGACCACCATGGCGGCGCTGCTCGGTGCATTGCCCTTGGCGCTCGGCCGCGGCACGGGCTCCGAATTGCGCCAGCCATTGGGGTACACCATGGTCGGCGGCCTGATCTTGAGCCAGGCGCTCACCTTGTTCACCACCCCGGTGATTTATTTATACCTCGACGAGTGGGGCGAACGGCTGCGCAAACGGCGCGCCAGGAAGCGTGCGGCGGCGGTGATTTCAGATCCGGCGCTGGGCCACCACCCATGAAGATCCTGCTGGTCGAAGACAATGAACGGGTCAGTCAGTTCGTCGTCAAGGGCCTGCAGGAAGCCGGGCACACCACCGATCACGCGGCCAATGGCCGCGACGGCATGTTTCTGGCCGCCAGCGAGCCCTATGACGTCATCATCATGGACCGCATGTTGCCGGGGGATATCGACGGCCTGGCCATTATCGAGGTGTTGCGCAAGACCGGTAAAACCACGCCCATCTTGATCTTGAGCGCGCTGTCGGAAGTCGATGACCGGATCCGCGGCCTGCGCAGCGGCGGCGATGACTATCTCACCAAGCCTTTCGCGTTCGGTGAATTGCTGGCCCGCATCGATGCCTTGCACCGGCGTGCCGAGGGCGTCAACCACGAAACTCCCCTGGTGGTGGGCGACTTGCATATGGACCCCCTGACGCGCAAGGTGACACGGGGCGAACGCCCGATTGTGTTGCAGCCGCGAGAGTTCAAATTGCTGGAATACTTGATGCGCCATGCAGGTCAGGTGGTCACCCGCACCATGCTGCTGGAGAACGTTTGGGATTATCATTTCGATCCGCAAACCAATGTCGTGGACGTACACATCAGCAAACTGCGGCAAAAAATCGATGCGGAGTCCGAGCAGCCGCTGCTGCGCACGGTGCGCAACGCGGGTTACACGGTAACCGCAGGTGACTAAATTGATTCGCTCCTCGGCCATCTCGCTGGCGCTTGGCTACGTCGCGCTCGGCCTGACGGCGCTGGCGCTATTCGCCGTTCCGATGTGGTACGCCTGGCAGGTCACCATCAAGGAAGGCCGGGTCGAGATTTTAACCACCGACGCGCAACGTTTAAATGAAATCTTCCGGCGGGAAGGTGCGGATGGTCTGAAAACCTTTATCGATACGCGCGTTCGCCTACAAATTGTCAACGACAGAATCCTTCTGCTTACCGATGCCGGCCTGCAGCCACTGGCAGGCAATTTGACCCATTGGCCCGAAACCGTCTCAACAGAGCCCGGCAATTACAACGCCATGGTCGAGCTTGGCCACGGCCCGCAATCGGCGCTGGTGCACGTTGCCAACTTGGGGCCGTACAAGTTATTGGTAGGCCGCGACAATCTGTTTTTCCAGCCCTTACAAACGCGGTTTTGGTACAGCTTGGCGTTCGCCGTCGCGGTGCTTCTGATCGCCGGACTGCTGGTGGGCGTGATCGCGCGGCGCGCTTTGTTGGCGCGGATTAATCGCATCAGACAAACCATACCCGCCATCATTCACGGCGACTTGAAACATCGTCTGCCCACGCAGCTGCATGATGAGGAGTTGAACACACTCTCGCAAACCATCAACGGCATGCTGGATCAGATCGAACAGCTGGTGCACGGCGTGCGCAACGTGTCCAACTCCATTGCGCACGACCTGCGCACGCCGCTGGCGGAACTGCGCTCGCGGCTCGAAGAACTCTCTTTGCTGCGCCCATCTACGGAAGAGGTTTATTCGGAAATCGATGGCGCCGTGACGGATGTCGACCGGGTCATCCGCATTTTCGATGCCCTATTGCGGTTGGCGGAAATCGACGCCGGCATGCGCCGCTCGGGCTTTGTATCCATGGACGTATCGGATCTTGCCGCCAATGCGGTGGAGTTTTATGAGCCTGCTGCTGAACTGCGCAACATCGATTTGAAGTTCCGCTCGGCCGGACCTTTGTCCATCTTCGGCGATCCGGTGCTGCTGGCGCAGGCCTTGAGCAATCTGATCGATAATGCCTTGAAGTACGCCCCGGAGAACGGGACCATCGATGTCGCCGTACAACGAATCAGCGAGACCCTGGCCGAGATTTCCGTGTCGGATAACGGGCCAGGGATCGACGCATCGGAACGCGGCAAAGTCGTGGAAAGATTTTACCGGGGCGATGCCAGCCGCGGCACGCCGGGAGTGGGCTTGGGCTTGAGCCTGGTGGAAGCGGTCGCCAAACTTCATGGCAGTTCCCTCGCCTTGCGCGACCAATCGCCGGGCCTGCGAGCGGTGCTGACGTTGACCATCGATGCTGCGGCCCCGGCGCCGCCGGCAGTTGAGTCGGCAGCGTCGCCCACTTCCGTCCCGCGCGACACGACATCCACTGCCACCGCGCCTCTGGTCACCAACCCTTAGGGAGCTGCGTGGCGGTTTCGCTACCTTTTTTCGGTTCTAGTGAGGGATGACATCGATGCGCCTCTTTATTTTTTAAAGAACGCAAATGGACCCTAATTTTCATTTGCATAGCTATCAAAGACTTTGCGGTTGAACTTAATCAAATTTGATCAAACATAAGTGAGGCCTCACTCAAACAGCCGCATCCGAGTCCTCAAATTTTGAGAACTAGTGCAATGATTCAGTTACAGTGCGGCGGTAAAATTGACACCTCGATATGTCAACGGCCGTAGGATAAGGAAAATTCGACCATGATGGTACGAGCGATATTCGTCGGGGTGGGATGTCTATTGGCCTGGTTCGTCGTGCTGCCCATGTTGGCGGTTCTCGGCGGCGCCGCGTTGTTCATTTACGCCACACTGGCCGAGATCTCGAGTTTGGTCACCGGCACCGCGCCGCGCACCATTGACCCTTCGACGCTGCGAATGACGGCGCGCCGCATCTGCGCCGGTTACTCTTTCAGCCGCCGATAACCCCTTAGCCGAGCGCCCGCTCGGTCCCATTGCTAGACTGATGGATTGCCCTCCACCGGTATAGCTGTGCAGTCAAAACTTACGGCGTGGCCTCCGCAGCTGCGCATCTTTGCCTTCGGGTTGCTGGCCTACACAGTGCTCTTACGGCTGGTCTTTGCAGCGTCGGTGGAGATGCTGCCTGAAGAAACCTACTACTGGAGTTACGCGCAGCACTTAGATTTCGGCTACCTCGATCATCCACCCATGGTGGCTTGGCTCATTAGGGCTGGCACCTTTCTATTCGGCCAGAATGAATTTGGCGTGCGCTTGGGCGCCTTGGCCTGCGGCGCGATCACCGTACTATATGTGTTCAAGCTGACACGAAATGTGTTCGGCGAGGCCGCCGCGCTCGGCTCCGTGGCGTTGACCGCCACGCTGCCATTTTTCTTCTTGTCGGGCTTGCTGCTGACCCCCGATGCGCCACTGACCGCGTGTTGGGCCGCCGCGCTGTACTACTTCGAGCGCGCACTCATCGCCGCAGAGTCTCGCGCCTGGTGGCGCTTGGGAGCCGCGCTGGGCCTCGGGCTGTTCAGCAAATATTCCATCGCCTTGTTGGGTTTGGCGGCGCTGGCTTTCATGCTCTGGGATGTGCCATCGAGGCGCTGGTTTCGCCGACCGGAGCCTTATGTGGCCGTCGTCATCGCCGCCGCGATTTTTTCACCCGTGGTCCTCTGGAATGCGCAGCATGAATGGGCGTCCTTCGCCTTTCAGACCTCGCGCCGCCTGGCAGAGCCGCCGCAATTTGCCTTACACAAGTTGTTAGGCTCCATGCTGGTATTGATAACGCCGACGGGATTGCTGGCCATGGTGGTCACCCGCCGGCTGGGATTTGAGCCGCGTCAGGCCCGCTTACTGAGTCTGGCTTTGTTGGTGCCACTCAGCGTGTTCGGCCTTTTTAGCCTGCGCCACGAAGTTAAATTGGATTGGACCGGCCCTAGCTGGTTAGCCGCCCTGCCGGCGCTCGCTTGCTCCGCCCTGGGGATGGCCGGCATCAACATGCCCTGGCGCCACTGGCTGCGCGCCGCATGGCCGGCCACCGCAGTGATCTTGGCCGTGATTTACACCGGCCTGTGGCTGTATCTCATCGTCGGGCTGCCTGGCGTGGCCTACAGCAAGCACATTGAAACCACGCCGGTGGGCTGGCGTGATTTGAGCAATCGGATGCTTGCCGTGGCCGATCAGGAACACGAACTTCACGGTTCCATTCCGCTGATCGTCGGCATGGATCGCTATGCCATTGCCAGTGAGATCGCCTTTTATGGCTGGCAGCGAGGTGGCGCAGCGGTGGAGACTTCCAACAGCGTGCTGTTTGGCGGCATCGGCCTCATGTATGAGCGCTGGACCCCGCCGCAAGCACAAGTGGGGCGTGACCTGTTGTTGGTCGCGTTCAGCGCGGGCGAAATCAGCGATGCCCTGGTGCAACCTCACGTGGAGCGCCTGGGCCCCATCCAGGAAGAAGTGTTGCAACGGGACGGCCGCTTCGTTAGACACTATTACCATCGCATGGCCTACAATTATCAACATGTGGCCACTGAAAAATAATCTCGTAACCTTGAGTTGCATCGTACTCGGCTTGTGCATCGTGTCGAACCGCTTGGCGGCGCAAACCCCCGAACAGGAAAAGCTGTGGGAGACCCAGCGCCTGCAGCGCGCGGCCGACGAGAAGGCCAAGGCTGACCAACTGTTGAAACAACGCCTGGCTCGCAAGGCGGACCCGATGGCCTGGGTCAAGACACTGAATCCCATGACCGAAGGTGGATGGGAGTTTCGTATGGTGGCCCCCGATGGCTCCTGGGCAGCCTTTAGCACCGAACATCAATTGAAGCGCTCGGGGCACGTGGTGACCGCCTGGCTGCGGCAGGAATATCCCGAACCTCAGCGCAACAGCGGCGGTGATGTTTATTTCAGCGACGTTGAAAAAATCGAATATGACTGCGTCAAAGCGCGCGGCCGGCCGCTGTTAGTGATTTATTACGCCGAAAACAACATCAGCGGCGCGCAGCAGTCCGAGGAAAACGATCCCAAGCAGACCGGTTGGGAAGCCATCGTGCCGGGAACCCAGGGCGACGCCATCTATCAATGGGCCTGCGCCACGATTGTTAAGAAACGTTAGCAGACGCAGGTCCATACCAGGTGCAATGGCACCATCAGTAACTGAGCTCGGTCGGCACACGGTCCGACTAAAACCTCCACCTCGCCCGCCTCGAACACCGGTTGCAGGTCCACGCCTAAAAAGTGCAGCGCCGCTCCCGTTAACCTCATCGCAACCCGGCCCGATTCACCCGGCGCCAGCGATATCTTCGCAAAGCCTTTCAGTTCCAGCAGCGGCCGCGCAACGCTGGCCACTTTGTCATGCACAAACATGAACACGGTTTCTTCGGCGGTCCGAACACCGTGATTCCTGACGGTGACCGACACCTCGAGGCTGTCCTTCGGCCCTAAGCTGGCGCTCGACAGATGCAAGTCAGTTAATTCAAAGCGACCGTATGTCAAGCCATGACCGAAGGGAAACAACGGCTCGTTCCCCACATCCAGATACTTGCTGGTGAAGCGATCCGTGCTCTCGAAGGGCCGGCCGCCGGGACGCTCGCCGAAAAAAATGGGCACCTGGCCCAAGGCTCGCGGCCAACTGACCGGTGTACGCCCGCTCGGACTGACCCGCCCACTCACCACATCAGCAATGGCATGACCGGCTTCGCTGCCCAAGAACCAAGCGGCCAACACCGCCTGCGCCTGTTGCGCGAGCCAATCGACCACCAAAGGCCGGCCGGAGAAAACAATCGCAATGACGGGTTTATGATTATCTCGGGCGCGCGCCAAAACCGCTTCCGCCAGTTCGCGCTGCCGCCCGGGCAGCCCGATGTGCGCGCGGCTCGACGCCTCGCCGCTCATGACTGCGGCCTCACCCAGGCACAACAGCACCGCATCGGCGCCCGCGCCGATTTCGACAGCGGCCGCGATGCCACTCACATCCTCGCCGTTGATCTCGACGCCGGCGGCATGGACGATCTCGATGCCGGCCAGCGTGCGCAGGCCCTCCAAAACCGACACATGGCCGGTAGCATCGGCCGCGCCCCACCACGGCCCCCGCATCTCCGCCGGCGCATCCGCCAAAGGACCAATCAGCGCAACGCGTTTGATATCGGGCGTCAGCGGCAATGCCGCATCATTCTTTAACAAGACGACCGCGCGCGCGCCCACCGATCGGGCCAATCGTCGGCGCTCGGACTGGGCGGCGGCCAACTCTGGGATTTTGCCGCGACGAAACGGCTCATCGAATAGACCCAAGCGCTCTTTGAGCCGCAGCACTCGTCGTACGGCGGCATCGATTTCCTCCAGGTGCACCCAGCCACGCTCCAGCGCGTCGGGGAGTCCGCGGCGGTAGGCATCCCCCATCATGTCAATGTCCACGCCGGCTTTCAAAGCCAGCGCCGCGGCCTGTGCAAGATCCGCAGCGATGCCATGGTTCATCAACTCCGCAATGGCATGGTAGTCGCTAATGATGACCCCATCGAAGCCCTGCTTGATGCGCAGCCAGTCGTGCAACAAGGCCTTGTTCGCGGTCATGGGCACACCGGCGAGGTCGTTGAATGCCGGCATGATGGCCACCACGCCCGCCGCCACGGCCGCGGCGAACGGCGGCAAATGCACCTCGTGCAATGTGCGCTCCGAGATGTCGACGCTGGCATACTCGCGTCCGGCCGTGACGGCGCCATACGCGCAGAAATGCTTGGCGCACGCGGCCAGCGACTCAGCGCTCTTCAGATCGCGTCCTTGAAAGCCGCGCACCTTGGCGGCGGCCATGCGCTCTCCGACGTAAGGGTCCTCACCCGCACCTTCAGCACCGCGTCCCCAGCGCGGATCGCGCGCGACGTCCACCATCGGCGCAAAGGTCATTGCCAATCCATCGCCAGCCGCTTCCATGGCGGCTTCGCGCGCGGTCAATTCCCACACGGCCTCATCGAAAATCGCGGCTTCTCCCAATGGAATCGGAAATAGGATTCGATGTCCGTGCACGATGTCGAGACCAATCAGCAAGGGGATGCCTAGACGCGACCCGTGAACGGCCAGTGTCTGCATTTCTTCTACATGCGCATAGCCCACCATATTGAGCAGATTGCCGATGGCGCCGCTTTTAATGCCTTCCGTGGAGTCGCCGGCGATGACGGGACCGGTAACCGCGTAGCTCGAGGCAACCATGGTGAGCTGTCCGAGTTTCTCGGCCAGGGTCATACGCGCGATCAGTTCTTCGACGCGGCTCATGCAAGTTGCGATAATAAGGACATGACTGAATCCAACAACGATGGAGACGAGGCGGCAGAGATTGCCGATTCGCGCCTGCTTCCGCAACTGCGCATGATGGCGAGTGCCCTGTGGGCCTCCCCGGTGCGAAACACCTTGGCGCTGCTGTCCGGTGCCGTCTTTGTCGTGATCGCCGCCACGGCCTACGGTCAGATACGTTTAAACAGCTGGAATCAACCATTCTACGACGCACTGTCGCATCGCAACCTGACGCAATTCAAGCATCAATTGGGCGTCTTCGCGGTGATCGCGGGGACCTTATTGGTACTGAACGTGGCGCAGCGTTGGCTGGGTGAAACCTTGAAATGGCGGCTGCGGCAGGGATTGGTACGGGATTTGATCGAGAACTGGCTGGTGCCGGGACGGGCATTCCGGTTAGGTCACGCAGGCGCGATCGGCGTCAATCCCGATCAGCGTATGCATGAGGATGCCCGTCATCTGACGGAGCTTACGACCGACTTAGGCTTGGGTTTGCTTCAATCCTCGATACTGCTCGCCTCATTCGTTGAGGTCCTGTGGAACCTGTCGAATAATTTCGCGTTCCACTACGAAGGCAAGGAGTTTGTCATTCCGGGCTATATGGTGTGGGCGGCCATTCTCTATTCGGGTTCCGCCTCGTTGCTGAGTTACTGGGTGGGCAGCAATCTCATCGATCGCAATGCCCAACGCTACGCCCGGGAAGCGGATCTCAGGTTTTCCTTGGTGCGCGTCAATGAACACATCGATGCAGTGGCATTGGCGGGCGGTGAACCCGACGAGGCGCGCCGCATCGAAGTCGATCTTGCCGCAGTACTCAAGGCAACTGCCCGACTGGTCACTGGACTTACCAATCTCGCGTGGGTGACCTCCGGATACGGCTGGGTCACGCTGGTCGCTCCCATACTGGTGGCCGCGCCCTTGTATTTCCAGGGCAGTCTGACCTTCGGTGGCCTAATGTTGGCCTCCGGCGCCTTTCTGCAGGTGCAATCATCGCTGCGCTGGTTCGTCGATAATTTCAGCACCATCGCCGATTGGCGCGCCACCTTGCTGCGCGTGGCGGTTTTTCGCCGCGCAGTCATCGACAGCGACGTGATGCACGACACGCAGAGTCGCATTGCTTATACGCAAGGGGCGACTGACGTGTTCACATTCGAGAAGCTCAAGATTTCGGCACCCACGGGTTGCAGCATGCTGCAGGAGAGCAGCGTGCAAATTCGCGCCGGTGAGAAGGTGTTGATCACTGCGGAGGCAGGAACCAACAAGACCACGTTGTTTCGGGCACTTGCAGGATTGTGGCCTTGGGGATCCGGCAGCGTGACCCATCCCGCCAATCAGGAAATCATTTACATGCCGCGAACGCCTTACATGTCCCCGGGGACTCTGCGAGAAATTCTCGCCTATCCGATGCCTGCGCAGCACTTCGACGATGCCGCCTATACCAAGGCCCTCACGCGACTCGGCCTCGAGCGGCTGTTGCCGCAAATTGATGCGCAAAAGCGCTGGGAGCGAGAACTGAATGAAGACGAACAGCAGGATCTGGCTTTCGCCCGCGTGCTATTGCACCGGCCGCCATGGCTGTTGATGGACGAAGTCCTGGATGCCCTGGACGATGAGAATGTCGCGCGCATCGATCAAATCCTGACGCAGGATTTGACGGACACCGGCGTGATCCACATCGGCCGCAATACCACGCAGCGGCTGTTCTCGCGGGTGTTGCACTTGATCAAAGACCCGAACGCCAAGAACTTGCCGGTGCCCGCCACGGTTGCGCTCGCCGCAAGTTCCCATGTCTGACGCGCCACATCCGACGGAGCTGGCGAACCTGCCCGACGAGGCGCTGCTTGAGGCCGTGCAGCGGCAAACTTTCGCATTCTTTTGGGACGGCGCGCATCCGCACAGCGGCCTGGCCGCGGATCGTCGAACCACGCAGGCCGCGGCCGTCGATGATTTGGTCGCGACCGGCGGCTCGGGATTCGGCATCATGGCCCTCATTGTGGCGGTGGAGCGGGGCTGGGTTGCGCGCAGCGATGCGGCGCAGCGCATCAGCCAGATGCTCGATCTGTTAACTCGCGCCACTTGCTATCACGGCGTATTCCCGCATTTCATGAACGGCCGCAGCGGCGCCACCATCCCCTTTATGCGCAAGGACGACGGTGCGGACCTCGTGGAGACTTCTTTCTTGATCATGGGCCTCTTGTGCGCGCGTGAATACTTCGATGGCAAAACCCCGCTCGAGGACAAAGTCCGGGGGCAAAGCAACACGATCTGGCAGGAAGTGGAATGGGATTGGTTCACCCGCGGCGGACGCGAAGTCTTGACCTGGCATTGGAGTCCCAACAATGGCTGGGCGCTCGATTTGGACATCCGTGGCTGGAATGAGTGTCTGATCACCTATGTATTGGCCGCCTCGGCTCCCCGATATGCCATTGACCCGCGCGTGTATCACCAAGGCTTTGCCATGGGCCGCGACTTCAGCAACGGGAAATCTTACTATGAGATTCCCCTGCCCTTGGGACTGCCGTTTGGCGGTCCTTTGTATTTTGCGCATTACTCCTTCTGCGGCATCGATCCACGCGGCCTTCAAGATCGTTACGCCGACTATTGGGAACAGAATCAGAACCACGCCAGAATCAACCACGCTCACTGCGTACGCAATCCGAAGCACTTCAAGGGCTACAGCGAGGCCTGCTGGGGGCTCACCTCGAGCGACGGTCCGGACGGCTACGCCGGACATGCACCGGACAACGACGATGGCACGATCTCCCCGACCGCTGCGCTCTCGAGCATGCCTTACACACCGGCCGAATCGCTGCTCGCCATCCGTCATTTTCTCACCTTCCACGGCGATAAGCTCTGGGGCCGATATGGTTTTGTGGATGCTTTTTCCGAGAGCCGAAACTGGTACGCCGACACTTTCCTGGCCATCGATCAGGGTCCCGCAATTGTCATGATCGAGAATCATCGCTCAGGATTACTGTGGAAACTTTTCATGCAGGCACCGGAAATTAGCAAGGGCCTGCAAACGTTGGGTTTTACCAGTCCGCACTTGAAATCGATCTCCTGATGGAGCCGCTGGATGCGTGGTTGACGCGCCAATACAGTCACAGCGCGCAGGCGATGTTGCGCAGCGTGTCCGCCACGACACTCCTCAAAGTTCGTGCCGGCTTCGATCAACGCATCATACCAACGAGGGGTTCAGTAATCGCCTCGCCGGTGCCCGGCGACTACGACCCCCATCCCGATTACTTCTTCCATTGGTTTCGCGACTCGGCCTTGGTCATGGACGCCCTGCGATTACTCTGCCTTGACGGTGGGCCGGGCGCCGCCGCGCCGGGCGCCGCTGCATTGGGGAATCACTTCGCCGACTTCATCCGCTTCAGCCTGGAACTCGAGAACCTCAAGGGCTGCGATTTAACGGACGCGCCGGCATGGCGTGCTCACATCGAGCCCGGACATCTGCAATTTTTGCGCAGCGACGCGGAGCTGACAGCCGTTCGTGGCGAGGGGGTGGCCGCCGACACTCGCGTGAACCCGGACGGCAGCTTGGACATTTCGCGCTGGGCACGGCCGCAATTCGATGGACCGGCACTTCGGGCGCTGTGCATCCTGCGCTGGTTGCGCGATGTGCCGCTGGATGAGCCAACGACCCAGGCCGCGCAGGAATTACTGCGGCATGATTTGAGATTCACGCTGCGTCACTGGACCCTGCCCTGCTTCGATATCTGGGAAGAAGAGCTGGGCTTCCACTACTACACCCTACGCGTGTCCGCCGCCGCCTTGAGTGCAGGCGCTCGATGGCTCGAGCTACGCGGCGATATCTCTGCCGGTGAATTGCTGCAGGCGTCGACACTGATTGTCGAGCGGCTGGATAGTTACTGGGATTCATCCCTCGGATATTTGCGGTCACGCGTCCTGAGCGACGGGCATCGCTCCCGCAAAGAGCTCGATATCGCAGTGCTGCTCGCTGCCATACACACTGACGGGGATGCTAACGATCCTCGGATGCGGGCGACCTTGGAGCAACTCGAAGCCCTGTTCGACGCCGAGTATGCCATCAACCACGACCGACCCGCGGGGCGGGGTGTCGCGATGGGCCGATATCGCGGCGACGTCTATTTCTCGGGCGGTGCATATTATTTCTCCACCCTGGGGGCAGCTGAATTTTGCTTTCGCGCAGCGCGCCTGGAAGCGCAGCCGGCCGCTTTGGTCGCACGTGGCGACGGGTTTCTAGAGACGGTGCGGCAATTCACGCCTGCGGACGGCGAATTGTCGGAGCAATTTGATCAGAATACCGGCGCGGCCACATCAGCGCCGCAATTGGCTTGGAGCTACGCGGCCTTGATATCGGCGGTCGCGGCGCGCGACGCGATTATCCCGCGTAGCGCATGACGCCGGCGGAATCAGCGCTGGCATTTGATTTCGGGGTGCGCAACAACTCGGCGAATGCGGCCGCGGGGATCGCGGCGCTCATCAAGTAACCTTGGATGGAATCGCAAGATTCGGCCTGGAGGAACTGCAACTGCGTCACGGTTTCCACCCCTTCAGCCACGATTTTCAGATCCAGGCTGTGACCAAGCGCAATGATGGCACGCACGATGGCTTCATCGTCGCGATCCGTGCTGATGTCAGCGACAAAGGATCGATCGATTTTGAGGGTATCGAGCGGAAAACGTTTCAAATAATTGAGCGAACAATAACCGGTGCCGAAATCATCCACCGCGATCGCAAAACCAAACTCCTTCAGCGCCGCCAGAGACTTTCTGCCGGCCTCGGCATCGCGCATCAGCACACTCTCGGTCAGCTCCAGTTCGAACAGCGACGGCGACAAGTTGGCCTGCGTCACGGCATCGCCCAAGCGCAGCAGAAACTCCGGGTGGGAAAAATCGCGACCGGAGACATTGACGGCGACTGACGGCAGTGTGAGGCCTGAGTCCCGCCACTGCGATACATCCCGGCATACCCGCTGCATGGCCCATCGTCCGATGTCGCCGATCAAACCAGTCTCTTCCGCAATGGCAATGAAATCGGAGGTGGGGATCTGGCCGCGCTCCGGGTGAAACCAACGCAGCAACGCCTCGCCGCCTGTCAAATTCAAATTGCGCGCCTCGTACTTGGGCTGGTAATAAACCTCGAGGGAGGAATTTTCCACTGCACGGCGCAGCTCCATTTCCAAGGACAAGCGCTTCAACGCCCGGGCGTTGACCGCGCTGTCATACACGCGCAATTGATTGCGGCCATTGGATTTGGCGTCATACATGGCGCTTTCAGAATTCTTCAGCAAACTGATGGCATCATCGCCGTGTTCAGGGAACATGGCGATGCCGATGCTCGGCGTGACGAACAGTTCGTAGTTGGCCTGCAGATACGGCGTCGTGTGCATGGAGAGCAGCCGCCGCGCCGCCTGTTCTGCCTGCTTCACATCGGTACGTCCGGTCAGCACGATCACGAACTCATCGCCGCCGAGTCGGACCAACTGACCCCGCGGGGCGGCGCGCATCGGTCCGCTCAACTGATCCGCATCGCCTTCCAAGTTGAGCGCGAGCTGCAGACGATCTGCGACCTGTTTGAGCAGACCGTCGCCGGTTTCATGCCCCAGGGTATCGTTGACGCGTTTGAATTGATCCAAGTCCACGTATATGACGGCCAGCCGCCGGCTCTTGCGGCGCGCTTCCTGCAGCGACTGCGCTAGATATTCGCGCAGCCATTCGCGGTTGGGCAATCCCGTCAGCGAATCGAAATACGCCAAGCGGTGAATTCTGGCTTCGGTCTCGCAACGCGCCGTGATGTCGCGGATGATGGCCAGCGCCTGGCCTGCGCTGTTGGGAAGAAATCGGCACTCAAAATGCCGTGCTGCACGCGGTTTGTTCTCCTGCGAGAACTCGAACACGCCTGACGCACCGCGCGTGGCGGCGTGAAATAGTTCGCTTGCCCGCGCTTGGCTGGCTTGCGGAATCAATTCCAAGAAGCGCCCGCCTTCGACCGGCGCCGCCGGTTCCGACAAGCCTTGAATCGGACTGAAGCAATGGCCGATGAGCCCGTCGCCGCCGATCAGAAAAATGCCGTCCGGCAGCGCTTTGAGCAAGGCTGCGTTCTTCTGCTCGCTGAATCGCAATGCCTCGATGGTGCGCGCGCCGCGCAGCACATAACGGATACGATGGACCAACAAGGACCAGTTGATGGGCTTGACGACGAAATCGGTGGCGCCTGCCTCATACGCCCGGTCAATGGAGGCGGTGTCATCGCATCCGGTGACGATGACGATGGGCAGATCGGCGCCGCCGGGCAGCGCGTGAATGTTGGCGCAGGCCTGATAGCCGTTACCGCCCTGCATCTCAACGTCAAGCAGCGCGATGTCCGGCATATGCAGCGCGCATGCGGCAACCGCCGCATCGCCGCTCGCCACCGTTTGCACCGTGAAACCGGCGCCTTTGAGCGTGGCGGCAGCGATTTCCCGCAGCACCGCGTCGTCGTCCGCGATCAAGACTCGAAGCGCTGCGGCCGGCACGTTCATGCAGACTTGAGCATTTCCGACTGCAACTCATCAATGACGCGCGGATGCAACTTCTGGATTTGCGAGTAGACGTCGCGCGCCGCCGTAAAGTCCCCCTGCCGCGCGGTGTCTTCCAATTCGCGGCACAACCGTGCCAAGCCATGTGCGCCCACATTGCCATTGTACGAACGCCACGCATGCGCCGCGCGCGCCAAATCAGCCCCATTGCCCGCACCCAACGATTCCTCGATCGAGGCGATAAGACCGCGCGAATCGAGCAAATACAATTCGCCGATGTGGCTCAACATGTCCTTCGGTCCAGTGCGCGGCAGTGCCCGCAACGCATTGAGAGTGGCGCCATCGAGGGCCGGCTCTTCGAGGACTGGGGGCGCCGGTGGCGTCACCGCTGTGCTCGGCGGCGCGGCTTGGAGTTCGTCGTCTTGTTTGGCGATGGCTGGGCGAAGCCAGCGGCTGAGCAATCCATGCAAGGCCTCGCGTCGAAAAGGTTTGGCCAAGTAATCATCCATGCCGGCGGCCAAGCAAGCAGCGCGGCCTGCCGGGGTCGCATCGGCGGTGAGGGCAATGATGGGCACATGCGGACCCGACCCCTCGCGGTCGCGCAGGGCGGTGGTTGCCGAAAACCCATCCATGATCGGCATCTCGCAATCCATTAGCACGATATCGAAATGCTGAGCCTGCATTATGTCAAGTGCGTGTTTACCATTCTGTGCAGTGTCAACTTGTAGCCCAAGCGAGGAGAGAATGCCGATGGCCACTTCACGGTTCAGCGGCTGATCCTCCACCACCAGCACGCGGCCGCTCAGCGGCGGCAATAAGCCGGTCGGTCGAGGCTGGGAAATCGTTCGTTCGCGAGCGTCCGCATCATTGTCTTCGGCGCAGCCGACCAGTACCCGATGCAGATCGCCTAAGCGCAGCGGCTTGGTCAATTCGGTATCGAACAAGGCCTGGCTGGAAGAGGAATCGGATCCCAGGCTCACAAAGCTCAACAATCGCACGGTGCGCAGACTTACCGACTGACGAAAACGCAGTTCCTTCCACAGACTCTCCGATTCGCTGATCAGCCAATCATCGATGACCACCGCATCGAAAGTGGCTTCTGCGGAAATTTTCTTGGCCTCTACCAGCGAGGCGGCTTCGACAGGACGTGCGGACCACGCCTGTAAGGCGGCGGCCAGTAATCTGCGGGCCGCCGCATTGTCGTGCACGATGAGTACCCGCAAGCCATTCAGACCGCGCAGCGGCGCGAGCGCGGCAGTGGGCTGCGCCAACGGCAGCCAAAGATCGAAGGAGAACGTGGATCCCTCGCCCAGCGTACTGACCAAGGTCAAACGTCCACCCATCAACTCGACTAATTGCCGCGAGATCGACAAGCCTAAGCCGGTGCCGCCAAAGCGACGCGTCGTGGATGCATCCTCTTGGGCGAATTCCTCGAAGATGCGGGCCTGGTTTTCGGCGGCGATACCGACGCCGGTATCCGCCACCTCAAAACGCACTTGCAGGCTGGAACCATCGGAACTTAACCTGCGCAGTCGCAAAGTCACCTCGCCCCGCTCGGTAAACTTCACCGCATTGCCACCGAGGTTGACCAGCACTTGCCGCACCCGCACCGCGTCGACCTTGAGGCGCGGCAATGGCATGGGCGGCGTGTCGCACAATAATTCAATGCCCTTGGTCGCAGCCCGCGCAGCCAGCATCTCCACCGTTTGCTCGACCAATTCGACCAAGTCGCATTCCACGGGGTCGAGCTGCAGCCGGCCGGCCTCGATCTTGGAAAGATCCAATACATCATCGACGATGGCGAGCAAAGAGTCGGCGGAGCGATGGATGGCTTCCGCGAAGCGCCTTTGCGCAGGATCGATGCGAGTGTCGAGCAGCAGACTGGTCATGCCGAGCACACCGTTCATCGGAGTGCGCAGCTCATGACTCATGCGTGCGACGAAATCGCTCTTGGCACGACTCAGGACTTGCAATTGCTGGTTGCGTTCCTCCAACTCATGAGTCCGATCGCGGACGGTGTCTTCCAGTTCGCGCCGGTAACGCATCTGATTGTTGCGGCGGCGAAGCTGCCGGCGCCATAGATAAAACAGCAAGCCGAGCAGCGCCAGAATATAGACCGTGCGGGCCGGCGCGGTGTTCCACGGCGCCGGTGCGACATGCACTGGAACACTGAGCGGCGCGTCACTCCAAATGCCGTCGGCGTTGGCCGCACGCACTTTGAACACATAGTCGCCGGCATCCAAATTGGTGTAGGTCGCACGATGCAGCGGCCCGGCATCGATCCAATCGTTGTCGAACCCTTCGAGCTTGTAGGCATAATGATTGTTGCTCGGCGAGGTGAAATCCAATGCCGAGAAATCCAAAGTCATCAGCTTGTCTTCGTAAGCCAGCGCCAAAGGCTTGCCCGCCTGCGGCAGGTCTTGCGGCGCGACCGTCTTGTTCAGTTTGGCGGCGGTTGTCAGCACCACCCGCGGAGCCGGCGCTTCCGGCGCACTCTGCTCGGAGGAGAACGCATTGAAGCCGTTGTTGCCGCCAAAGAACAAGGTGCCATCGGCGCTGCGATAGTGGGCATTGAAGTTAAAGTCCTCATCTTGCAACCCGTGCACGCGATGAAATTGCTTGACCGTTCGGTCCTTGGGGTCAAATCGCACCAAGCCATTATTGGTGCTCAGCCACAAGCGATCTTCCTGATCCGATTCGATGCCGTAAATCACCTGACTGGAACTGCCGATGTAACCGGTCTCGCTTTCGAAGCGCACCGACTCGGGCGCAGCGGAGCTGCCAATCACATGATTCAAGCCGCCGCCGGCGGTGCCCACCCATAAATCGCCGCGCGGGTCGACGTGCAATGAATACACCGTATCGTCGCTGATGCTGCTCGAATCCTTGTCATCGCGTCGATAGGCATGAAATTTGCCGTTCTTGCGATCCAAGAGATCCAATCCACCGCCCTCGGTGCCGATCCACAGATTGCCGACCAGATCTTCGACAATGGCGCTGGCGCGCGAACTGCTTAAGGCGGAAAGGGCCGATGTACCGTAGGGATAGCGCACAATCTTGCCGGTGGCATCATCGATGCTCGCCAACCCGCCGCCGTAGGTACCCACCCATAGTGTGCCGGTACGGTCGCGATACAAGCTCATGATGCCGTTGGCCGGCAGCGTCGTCTCATCCCCCGCCACCGAACGCTGCACGCTGATTTTGCCGGTGGCAATATCGAGGCGATTCAAGCCGCCTGTCATGGTGCCGATCCACAGCACCCCGCGGGGATCGTACAACAAAGACATCACACGATCGTCGCTCAGATGAGCCGTGCCCTCGCCGCTCGAACCGTAATGTTTTTCCCGCTGCTGCACGCCGTCGATTTCCAGCAAACCGCCGCCGATGGTTCCCACCCACACCTTGCCAGCCCCGTTGTCCGCAAAGGCGCCGACTGGTTTGTCACGCAGGGCATCGTCCACGTAATGACCGAGCAGCCAGCTGCGCGGGTTCCAATGGCTGACACCACTGTTGCGAGTGCCCACCCATAGGATGCCGCCACGATCCTGATACAGCGACATCACATCGCTGTCGCGCAGACTTTGCGGATCGTCGGCCTGACGGCCATACCTTGCGAAGGCTCCCGTTTTTGCATCGAAGAGGTCTAGACCATCGGCGGTGGCCACCCACAACCGATGCGCGTCATCTTCCAACACCGCCAGCACGCGATCGCTGCTCAAAGACTGCGGGTCCTTGGCATCATGGCGAAATGCCGTCAGTCGGCCGGTGTCAGGCTCCAGACGATTCAGGCCGCCTCGATAGGTCCCCACCCACAGAATGCCGGCATGGTCCTCGCGAATCGCTCGAATGCGCTGATCGCTGAAGTTCACGCCGCCCGAGGCGGCGCCGTAGCCGACGAAGCCGTTCAACGAGGGTTCATAGCGGCTCAAACCCGCATCCGTACCCACCCAGATGTTTCCATGATGATCCGCATACAACGCCCCAATGGCGTCGGCCGGTATGGAATGCGGATCGCCGTCATGATGACGGAAGTGCTGCACCCGACCGGTCTGCGGATCGAGCACGTCCAAGCCTTGATCGAGCGTGCCGACCCAGATACGGCCTTGTGCATCGATGAGCAGCGTGCGGACGGCATCGCTCGCGATCGAATTCGGATCGTCGGCCCTGTGCCTGAATTGTTGGAACTGCTCGGTGCGCCGCTCCCAGCGTGCCACACCGCCGCCGTCGGTCGCCACCCACAGGTCGCTTTGCGCATCCTCGGCCAGCGCCCATACGTAGTCGTTGGCGAGCGCATGGGAATTGCCGCGCTCGCGGCGAAATTCGCGCATCGAATAGCCATCATAGCGATCCAACCCGCTCTCGGTGGCGAGCCAGACATAGCCCTTCGAGTCTTGCAGGATGGCATTGACCGTACTTTGCGACAGACCGTCGCGGGTGGTCAGATGCTCGAAATACATCGGCCGCAGCGCAGGTTCCGGAACGGCAGCCTGCACCGAGCCGCCGAGCGCTGCCAGCAGTGCTCCAAAGGCAAGTCGACGAAGCCGTCTGCTATTCGGGAGCAGGTACAT
>CAZZWE010000075.1:0-21695 GCA_964657675.1 uncultured Steroidobacteraceae bacterium
GGCTGCAATGGCGGCAGATCCATGGCCAAGCGTGGCGGCTGCAACGGCGGCAGGTCCATAGCCAAGCGCGAAGCGCTCACATCGCCCGCGTTGGCGAGCGCACCGATGGCAAGGATGGCAGCCAGTCCAAATAGACTTCTCTTCATGGTAATTTCTCCGCAGTAACTTGGGTCAGTGGTAGTGGTCAGCCCAAAAATGGGCTTCATTAGGTAAAGCGACAACCGAGTCGATTTACCCTCACGTTGCCCAACGATGTATGCTTAGGGGAAATCCCGATGTGCGTTTGGGGACGCGCCTACAGTTTTTGTTTGTTGCGTTGAGAGAACACGATGCAGGTCCCGGCCAATTTCACGCAGCTGCTGACCGAATGGCGCTCCGGTCACCCACAGGCGCTTGATCGTTTGACTCCTTTGGTCTACGACGAGCTGCGCCGTCTGGCGCGCAGCTACATGCGCGCCGAACGCGGCAGCCACACGTTGCAAGCCACGGCGGTGGTGCACGAAGCGTTTCTGCGTTTAGTGCAAGCGAACGTCAACTTGCAGGATCGAGCACACTTCTTCGCACTGGCCTCACGGCTCATGCGCCGCGTACTCGTCGACCATGCAAAGTCGCGCTCGCGTGCGAAACGCAATGCCGGTGTGCGCGAATTCGCGATGGAGGAGTCGCCTCAGGCCACCTTGTTCATGGAAGTCGACGTCATCGCCTTGGATGAGGCACTGGAAAACCTGATGCAGCTGGACCCGAGGCTGGGACAGGCCATCGAGCTGCACTATTTTGGCGGCATGACCTACGAGGAAATTGCGACCTCATTAGGATCGTCCGCGGCGACGGTGCACCGTGATATTCGTCTGGCGCGCGCGTGGCTCATCAGTCAAATCGGCGATACCCGCTCCAAATGATTCCACGCGCCCGCTGGCAACAAATCCAAAACCTGTTTGAGGAACTGGCCGATGTGGACGTTGCCGAGCGCTCGGCCAAGCTGGACCGAAGCTGCGGCCCCGACGTGGAGCTACGCCAGTCGGTTGAGTCTTTATTGGACCTGGACAGTAATCGCCGCGACCCGCTGCTGCACGCCATCGGCGCGGCGGCCGAATCATTGCTGGAAGATCACCGTGACCGGCTGATCGGAACGCGCGTCGGCCCGTATCGGATCGTCTCGATCCTCGGGCATGGCGGCATGAGTGTCGTGTATCGCGGCGAACGCGACGATTCCCAATATCAGCAAACCGTGGCCATCAAGGTGCTACAGCACGCGACTCTGCATCCGCGGCTGCGCAGCCGGTTGCACAGCGAACGGCACATCTTGGCATCCCTGGACCATCCTTGCATTGCGCGCTTGATCGACAGTGGCGATCTGGATGACGGCACCCCTTACCTGGTGATGGAACACGTCGATGGTCAAGCCATCGATGAATTCTGCGACAGTCACACGCTGTTCGTGCGCGAGCGATTGGAACTATTCGTCGAGGTTTGCTCGGCTGTGCATTATGCGCATCGCAACTTGGTGGTCCACCGCGACATCAAGGCCACCAATATTTTCGTCACCGACGATCGCACGCCAAAGTTACTGGATTTTGGCATCGCCAAATTGCTGGCGCCAGAAAGCTTGTCGCACACCCTGCCCGTCACCCGTTTACAAGAACGCATCTTGACGCCAGAGAATGCCGCCCCCGAACAAGTGCTGGGGCGTCCCATCACCACGGCCACCGACGTGTACGCCTTGGGCGTGCTGCTGTATCAGCTGCTCACCGGACGTTCACCGTACCGATTGCTCAGCTACAGCCAGTTGCAGCTCGAGCGTGCGATTTGCATGGATGACCCGACGCGTCCCAGCCAAATGGTCGTCTCGAAAATCAAGGGCGAAAGCGATGCCGACCGCAGCAAGGTTTCCGACCGTCGCGGCCTCTCACCGCCGCGCCTGCAGGCGCGATTGGCTGGGGACCTGGATGCCATCGTGGCGATGGCCATGCGCAAGGAACCGGAGCGCCGCTACCCGTCGGTGGAAGCCTTCGCCGATGATGTACGGCGTCATCTATCGGGCCAGCCGGTCCGTGCCCGCTCCGGGGATTGGCGCTATAACTCGGCCAAGTTCCTGCGCCGCCACTTTCTGGCGGCCGCGGCAGCGGGCGCGGTGTTTTTGGGTTTGGTGTTGATCGCCGGTCTCACGCTCTGGGAAAACCACAGGCTGAGCATTGCGCGCGACGCCACGGCCCAAGAACGTGACCGTGCTCAGCAGGTCTCTTCATTTCTGGTGGATGTATTCTCACAGGCAGACCCGTTCAAAGCTCAAGGTAAAGATCCTACCGCCAAAGACTTGCTCGACAACGGCGCCGATGCAATTCGCAAGAACACCAGCCTGCAGCCGGAAGTGCGCGCAGAATTACTCGAGTCGATTGCGATCCCGTACCGCCGGCTCGCTCATTCAGACTTTGCGATTCCGCTGTTCGAAGAAGTTCTGGCAATCCGCAAAGACCAGCGGCCAGTCGACAAAAGGCTGGTCGCGCTCGCCTTGGCCAATTTGTCGCAGGCTCTCGAGGATGCGGGCCGATTGGTATCGGCGGAGCAAGACATCAAGGAAGCTCTGGACCTGTTGCAGGCAGACGATGCGCCTCCAACGGCAGAAACGGCCGACCTTCTGGCACAGTACGGGCAACTTTACCTGTCAGGCAAAAGCGATCCCGTGTCCGCTGAAGGAATGTTCAAACGAGCGTTGTCGATTGACAGCGGTCTGCCGGATCAGAGCCTGTCGATCGCCAGAATCTTGACCCAATTGGCAGCCGCTTCCGTGTGGACCGGAAAGTATGACCAGGCTGAAGACTATCAACGCAAGGCGCTCAATATCTTTCGCGTCACCACCAGCAGTAAACATCCCGATCACAATATCGCGCTGGCCGGACTTGCTCAGATACTCACTCGCCGCGGCAAGTATGCGGAGGCGGAGCAAGATTTGAACGAAGCGCTGCAGGTGGAAACCAGCGTATTCGGCGCTGACAATCCGCGCAGCGCTGCGATCGAATCGGATCTGTCGTATCTGTATCAGCTGGAAGGCGACTACGAGCGCGCCTTGAAAGCCTCCAAAGAGGCGCTGCGCATCGCGCGGCTGCGCCTGGGAGAGACCAATTCCACCACCGGTTATTACTACGACGGTCTCGCAACCTTGTATCTGCAAATCGGCAACTTAAGCGAAGCCGAAGCCAACGAGCATCAGGCGCTCGCGGTATATGCCGCCACATTGCCCGCTCGTCACATGTATGTGGCGACGGGCGAGCAACTGCTCGGGGAAGTGCAGCTGCGGCGCCGGAATTTTGCCGAGGCGGAACGGGAATTACACAGCGCCTATGACTTAGAGACCGCGTTGGGGGCGGCGGACTGGCAGATCGCGCGCACCAATGCGAGTTTGGGCTGGTTGGAAATTCAGAACAACAATGCCGCCGAAGGCGAACCGAAGTTAGTGGAGGCGCGCAATAAACTCATCGCGCGGCTCGGGCCGCAAAATGCCGAAGTGAAGCTCGTCACCACACGTCTGGGTCAGTACTTGCGCGATCATCATCGCGACGCCGAGGCTGCGAAGCTGTTGCAAGCGCCGCCTTAGGGTCCCAGGTTGCCGAAACGTCAGGGTTGAAGCCTCCTAGTTGCGGTAAACTCGCCGCACTATTAAGAGGAGGCCATCAATGGCAAGCGCAAAAGGTTCAACTCTCGCCGTGTTTCTCGCGGCCATGATCGTTCTGGCCGGTGTCGCCAACATCGCGCGAGCTGGCGCCCGCGAAGAAGGCAAGCTGCTGACAGCGACGGAAGTTCTGCAAGAAGTCGAGGCCATGCCGGACGTGCGGCTCCCCGATACGCTCCTCGCCCATGCCTACGGCATCGCCGTCATTCCGGATGTCACCAAGGTAGCCTTCATTTTCGGGGGCCGACATGGCGACGGCGTGTTGGTCACCCGCGACACGCTTACAGCGCCCTGGAGCAATCCGGTATTTATCTCCTTGACCGGCGGCAGCTGGGGATTCCAGGCCGGCGCACAATCCTCCGACATCATCCTGGTATTCACCACGCGAGCTGGCATCGAAGGCATCGCCGGCGGCAAAATCACCTTGGGGGCAGACGCCTCCGTGGCGACCGGGCCGGTGGGCCGACAAGGATCCGCCGCCACTGATATGACCTTCAATTCGGAGATCTATTCTTACGCCCGGACACGCGGCCTATTCGGCGGCATTGCACTGGACGGTAGCGTCATCCGCATCGACCGCCCATCGAATGCCTCTTTTTATCGCCATGCTGGAATTCAAGCCTCCGAGATCATGTCCGCTCAGGCGCCGACACCGCCGCCGACCGCGCAACGGTTTCTCGATCAGTTGGCCAAGGCCACGCGCACCGCGGTGCGCGGCTCGCCCGCTCCGTTGGCCGACGTACCGGCAGCGGCGTCGCAGAACGCCCCGCCACCGCCAATGCCGGCAGCGGCCGAACCTGCGCGGACCTATCCATTGGAAGACCAACAGAAGTGAACCTCGGCGGCATCGCCGGATTCATTGGAATGATGGTGCGGCGGGCGTTGATTGCCGCCGCCGCTGTTCTGCTCGGTACCGCGGCCCAGGCCCGGGTCCCGCTGGTGCTGTTGACCGACTTCGGCACCCAGGATGGCGCAGTCTCGGCCATGAAGGGCGTGGCTTACAGCGTCTCGCAAGATTTGCTGGTTTCCGATCTAAGCCATGAGAATCCCAGCATTTTTGATGGGGCCTACCGGCTGTATCAAACCGAGCAATTCTGGCCAAGCGGTACCGTGTTCGTGGCGGTCGTCGATCCTGGCGTCGGCACCCAGCGGCTATCCGTGGTATTGAAAACCCGCACGGGACACTATTTCGTCGGACCCAACAATGGATTGTTGTCCCTGGTCGCCGAGCGCGATGGCATCGAAGAGCTGCGTCAGATCGATGAAAGCGTCAATCGCCGCCCGGAATCGGGGGAATCGCATACCTTCCATGGCCGAGACGTGTTCGCCTACACCGGCGCCAGGCTCGCCGCCGGAGTCATCAGCTTTTCGCAAGTGGGTCCCCTCCTCACGCCGCAAACCCTGATCAGCATTCCGTACGCCAAACCCAAGCGCACCGGCGAGAAAATCTCCGGAATCATTCCTGTGCTCGACGTTCAGTTCGGTAACGTCTGGACGAATATTCCAAAGTCGTTGTTCGACGAGCTGAACTTAAGCATCGGTGCACCCGTACACCTACGGATATATCACGGTGGACAACTGGTGGTTGAGGACGTCGTTCCCTATGAGCGAACCTTCGGCGACGTTCCGGTGGGCAAGCCGCTCGCCTACATCAACAGTCTGTTGAATGTCGCCATCGCACTCAATCAACAGAACTACGCCGCCGCCCATAAAATCGAATCCGGTCCGGACTGGCTCATCGAGATCAGTAAACACTAGTCAATCGGTCTCCTCGACGCTGACCAAGGCGGCGCCGAAGACATTGGAGCAACGTTTCGCGACGGCCAGGTCGCGCTGGCGGGCGTTGCTTTGACACTCCGGCTGATTGAACGCAGCCGACAAGGCGGCGCTCTGCCCGATGCGCGCCACGGCTTGCGAGGTCGGCTGGATTTTCTCGAATGGGCCGGACTGACTGACGTAGTTGGCAGGTAGACTCAAGGCTGAAAAGTCTCGCGGCGTGTCGCTGACCATCACCATCAAGTGGTCGGTGCCTTTCGGTCCCAACGCGGTCACGCTCCAGTCCTGCCGCGGCAGCTGCAGCTCCTGATTGGCCTTGATGGCATTGGCCGAATCCAATTGGTTGGGAAACAGCAAATAGAAACTATCGGGCTGAGTGCCCCGATAGAACAAATACACATACCCGTCTCGCTGCGAGCGCACTGAGAGAGTCAGATTGCTGCCAATTTTCAAGGTCGGCGACTTAAGCGTCGCGGCAACCTGCCAACGGTCGTCGCGCTGCCCATAAATGTCATTCATCGATGCCAGGGTATCGACCGTGCTGTCAACCACCGGTGCTGCGGCGGTGGGCGCGGTCGCGGGCGCGCCGGTCAGTGCCGGGACCAGCGCGGCATTGCCGGCCAGCGTCGGGTGTTGCAGTGCTGATTCCTCTTGGGTCTTGTTCAGGCGCGCCTGCACGCAGTCGGTCAGTTCTTGCATCGACAGAGAGCCGCTGTGGTCGCTATCGGCCGCACCTCCCGCCAGGCATTGCTGGAAGTTGTAAGTCATGGCCCCACCCTTGGAGGTATCCCAGGCCACTTCGTTATTTCTTGCCGCGGCGAGAATCACCATGTTGTGATCAGTGGTATGCAGGTCGATGCCGCGATTGAGGGTATAACTGCCCAAATTGACCGCCAGCGAACACTGCGGACTGGAAGCCTCGGGACTGAACTTTGCGCGCATGGAGTTGGGCAGCGAGCGCGAGCCGGCCGCTGCCGCCACGCCGCCCGAATGGCAGGAGTCGAGCATCACGATGGTCTTGTCGGCCTTGGCGCTCAGCGGACGAATCATGCTGGCAAACTCGGTGTTGGTGACCACGTGCATGTCCTGCATCACCAAGCTCTCGGTGCACTGATTGGTCAGCTTGCTGAAGTAGCGCGCACCGTGGCCGGAGAAGTACACGTACAGCTTATCGCCGGGCATGATGGATTGATTCATATCCGCGAAGGCCTGCTTGAGCCCGTCACGGGTCACCTGCTGCTCGGACAACTCGACGATATTTTCCGGCGGCACCCCGAGACGCTGCGCCAGTTCAATCCCTAACTTGCGGTCGGTGAGAACCCCTGGCAGCGGACTCTTCTGGTACTCCGACACCGTGATGATCAGCGCGTGGTTCGACAACTGCGGCTCGGCGTAATGCGCATCGGGCTTCACCTCCCGGGTATGCGCCTGTTGCGCCATGGAAGGCAGCGCCGCGGCGAGTGACACCGCAGCCACACACTGTCGTAGACAATATTTCATGGGTATTCTCATACGCTACTTGCAGGTGTCATGACCATTGCCGGGGTAGGTGTTGACCGTCATCTGTTGAACGCTGAGGGCGCCGTTGATCGCGGCCAAGCCTCTCTTGAGAGAATCGGCGCGGCCGCTGTCGGTGGCAAACAGTTGTGCACCGGTCAGATCGGCGAAAAATCCCGGTTGTTTCTCAAATGCCATGACGGTCACCAGATCCGTACCGAATGGCGGCGTGACCAAAATATGATCTTTGGGATCCGCACCGGGGATGGCCGTGGCCACATTGCTTTGAATCATGCGCCGCTCCAGGGGACTGGCCGGATAGAGCACCGTCAGATTGCCCTCGCTGTTGAGATCCAACACCATCACATAGGCGGCCGAGTGCAGCCGTACTTCAAACACGAAGGATTCGCATTGCACGTAGGTATTGCTGCGGCTGCCAGGGCTGGTATCCGCCCGCAGACCGAGCTTGTCCACGCCAACGGGCACTGATTGTTTCAGCCACGCCTGCGCCGCGATCCGTTTCAGCAAATTCGGGTCTGCGGCATGGGTTTTGAGCACGGGATCGCCGGCCGGCCCCATCAACAGGACCTCATCACCTTTTTGGCGCACCGTGAGATCCCCCGCATCCGCCACAATGCCGATACCCGCAATCGCTGCGATCTTGTCGCGCAGCGGCGCGGCAACGGCCTCCAACCGAACCCGGACGGTCGAACTGTCGGGCGGCGGTGCCGGCATCGGCGGCGGCGTGGCCGGTGGCGGTGCGAGATTCATGCCCAGAAAGGAATTCGAGCCCACATCATGCGGATCTTCGGCAATGGCCGGTAATAGTTGCGGATGCTGCGGGAAATTGCGGTGCTCGAGAAAGGCGTTCATCGCCTCGCGAGCCTGTGCGTAGTTGAAAGCACCCGGCAACAGCTGTCCTTTCAACAGCCGTAAAAAGGCATCGGTGAAAGCGCCATGGAATTGACCATCCAGGGTGGGCGAACTTTGCAGCTGCTCGGCGGTGGAAATATCCGCGCCCTGCTCACTATCGCTGGCTCCGGACAGCAGCAATACGTGTTCATACGGATACGGGGGCGGCGGTGGACGCGCTGCAATCGGCGTCGGCACCCGGGCCACGCCCAAGTCGCGTGCATTTAAGGGCAGAAACCGCGTGTGGCTGAAGGTCTGACCGAACGAGCGCACCACCTGACCTGAATAACAGCTGTCCGATACCACCACCACCCAACGGCCGGCCTCATCCAAGCGCTTCAGCCGGGGTACCAGGTCGCGCCGTCCAACGATCAGGGTGCGTTTGGCGGCCGGCATCGAACTGTAATCTAAGTCGTAAGGAACCCATGCGCCGGTGGCGTAGGGAAGATCGAATGCGTTCTCATCGGCATTGGCGCTGGTGCCATGCCCACTGAAATAAATCAGCACCGTGTCGCCTTTGGCAGAGCGCTGCTCCAACGCCGCGATCTCCGCCAGGATGCGGTCGTGAGTGGCTTCCGAATCACGCAGCGCGACGATGTCAGCCGGTGCAAATCCCCACTGCGAACTTAACGTTTGTTGTACCGAATTAATATCGATCGCGGGGCCGCGGAGCTGAAATGTTTTCAGCGCCGGATCGCGAAATTGGCCCACGGCGACCAGCAATGCGACATTGCGCGCGCCGGCGACGCCCGATAACAGCGCGCAAAGCACCGCTACCGCGATCCTGTGCGGATTTAAATTCATTGATTTGGCCATCTCATCCCGCGGCCGAGTTGTACTTTCATTGTACACGGCCTGTTGCTCAATTATGATTTGAGCACAAACACCGAGAATAATGTAGCCGAGCATGCGTTTCAGAATCCCTGCAGTTCTCGCTGTACTCATTGCGTTAGCGCCCTGCTTCGCATGGCCGCAGTCCGCCGAGCTGGTGCACACCTTTCAAGAGTTCGAATCGGCCAAGGCGTCCCACAAGACCGCGGACGCCTTGAAGTACGCCCAAGACGCCGTCAGGCAGACGGAGCTTTCCGGCGAGAAACGCGACTTGATCGAGCTGCTGCGCAACGTCGGCGACTATGCTCAGCAAGTGGGCGAGGATGCGCAGGCGGCTGGCTTTTATTCACGTGCGCTCGACTTGCAAGCTGCGCAACTCGGCGCGGAACATCCGGATCTGGTGCCGTTGCTGACGGCGATGGCGGACCTTGCCATCAAAGATAAGCGCTACCCCGACGCAGAGGCGTTATTGCTGCGAATCGCCACCATCGAACGCGCTGCCTTTGGCTCCCATCACGATAACGTGGTCGCGACGCTGCGCAAGCTGCGCGATGTCTATCGGGCCGCCGGTGACTCGAAAGCGGCCGCAGACATCAGCGTGCAGATCCAAGCGGCCGCGCCCAGCCGTGCGTTGCCCAATCGCCGCTACGCATTGAAGCAAGGCTTCGCCACGGTGCGGGTTTACTACGGGACCAATCGGGCGCCCAGCGGCGATAGCAAGCCCGCGGAGTTCTACAGCAAGGAGCGCGGCGAACTTCAATACGGCTACCTCGACGTCACCATTCCGCAGGTGCACCAAGAGGCGGAATTGGAGACCCAGCCGCGCTGGCTGGAATATACCTTGTCGACCGACAAGGCCAGCATGCGCGCGCACTACGTGCTGCTCGATAAAGTGATGCCGCTGCCCAAAGATGAGTTCGTTCGCAGCTTGCGCCAGCAGATCAATGACACCCAGTCGAAAGACGTTTTCATTTTCGTTCATGGCTTCAACAATAGTTTCGAGGACTCAGCCCGGCGCGTGGCGCAACTCGCCTACGATTTGGATTTCGACGGCACGCCCATGCTCTACAGTTGGCCTTCGCAAGCGAGCCCCACGGCCTACTCGATCGACGAAGCCGCCGTGGGCATCAGCGGCCGCCGCATGGCGGACTTTCTCGAGACCGTGGTGGCGCAGTCGGGCGCGGAACACATTCATCTCATTGCACACAGCATGGGAAACCGCGCATTGATCGAGGCGCTGCAAACCTACCTGGCGCGGCGCGCGCCGGAGAATCGGCAACATATTTTTGGTCAAGTTGTTTTCACGGCGCCGGATGTGGATCGCGACTATTTCACCGATGCCATCCAGGCTTTGAGCGGCTCCTCGGACAGAATTACCCTCTACGCATCGGACAATGATTATGCGTTGCGCAGTTCGCAGTTCATTCACGGAGCGCCCCGCGCCGGCACCGCGGGCGATGTGATCGTGAAGCTCGCCGGCCTTGATTCCATCGACATGTCCGCCGTGCCGGCCGATGCCCTCGGTCACAGCTACTTCGCCGCGAACTCCGGAGCCATCTTCGACATGTTCAGGCTTTTGTGGCGCGGCGAACCTCCGCCCCAGCGATGCGGCATGAGTAATCGCAAGGCAAGTGGTACGCTGACTGTCTGGTCATTTAATTCCGACGCGTGCAAAGGCGACGATATGCTTGAAGCGGGGGTCATGCTCAAGAGATTCGGCGACCTGGCCCGCGATCAGGTGTTGGCCAACATCAAAACGCTCACCGATCCGTCGCAGCAAGCCCAATGGAAATTGGTGTTGGCGAAGCTGGACCGGATACTGCCGACCATCGCCCCGGCCAGCGGCGCTGCCAAATGAAGCCGCTGCACAGCCGTCTTCTGGTGGGCGCACTGTGCCTATCGCTACTGCAAATGCAGCCCGTATTCGCAGCCAAGGCCAAGGACTCTGTCAACGTGCGTGCGTACGTCAACGATACTTGCATCATCGCAGACGAACCCTTTTTCATTCCCGCGGCGCCCGCCACGCAAAATGGCGATGCACAGGACACCGCAAAATTCTTGCCCTTGCTGGGTTTGGTCATCGGCAAGCTTGCCGAGCTATTCATCAATCACGAGATTCAGTCCAAGGCCAATCAATACAAGTCGGGCGTGGCGCGCAAGGACACCCATTATGCGATGACCGAACAGACCAACCTTTATCGTGCCGACTTGGAGCCGGCTCCCTCGCTCAGCATCAACGCCAAGCTTGGCTGCATGACCATTGTCGCCGGCAATTTCAAACCGGAGGCAACCGATTGCACTGCCGCCTACATCCCCAAGGAGTTGGACAAGGACAGCGCGAATTTGCCACAAGATAAATGGCGTACCACACGCACCGATGATTCGATCGAGAATCAGTTGCGCCGCGCCGACATCTGCATCGAGGGCAAGGCGCGCGCGGTTTACGAGGCTCGCTTCGAATTCTCGAGTGACGGGACCGCGTATCGCCTCAAGGATGCGGGCTACCGAATTGACACGCTGCTGACCACCGAGAAGCCCGGCGCCACACGTACCACGCTCTACACCTTGAAAATATCCAATCCCAGCGCCACCGATCAACAGGAAGTAATCTCCAGTGCCTGGGTGAACATCGGTAGCGTGAAGGCCGGGTCACGGTCCGAGGGTGCCACCGGTAAAGACATTGTGTGGCTGCGTGTACCGCCGCTGTCGGTGGAAGCGCGCCGCAACTACGAAGAGAAGACCAAGGTGCACCAAGAGGTCATCGGCGAGATTCAGGCACTGCAACGCTCGCACACCCGCAATCAACGCTTACTGGTAAGCCTGGATCAACGGATCGCAAAGGCGGGTAAAGATGTACTGCCCGGGCTTCAGCAGGAGCGCACTCGTGTCGCAGTCCAGGATGAATCGCAACTGGCAGAATTGGATGCCCGCAACTCCGAGTATCACGACCTGCCACGCTCGCCGTTGGAGTTTATGCCGGTCACCATTGAAGTCGGCGTCACCGAAACGGAGTCCGAGAAGAAGGCGCAGCTCGCTCTGGCCGAAATCGTCGGCAGCAACAGCGACGTGGTTGCTTCCGCGGTGGGCAATGCCGCAACGGGATTGCTCTCCAAATCCGCCGCGAACAGCGACTTGAAACTCGGGCCAGACAGCGCCGACCCGGCCGGCGACATGGCGCGTGCGCGCGCCGCGTATTACGACGCCCTGCTCGCGGATAAAAGCGCCGGCGGCGCGGCCGAGAAACAACTGACGCAGCGTAATCTGCTCGCCGCAAAAGCCAGTTATAACGACTCCCGTCGAGCGCTTGGTTTGGAGGCTCTGCCATGAAACAGCCGATTTTCTCTGCGCTGCTCGGCGCCTGGTTGATTCTGATGGGCAGCGCGTCGCAGGCTGCGGATGACGAGACGGCACCGGTGATGTCGAATAAGCAAATCGAGCAGGCGTTGACCTCCCCGCCCGCATTGACGCGCAGTTTCACGCCGCGGGGTCTGGCACGGCGCCAGGCGAGCGAGACCGACCCATCGGTCAACTTGAACATCCCGTTCGAGCTGAATTCCAGCGCGTTGAAACCGCAAGCCTCGGAACAGCTAAGGCAACTCGAGCTGGCGCTGACCTCTGACGCGCTCGGCAAGGATCGCTTCGTGGTCGCAGGCCATACGGATGCCAAGGGCAGCGCGCAATACAACAAGCAGCTCTCGCTGCGCCGCGCACAGGCGGTCAAGCAATTCCTGGTGGCCAAGGGCATGGACCCGCACCGTCTGGACACCGTGGGGTACGGGTCGGAGAAGCTGCTGAATCCGGACCGACCCGACGACTCGAGCAACCGACGCGTCGAAATCCGCTTGATCGGCGCGGCCCACGATTGAGATGGCGGCCGGGACGATGGCAACGCTGCTCGACACGGCGTGCGAGCCTTATCGGCGTGCCGGCCGCTTCGCCTATCATTTCGCGCGCGGAAAATTAGGCTCGGATCCCGTATTTCAGGCCATCTTGGCGCGGGGACTGCTCACTGACCGTAGCCGCTTGCTGGACCTCGGCTGCGGACAGGGCCTATTAAGCGCATGGCTGCGCGCCGCGCAACATTGCGCGGACCGTGGGCAATGGCCGAAAGGTTGGCCGTCTGCGCCTCGCATCCTCGCCACCCGCGGTATCGAACTGATGGCCTCGGATGTCGCACGCGCCTACATCGCATTGGGCGCCTCGTGTGGAATCGTCCAAGGGGACATCCGCCACGCCGACTTCGGTCAAGCCGATGCCGCGGTGATTCTCGATGTGTTGCATTACATGGACAAATCGGCACAGCAACAAATCTTGCAGCGGGTGCGCGCCGCGCTGCCGCCGGGTGGCGTGCTGCTGCTACGAGTCGGTGATGCCGATGCCGGCTGGCGCTTTCGCTACAGTCAGTGGGTCGACAAGGTGGTGATGCTGATTCGCGGCCATTCGCTGGTAACCACCCATTGCCGCGGGATCGAGGAGTGGCGCGAGTTGCTCAAGCACTGCGGCTTTGACGTAGAGGCAACTCCGATGAGCCACGGCACCCCCTTTGCCAATGTGCTGCTGGTGGCATGCGCTCGCTGAAGGGCGCGAGCCGGCGCTATCTATCGGCCGCCCGGCTTGTAGAGCATGGCGTAGGTGGTTTCAACGTCGCCGGTCACGGAGGTCAAGTGACCGTCGCGGCTGAAATTCAGCTGGTATTCGCCGCCTGAGGAACGCCACATGCGCCACGTCGGAGCATCCAGGGTGACATTCTCGCTGGTGAGCGGGTACCCCACGGCGATGATGCACTGCTCGCGGGTCATGCCGATCATCACCTTGCCCAAGCGGATCGCCTCTTGGACGGTCGGCGCAAAGGAAGCAATTTTGGGCCGTGGATCGTCATTGATCACAATCTTGCGCACCCAGGCGTCGAAGGCCTCTTGCTCCCGGCCATATTGGTGGCCCAGGCGCATGGGCTTGCCTTCCACCTTGATCTGCGCACGATTGCTGCCGTAACCCACGACTTCAATGGGAGTACCCGCCGCAATGAACGGAAGTTCGGCATAGTTGCCGTCGTCGATCCAGTCTTTGCTGTAGTGAAGGACGCAACAGGCGTAGCCCTGGCGAGGATACGAGGGGATGCCGTTGGCGTCGGCGACCGGCTGCTCGGGCTTGGACAAGCCCACCGAGGTCATCATGTCTCTGAAGATACCGGCCTGCGCTGCGCCCGCGGCAAGAATTAGGAGGCCGGCCAGCGCCATCCGCAGCTGCGTGCTTTTGTACTTCATGTTGTCATCCCCCCTCAAGATGGGGAAAACCGAAAGGTGAGTGACGCAAATAATGCCACCAAGACCCAGCGCTTCGCCAGCGGCAATTCAAATAGAACCAATTATGTGAAGGCGCGGCAGCCCCGCGCGGCAGAACTTAAGCCGGGCAACCCTTTATACTGCTCTGATGCACCTGATTCGTTCGGCGCTGTTCACCCTGCTGATGCTTGCAGCGGCCGCCGCGGCCGCCGCTGAGACGCGTATTGCCTTGGTCATCGGCAACAGCAACTATGCCAGCGGACCTCTGCCCAATCCGGCGAACGATGCGCAAATGATGGCCGACACGTTGACCAGTCTGGGGTTCGAGGTCATTGCACGGCGCAACGCCGACCAAAACACCATGAAGCGCGCCATCCAGGAATTCGGCTCGCGGCTTGAGAAAGGCGGTCCTGCGGCGGTCGGATTGTTCTACTACGCCGGCCATGGCGTGCAACTGAACGGCCGCAACTATTTGATTCCCACCACCGCTCAGATCGACCGTGAGGGGGATGTGGAGATCGAAGCAGTCAGCGCCGATTGGGTCATCGAGCAAATGCGCTTCGCGCGCAACCGGCTCAACATCGTGATCTTGGATGCCTGCCGCAACAACCCCTTCACCCGCAGCATGCGCTCCGTCGATCATGGCCTCGCCACCATGGATGCGCCGGCCGGCATCATGATTGCCTATTCCACCGCGCCGGGTGCGGTCGCGATGGATGGCAATGGCCGCGACAGTCCTTACACCGAAGCCTTGAGCCGCGCGATGCGGGACATGCATGAGCCGGTCGAACAGGTATTCAAAAAAGTGCGCGTGGGCGTGATGGAAGCCACCGCCAACAAGCAAGTCCCCTGGGAATCCTCTTCGCTCACCGGCGACTTCTACTTTTCAGGCGCCAGCAAGACGGCGGCAGCAGACCCTCTGCCGCGCGTGGCCACCGCCGATGAGTCGAATAAGGAATCATCGGGCGGATTTGGCGCGCGCATCTCTTCGTGGTTTGGTATGAACAAGACTCCCGAGGAAACCAAGCCGGCGGCCAGTGCAGCCGTCACCAAGACCCCCGCCGCCGCCCCAGCCCCCGACGGCAATATTGTGGTTGCATCGGTCCCCGTGGGATCGGTGCCCGGCGCGCGGGCGCTGTCCGTCCTACAGTCGCTCGGGATCGCCAGCGGCGATATGGACGCTGCGCAGAACTATCCGCAAGCCGCCGTTCGCCAACTCTTGGAACGCAGTCCACGACGCGTCACCGTGGGTAACTCCAACAAACAGATTCAGGCCGCGCTCAGTTTGTGTCAGCGGCATTTGCAGAAGTGCTCGTTGGAAATGTTCAGCGATGAGAAGACGCGCACCGCGACTTTGGATCCCTTCGATGTCGATCCCCTGCCGGTCAGCGTGGCGCAATTTCGCCAATTCGTCGACGCCACCCATTACAAGACGGATGCCGAGAAAGCAGGCTTTGCGTATTCCTTTGACGATCAGAAATCGGTATCGGGCGGCAATTGGCGCAATGGCATCGGCCACGATATCTCCGACGATACAGCGGTGGTCGGTGTGAGCTATCGCGACGCCCTCGCCTACTGTAAGTATAAAAATGCACGGCTGCCGACTGAAGATGAGTGGGAATTCATCGCGCGTGGACCTGAGCGACATACATTTCCCTGGGGCGAGGACACGTCGCTGGCGCTGGCCAAGCACAACGCGGCACCGCATGTGGCCGATGGCCCTGCTCAAGGCATTGGCGGACGCTATCGGGGCCTGTCCGGCAATGTGTGGCAGTGGACCGAGACCGAAATCAACGGCCGCAAACTGCTGAAAGGCGGATCGTGGCTCGAAACTAATCCGGCGTTCAAACGCGCGGCGGCCCGACGTTACGACTTGGCGGATCGCGCCGACGAGGACACTGGTTTTCGCTGCGCGAGAGCGGCGCAAGCGTGGCCCGACGCTGAGCTGTTCGTCGCCCAGCTGAGATAAACAGCGCTGCTAACGCATCGTAACCGCGCGCGGCGCCGTGAGCCGCGCAAACAGCCAGCCGGCCAGTAGGCCCACCAGCATTTGTCCGCCAAGTCCGAAAGGCCCTCGCGCGCCAAATACGCCGACGGTACCTAACACCAGCCGCAGCGTCGTGAACAACACCCCGATGGCCGCCGCACCGGCGATTGCGAACACCCACGTACGCCTTCCGCTGTAACGCGCCAGTAGACCTGCCAGCAAAAACGCGATCAGCAGCGCGATCGAAGTCACGGCGCTGTAACTGGCAAACATTCCCACCAGATCATGGGCTGCCCACGCGATGCGATCCGAAAAAGGAATGGCGGCCGGAGGGCCGGCATCGGCCAACCCGGCCGCGCTCGCCCACGCCCGTTGGATAAAATAAGAATGGGTCGCCGAACCTAAGACAATCATCAAAGCAGCGGCGAGGACAAAAGCGATGATCCGGCGTAGCATTTCCCGCTCCCAAAGGGATGATTGCCAATCCTAACGGAATCCGTTGACCTGGAGGTTGTTACGCGCCGTATCGTTTTGAGTCTTGCTGTGTTCGCATCCATGGCCGCAGCTGCCCCACCGCCGCCCGCGCCCGCACCCATCGTGACTGCAGGTTACAGCGTGTTGGAGATCGCTACGAATTTGGATCATCCGTGGTCCATGGCTTTCCTGCCTGACGGCTCGATGCTGGTCACTGAACGGGCCGGACGCCTGCGAATGATCAAAGGCGGCGTGTTACTGCCGCAACCGATCAGCGGTGTGCCAATTGTGCATACCGGCAGCCAAGCGGGACTGTTCGACGTGGTTCTGCACCCGAATTTTGCGCAAAATCATTTGCTCTATCTCACCTACGCAGCCGGCACAAAATCGGCGAACGGCACACAGGTCGCCCGAGCGCGATTCGATGGCTCCGCACTGCTCGATGTGCAGGTGATTTTCAAGGCTTTGCCGCTCAAGGACACGGACAATCACTACGGCGCGCGCATGGCATTTCTGCCGGACGGTACCTTTGCCCTGACCATTGGCGAAGGGTTTGAGTACCGCGAAAAGGCGCAGGACTTGAGTTCAGATCTCGGCAAAGTGGTGCGCTTGAACGAGGATGGCAGCGTTCCGCAAGACAACCCCTTCATCGGCCAATCGGCGATCCGCCCGGAGATCTACACCTGGGGTCACCGCAATGAACAAGGATTGGTCTTCGATACACAACGTGGCCGCTTGTGGGAGACAGAACATGGGCCGCGCGGCGGCGATGAGTTGAATCTTATCGTGGCACGCAAAAATTATGGCTGGCCCCTCATTACCTATGGCATGGACTACTCAGGCGCTTATGTTTCTCCCTACACCGAGCGTGCGGGTCTTGAGCAACCGGTAATTTATTGGACACCCTCCATCGCGCCCTCGGGACTCGCCATTTATCACGGCGATAAATTTCCCGCATGGGACGGCGACCTGTTCGTCGGCGCGTTGGCCTTCAAACACTTGCGCCGTGTGCATTTGGATTCAAGCGGCAACGTGGTGAGCCAGGAGCAACTGCTGAATGACAAGCACTGGCGGATTCGCGACGTGCGGGTGTCGCCGGACGGGTATCTGTATGTTTCGACCGATGAAAACGACGGCCGGGTGTTGAAGCTCGAACCCTCGCCGTAAGCTTAAGGGTTGGTCTTGCCCACGATGGTCGACTGCGGATCTTTCGGCGGCGGGGTCGGATCGACCGGCATGACCGGCAAGTGGTACACATCCACCTTGGCCTTGGCTTCCTGTTCCTGACGTTGCTTATCCTGGAGCGCTCGCAACTGCTCGCGGCTGCGCTCGAAGTCCTCTTGACGCTTCGCTTCGCGGGATGGCTCGTTGTCGCTCACCGCAGCCAGACGCTCGATCGCGATGCGTGCATTCAGACAATCCGGGTTGGTTCGTGATTGAGCCACATCACGGTTGCATTTCATCAGGACGCCATCCAAGGTCACCCGATCGTCCATGAGATCTGAAACAGTCATGGGAGGGGTTCGGTGCTGGCGCGGGCTGCACGCGGCCGTGGCCGCAATTGCGGCGAAAAAGCACCCATATAGAGCGATAGATATAATTGATTTGCGCATAAAGCTTCCCATGGGCAATGGTACCGAAACTGAGCCCAAACGCGACCTTACGCATGTGACGTGTCTCACGGCTTTAACATCTTCATCGGCACGGCCCGTATACCAGGCGGGTTTGACCCCGCCGGGGAGCCTGTGTACCTTGCCCCCAACATGACGCCCCCCAAAACTTCCAAAGAGGCACTTCCGGACTTTGAAGCCGCCATGCGCGATTTGGAGCAGCTGGTCGAGCGGCTCGAGCAAGGGGATATGCCTCTGGAGGAATCCCTGGCTGCGTTCGAGCGCGGCGTCGCGTTGACGCGTGCCTGCCAAAGCGCCTTGAAAGATGCGGAACAAAAGGTCGAGATTTTGCTGAAGAAAGCCGGGGAACCCGTAGTTGAAGACTTCACTCCCGACGAATCCAAACCCAGCTGAGCAGGACGCACTGGCGAAGCGCATGCGCGAGTACCAAGCGCGTGTGCATGCCGTGCTGGATGGCGTGCTGCCCACGGCCGAGGTCGTTCCGCAGCGCCTGCACGCAGCGCAGCGTTACGCGGTTCTTGGCGGCGGCAAGCGCCTGCGGCCGCTGTTGGTTTACTTCACCGGCGAGGCGCTCAATGTGCCGCCGCAGATGCTGGACGCGCCCGCCGCCGCTGTGGAACTCATTCACTCGTACTCGCTGGTGCATGACGACTTACCGGCGATGGATGACGATGACTTGCGACGCGGGCAGCCCACGACCCACAAGGCCTTCGACGAAGCGACCGCCATTTTGGCGGGCGATTCGCTGCAGGTCCTCGCGTTCTCATTGCTGTCGCGTGACCGCACACCCGGCGTGAGTGCGGAGTCGCGCCTGAGAATGATCCAAATCCTTGCCGACGCGAGCGGCACCGCCGGCATGGCGGGCGGACAAGCCATCGATCTTGCCGCCGTTGGCCGCAGCATCGATCTTGATGAGCTCGAGGGCATGCATCGCCTCAAGACCGGCGCGCTGATTCGCGCCAGTGTGTTGATGGCGGCAGCGTGCGCACCGAACTTGAGTCCGGCCGCTTGGGAGGCCTTGGATGGCTACTCGCAGGACATTGGACTGGCCTTTCAGATTCAAGACGATATTCTGGACGTCGAAGGCAATACCGAAGAAATTGGTAAGACCAGCGGGGCTGATGCCGCACGCGCCAAACCGACCTATCCGAGCGTGATGGGCATGGGCAGCGCCAAGAGCCGTGCCCGCGAACTGGAGGCCCGCGCCTGCGAGCGCCTCGGGCCTTTGGGCGAGCAGGCTCAGGTGCTGGCTTGGTTGGCGAGCTTCGTGGTTCGTCGCCGGGCCTGATAATTGACGCCCTGCAGCCATGCGGGTGCAAATTGCCCAGCACGGCGCCCGAAACGTTGATTCCACCTGTTGGTCGATCGATCCCATAGACAGGTCTCACGGCCAAATCCTGGCGAATGGTCTAAAATTCTTGAGTTGAGCGGTTCCGGCACCATGTACCACGGGATCGCATTAAGGAATCTTTTATGAATGCTGCCGTGCCTGTGAAAAAACCAAAAATCGACTCCGTGGAGGACGTGCAAGGTCACGCCGATACGCGCCGTATCCCGATCAATCGGGTTGGGATCAAGGATATTTTTCACCCGGTGAAGGTCAAGGATCGCGCCCGCGGCGAGCAACACACCGTTGCCAACTTCAAAATGTATGTGAACCTGCCCCACAATTTTAAGGGTACACATATGTCGCGCTTCGTGGAGATCTTGAATCAACACGAGCGTGAAATTTCGGTCGAGTCGTTCGGCAAGATGTTGGTTGAAATGACCGAGCGCCTGGCGGCCACCTCGGGCCACATCGAAATGAGCTTCCCGTATTTCGTGATGAAGAAAGCGCCGGTTACCGGCGTTGAAAGCTTGATGAATTATCAAGCCACCATCTTCGGCGAGCACACCGACGGTAAGACTGAGGTGTGGCTCAAGGTCGTGGTACCCACCACCAGCCTGTGTCCTTGCTCGAAGGAGATCTCCGATTACGGCGCTCACAACCAGCGCTCGCACATCACCCTGACTGCGCGGCTGGTCGAGCACATGTGGCTCGAAGAACTGATCGACATCGCCGAGCGCGAAGCCTCTTGCGAGGTGTACGGGATTTTGAAGCGTCCCGACGAGAAGTTTGTCACCGAACGCGCTTACGACAACCCAAAGTTTGTCGAGGACACGGTCCGGGATGTCGCGGTCGCGATGAATAAGGAAAAGCGCGTGCGCGCGTACGTGGTCGAGTCAGAAAATTTCGAATCGATCCACAACCATTCGGCCTACGCCATGATCGAGCACGACAAGGAAGCGAGCGCTTAAGCCTCGCACTCGACTTACGAGTTAGCGGCGATCCCGCGTTCGGCGCTTTGCAGGCGCCCGATCATGCTGCGCAAGAACACCTGATTGAAGCGCAGCTGACACTCGGCCGAGACCTGCTCCAACAGCGTCGAGCTCACCTTCATCACGGTCACGGGACCTGCGGCAATAATGGTGGCAGTGCGCTTCGCGCCCCGCACATAGCTGGTCTCGCCGAAGCAATCGCCGTTTTCCAGATATCCCAACGCTTTGTTCAAGCGCTGCACCCCGACACGGCCCTGCACGATGATGTAGAAACGGTCATCCATCTCGCCTTCCTTGACGATCTCTTCGGCGTCAGCGTAATCCTGCCAGCTGCTGGCCCTTAGCACCTCCCAGATTTCGCCGTGCGAGAATTCATGGAAAAATTTGAGCTTGCGCAGCAGGCTGAATTGCTCCTGCTGGTCGATGCGATTGTACTGGGCGCGCAGTTTCTGATGCACCCGGGTCAACTCGGCTGCGAAATCCAAGCCGGTTTTGTAGCGCTTCTCCGGATCTTTCTGCAGCGCCATGGCCGTGACGTTTTCCAGCTCTTCCGGAATTTCCGGCCGCAGCGTGTGGATCGGCGGCGGCGTGGCAAACACGATCTGATGCAGCAGCTTTTGCAGATTGCCGGCGCGAAATGGCCGGTTGCCGGTCAGCAGTTCGTACATCACCGCGCCGAGCGAGTACAGATCGGAACGGTTGGTCAGCTCGATCGACTGCACCTGTTCAGGCGACATGTAAGACGGGCTGCCGGCGATCCCTTCGATGCGTGAGATCTCCGAGTCCGCAACCAATGCTATGCCGAAATCGATGATGCGCACATCGCTGTCCAGGGTCAGCATGATGTTGCTCGGTTTGATGTCGCGATGAATGACGCCGCGGCTGTGGGCGTAATGCAGCGCCCGGGCCGCTTTGTAAATCAGCTCCACCACATCGTCGATGCGCAGCAAGTTGTCCGGCCGGCAGTAAGCCGCCAGCGTGCGCGCACCATGCACGTGCTCGGTGACGATGTAGCAATGGCCGTTTTCTTCGCCGGCGTCGTAAATCGGAAGAATATTCGGATGCTGCAACATGCCGACCATGTGCGCTTCCGAAAGAAACATCTTACGAGCGATGCGCTTGCGGTTTTCATCGCCGCTGGCATCGACATTGTAGACTTTGATCGCCACGTCGCGGCCGTAGTAGGGATCGTGCGAGAGGTAGACGACACCGGTGCTGCCGCGTCCCACCTCGTTGATGATGACGTACTTGCCTATTTTTTCAGGCAACGAGCTGCGACCCTGCTGGGCTTTCGCGAGACTATTGGATCGAGTGTTGCT